>JAFRXS010000023.1 GCA_017443405.1 Clostridia bacterium | reverse complement strand
TTCCTGTACCAGCCGCCGAACGTGTAGCCCGTCTTCGCGTCGGGCTCGCCGAGCGTGACGGTCGAGTCGGTAGCGCCTGTGAACACGGCGGCTCCGTCAGATGTCGCGCCCTCGTAGCTGTTGGTCTGCTCGAGAGCCTGCCACACCGCGTAAAGAGTCACAGTCGCGCCCTTGCCGGCGTAGAGGCCGTCATTTACGTTCTGACCGTCCGTGTAATCGGCGGCTGTCGCCGCGGGATCGGTCGACCAGCCGAGGAAGTCGTAGCCGGCTCTTTCGAAGCCGTTCGCGGTAAGTATATTCGCCTCGCCGTCATACGTGAAGTCGGCGGAAGCGGTAGAGCCCGTCACGGGCGTCGCGCCCGCGCCCCGGTTGCCGTCGAAAGCGACCGTGTAGGTGTGCGCCGTCCAGCGCGCCTCGAACGAAACGTCGCCGGTAACGGTGTAAGCGCCTTCGACCTTGTTCTCTCCCTCGTACCAGCCGTCAAGGTCGTAGCCGGTACGGGAGGTCTCGGGCATATCTATCGTTGTGGTCGTCCACTGAGCGTAGAGCTCGACATCCGCGCCGGTAGAGAGGTTGACGACCTCCGCGCCGTTGCCGTAGCCGTCGCCGCTGCCGTCAGCCGCGGTGTTCCAGCCCGTGAAGGTGAACGCGTCGAGCGTCATCTGCTCCGGCGAGCCCGTTCCGATGTTGTAGTCGAAGCTCGCGGTGACGCTCTTCGAGAAGCTGTTGCGGTCAAGAGCCTCGGGAGCGTCGTAGGTAAGAATCTGCTCGGAGGTGAGTCCGTCGCCGTTGTTGGAGTTGAAGCGGACGGTGTAGTTATTGGGAGTATAGACAGCGGTGACGGTGCCGTCGCCGGCGCCGAACGTGTAGGTATTGCCGTCAAGGCTGCCCTCGCCCGCCGTCTTGCTCCAGCTGTCGAAGCCGTAGCCGGTCTTGTCCGGGACCGCGGTGATAACGTAGGTATCCTCGTACTGCCTCGTGACTGAGGTCTCGCCGTCGAAGCTGTCGCCCGCGGGGACTACCGTCAGGGTGTAGCTGTTTCTCGTGTATCTGTACTCGAGAACGGCGGAGCCGTCGGGCTTGATGAACACGGTCGTCTGATCGGGAGCCGTGAAGCCGGCGTAGCTCCTGACTTCGGCGGTGACCGTCGTATCGGACGTGCCGGTGATCTCGTCAGTATCGGCGAGAGTATAGGTATCGGCGTTAAGGTCCTGCTTGTAGTGCTTGACGGTATACGCCGTATCCTCGTTCGCGGTCCAGACCGCGTACAGGGTCGTAACGTCGGCGACGTCGTAGTTCTTTGCGGAGGAGCCGTTGGCGTTGTAGTAGAGCGTGCCGTTTTTGTCCGCGAAGCCGGCGAAGGTGTAGCCGGTACGGGTCGGGAGGGTGATCTCCGGCATAGCGGAGTCATAGGTAGCCGTTGCGGAGGTCGAGCCTTCGGTGGTGTATTCGGGAGCCTCGGTCGCGGAGACGAAGGTCACGGCATACTTATTGGCTTCCCACTTGGCGTAGACGGTCGCGCCGCCCGCGGGGATAACGATAGAGGTGACGGGCTCGCCCGAGAAGTCGGCAGTGAGGTACCAGCCTCTGAAGGTATAGCCGATCTTGGGATCGGCGTCGCCGAGCGTGACGGTGGAGTCGGTCGGTCCGGTAACGATCGCGGAGCCTTCGGAGGTCGCGCCGGAGTAGTTATTGGTCTGCTCGAGAGCGTTCCAGACGGCGTAGAGCGTCACGGACGCGCCCTGAGCGGAGGCGAGGTTATCGCCCACGGTCTTACCGTCGGTGTAGGTCGGAGCCGCCGCGGCGGGATCGAGAGCCCAACCGAGGAAGTCGTAGCCGGCTCTGGCGAAGCCGTTGGCGGTAAGGACGTTGGCTCCACCGTCATAGGTGAAGGTGACGGAAGCGGTCTCGCCCGTTACCGGAGTAGCGCCGGAGCCCTGATTGCCGTCAAAGGCGACGGTGTAGGTGTGCGCCGTCCAATGGGCGGTAAGCGTGACCGCTCCGGTCACGGTGTAAGTATCGCCCTCTATCTTATCCTCGCCGGCGTACCAGCCCGCGAAGTCATAGCCCGCGCGGGAGGCCGCGGGAAGGGTGACGTTCACGCCGTTCCACTGCGCATAAAGGCTGATGACCGCGTCCTTCTTGGAGGCGAGGTTCTTGACGGGCTGACCGTCGGTATACGTATCGCCCGAACCGTCGGAGTTCGTCGCCCAGTTCGCGAAGACGAGCGTTACGGTCTCGCCCGTCTTGTCTCCGGCGCCGCCTTTGTAGTCGTATGTGACGTTCGCGGTCTTTTCGAACGCGTTGGCGGTGATGTTCTCCTCTACGTCGTAGGTGAGCTTCTGATTGCTCATATCGCCGCTGCCGCCGTTGGGCTCGAAGTGCAGGTAGTACGGATTGGCTACCCAGTAGGCGTACAGCGTCGTATCGGCGGTCCCGTTCCAGTTATTCTTGGACGCGCCGTTTTCGTCGTAGTATACCGTGCCCGCGCCGTTCGCTTCGGAGAAGAAGCCGCCGAACACGTAGCCCGTGCGGGCGGGAACGGTGATCGCGGGCATCGCCGCGTCGTAGGCAGCGGTGACGAAGGTCGTGCCCTCGGTCGTCGCGCCCTGCTGGTCGAGCGTTACCGTGTATTCGTTCGCGCTCCAGCCGGCTTTAAGGGTCACGCCGGCGGTCGGGGTATAGCTGTCGCCCGCGCCGCCGACTCTCGTCTCGCCGTCGTACCATCCGGTGAAGGTATATCCCTCGCGCGCCGGGGACGGAAGGGTCGTCGAGGTGTAGCGGGTGCTCTGCTTGAAGCAGGGATAAAGCGTGATATTTCCCGCCGGGACGGTGTACTGCTCGCCGTCGGCGTAGTCCCTCGTCTGGCTTCCGGAGGTCTTCGTCCAGCCGTACGCCGTATACGTCCTCTTGAGGTACGTCGTCGCCGAGGTATTCGCGTCACCGCTGCCATTGTAGTCGTACGTCACGGTGTAGACGGCGTCGTCCGTCTCGCTCTTCGTCATAGCGTTCGTCCCGAGCGTTACCGTCGAGCCGTAGTCCGCCGTCTGATTCGCCGGGAGCGTTCCGCCCGTCGCGGTGCCCTGCGCGTAGCCGACGGAATACTGATTGACCGTCCACTTCGCGGTGAGCGTCACGTTGGCGGTGGGGATAAAGCTCGCGCCGCCGTCGCCGACCTTGGTCGAACCGTTATACCAGCCGGCGAAGGTGTAGCCCTCGCGGGTCGGGGTCGGGAGCGTGACGGAAGCGCTGTTCCACTTGGCGTAAAGCGTGACCGTCGCGCCGTCCGTGGAGGACAGATTGCTGACGGACTGCGAATTGGAGTAGTTCGCGCCCGTCCCGCCGCTGTTGGTATTCCAGCCGGCGAACGAGTACGTCGCGGTGGCGGTCGTATCCGCCGTGCCGCTGCCGTTGTAGTTATACGTGACGGTGTACGCTCTCGTGAAGCCGTTCGCCGTCAGGTTCTTCGCGACGCCGTAGGTGTGCGCCGAGCTCGCCGTCGAGCCGCCCGTCGCCCCGTTGCCGTTGTACGCGACGGTATACGCTATCGGCGTCCAGTTCGCGGTGAGCGTGATATTCGCGGTCGGAGTGTAGCTCGCGCCGGCGTTGCCGATCTTCGTCGAGCCGCTGTACCAGCCGCCGAACTTGTAGCCCGTGCGGGCGTTCGGCGTGGGAAGAGTGACGGAAGCGGGGTTCCACTGCGCCGTCATGGTATACGTACCGGCAGTGGCGAGGTTGAGCATACGGGAGCCGTTCACGAATTTGCTCTGATAGAACTTGACGTTCTTGGCGTGGATGACGTTGCCGGTGCCCTGATTCGCGCGGAACAGGACGTATTTGTTGACCGAGGCGTTGCCGGAGGATCCGAGCGTCCAGACTATCTTGTAGTGGACCCAGCTGCCGGTCATCGTGGCGGTGATATTGCCGTCGCCGCCCGTGCTCGTACGGCCGTTGGAGCTGACCGCCTTCGCGCACGCGAGATATCCGCTCGCTCCGTAGAAGTAGTTGATGAGAGTGCCGGAACCGTAGGCGTCGAACTCGAGCGTGTATTCCTCGCCCGCGACGAAGGGCTGCGCCACCGTCCACTGCGCGAAATCGGTATAACCGTTCGCGCCGCCCGTGCCGCTGCGCTCGGTCGCGTCGTTGACGAGGTAACCGGGGCTTGAAGTACTGCCGCTCCAGCCGGCGAAGGAATAGCTCGCGGTTGTTGAAGAGTTTGACTGACCGTTGCCGTTATAGTTATAGGTAACGGTGTAGGCTCTTGTGAAGCCGTTATTGTTTATCGCGGTCTGCGCGCCGTAGTTGACTGTCTGATTGGCAGTCGACCCGCCCGTCGCGCCGTTGCCGGAGTATGCGACGGTATAGTCGAAATTCATGCTCATGGTGTAGCCGCATACGCTGCTGCCCATGGTATTGTAAGCGTAGACGTGGGTATTGTAACCGACGTATTCGTTATTATGTGAGCTGACCGCTACGTAATAGCGGTAGTTATACGTGCTGCCGCCGACCGTCCAGCTGCCGGAGGTGCCGGAGGCAGCCGAGTTGCTCGGCCAGTTCGACTGTATATCGTCCTGACCGTTGAGGTTCGTCCAGGACGGGAACTGAACGCGGGAAAGCGGAGCGCCGCCGTTATTGTCGGCGTAAACGTAAACGTAGTAGCCCGAGGCGCCGTCCCTGACCCACGTGCCGCGGACTATCCTCGGCGCGATGACGGACATATAATTGCTCTGCGTGGCGCAGGCGTTCGCCGCGTTGTTGATCGCGGTCTGATTGGAGGTCGTGTAGCCGTCGTTGAGGTCCGAAAGTATCGACTGAGCGGTATTGAGGGCGGCCTCGATATTTGCTTTTGTGGTAGAGGGATAGGTATAGTATGAGATCTGATTGTACTTCGCGAGAAGCGCCGAGTAATTCGACCTCAGGGTATCGGAGTTGACCGTGGTGGTCAGACGCTGATATCCGACGTAACGGGTAGATTTACCGTGAGCGGAACTGTGCGCGCCGCATCCGCGGGCAAGGCAGGTCGCCATGGTCCAGCCCGAGCTTGTGCCCGAGAAGCAGTTGACCGCGGTAATCGCGGCGCCGGCGGCGCGGTTTTTTGTCGCGCAGAGGTATTCGTTGCCGTAACCGCTTCCGAAACCTCTAAAGAAATCAACGATGCCGTCCCTGCTGTAAGCCGTCATGGGCGAGCCGCCGACGCGGAAGAATACGATACCCGTATTCGCGTCCTTTACGCCGGTCGCAGAAGTGCCGTTGCAGGTATCAGTTGCTGTGTGGTCGCCCGGCCAGCTGCCCTGATTATTATGATAACTGTAGTTGTTGTGCCCGTTGTCGGAGTCCCAGAATTCGATATCCGTCAGAGCCTTCGTCGGGTCGGTCGTCGTCTTATATCCGACGCCGATGTAATCAGCCTTGCTGCCCCAGCCCGCCATCATATCAGTAAAATTCGATACAGGAGTCCAGCCGGCATCCCTCATCTGACTGCTGATTGTACTCATTTTATCGCCGTCCCAGCCTACGCAAAGCGACTCAATGAATTGCGTGCCGCTTGCGTAATAATACTCCGTCGAGTAAGGCTTCGAGAACGTGGAGTACGCCTTTGCGCCGGGCGCCGTGCCGAACATAACGAGCGGCAGCGAGGTCATGACGAGGAGGACGCAAAGGACCGTTGACAAAGCCCTGCGCCATCCCCGTTTCGTGTATTCGTACGTCATTTAAAAAACTCCTCCCATGAAACGACTTATAATTCTCACTTTGATATTTAATAACATTATATTTCACCCGTGGAAGTTTGTCAAGTACAGCCCGATAATCTGTCGATCCGGTCATTTTTATACGAATATATATTCGTATTATATTGACAACACGAAATTTGTATGCTACAATTAAATCAGAAGCGAACACGACGCGCCCCGATGAGCGGGAAAAATATAAGCCCGAAAACGAGCGGGGCTTATTTTTTTGCGTCTTTTCGCCCCGCGGGCGGTCTGTATTTCGCTCTTCGGGTGAAGCGTTATGTTTGCCCGGACGGACAAACGGGATAAAAGGAGGAATCATATTTGGACAGAGAACGGATAGCCGCGCTGTACGGCACCATGTTCTGCGAGAGCGGGGAGGAGACCGCCCGCTGCGCGGAGATAGCGGACGCCGTGACCGACAGCGTCGAGGAAAAGCTGCGGGATCCGACGGCGGCGGGCGGCGTCGAGGAATTCCTGACCGCGGCATACATCGCGTATTTCGCTCTTTCGGGCGGATACCGATCCGACGAGCCGCGCAGCGTGACCCTGGGCGACGTGACGGTCAGGACCGAGGGCGACACGAGGATAGAATCGCTCGCCGGGCTCATACGCAGTCTTGAAAGGACGTGCGCCGACAAGTTCCGCTCCGGCGTCGCGTTCATATCGGTGTAGATATGGACCTGGCGGGAACGGTCGCGGAATACTGCCGCAAATACGGCAGACGGATAGAGCGCACGGACGGCGGCGGGGCGTGGTACGCGCTCGTCGAGCCGCTCAGGTACAAAAACAAGATGTATATGAGCGGCGAGCCCACCCCCGCGGGCAGGAGCGAAAACAGCTGGTTCAGGTATATCGGACCCTCCGACGAGCTGCCGGAAAGGAGCGAGACGGTATTCCTGCGGTGCGGCACAAAGCTTTATTCGGTCGAAAAGGCGGAGCCCGTATACTTCGGCGGACAGCCCGCCTACGTCTGGGCGGTCCTGCGCGACGTGACGTAAGGAGGAAAACGTAATGAGCTTCATAAGCGATCTGCCCGAAACTCTCGCGGCGGATTTTTCATCGGACAGCTCCTTTTCGGACTGCGATTTCACGGCGGAATACCCCGGCACGCTGATGAGCAAGCCGCTCATCAAGGCGACGGTGGTCTTCGGGGTCGAGTCGGCGAGCCTCGCCGCTTCGGGCGGCGCGATGACCGGAGAGGTCGTCGTGAGCGTGACGGCATACGCGCCCCGGAGCGCGGGAGGGACGCTGACGAGGTCCGCTCTGGACAGAGTCGTGACGGCGATGTGCGCCGACCCCGCCCGCGGCGTGAGCGCGGTCAGACTCACGCGGACCGCGTACAGCCGGACGGCGGATTCGGTCAGGCAGACGGCACTGCTGTATACCGCGGGGGCGATATGACGGCGACGCCGTTTTTGAAGGTCTGCGGAAGGAAGAGGAACGTATGAAAACGAAACGAAAAAGAAAGAAGAAATACGACCCGAGGACGGGGCTCGTGGAGATAGCCTCGGGATCGGTCGGCGACGCGGTCAAGCTGCTGTTCGCCGGCGACGTCACGGACGAGATGATAGAGGCGTCGGACCTTGCCTGCCTCGAATCGGTAAAGGTACAGAAGGACGGCGGTATGGAGATGAAATTCGTCGACAGGATCAAGGCGCTGCAGGTGCTGTGCGCTCTGCCTGCCGACGACGGCGAGGGCATGAAGGCGCTGCTGGCGGCGCTGGGCGGCAATGATAAGGCTTGAGCCCTTCTCCGAAAAGCAGCTGCGCGTCATGCGCTGGTGGACGCCCGGGAGCCCCGACAAAAGCCGCGTCGGCATAATCTGCGACGGCGCGGTCCGGTCGGGCAAAACGCTGTGCATGTCGCTGTCGTTCATACTGTGGAGCATGACGGGCTTCGACGGCGGAACCTTCGCGCTCTGCGGCCACACGATAACCGCCCTGCGGCGCAATATCGTGACTCCCCTGCTGCCCCTGCTCGAGGGGCTGGGATTCAGCTGCGGCGAAAAGCTGTCGGAGAACTGTATCGTCATATCGCGCGGCGGCGTGAGCAACCGCTACTACTGCTTCGGCGGCCGCGACCGCTCGTCGGCGGCGCACATACAGGGCATGACGCTCTGCGGCGCGCTGCTTGACGAGGTCGCCGTGATGAACAGGGAGTTCGCGGAGCAGACGGCGGCGCGCTGCTCGCACCCCGACGCGAGGCTCTGGTTCAACTGCAATCCGGACAGCCCGGAGCACTGGTTCCGACGGGAGTGGATACTCAAAAAGGAGGCGAAGAACTGCCTGCACCTGACCTTTACGATGGACGACAACCCGTCGCTGACCGAGGAGGTCAAGGCGCGGTACCGCTCGATGTATACCGGCGTGTTCTACCGCAGGTTCATACTCGGCGAGTGGGCGGTGGCGGAGGGGCTGGTCTACCCGGGCTTCGGCGAGGGCAATATAAGGCCTTACCCGAAAAAAGCGGGAAAACCGGAAAAAGCCGAAAGGTCGGTCGTTTCCTGCGATTACGGGACGGTCAACCCGACGTCGATGGGGCTCTGGTCGCTTTGCGGCGGCGTGTGGTACCGCGTGAGGGAGTACTGGTTCGACTCCGCGACGGAGGGAACGCAGCGCACGGACGAGGAATACTACGCGGCTCTTGAGAAGCTTTGCGCGGGCGAAAACGTCGGCGAGGTGATAATCGACCCGAGCGCGGCGTCGTTCATCGCCTGCGTGAGAAAACACGGACGCTTCCGCGCGGTGCCAGCCGTGAACAGCGTCGCGGACGGCATAAGGCACGTCAGCGAGGCGCTGCGAAGCGGGCGGATAGTCATCTGCCCCGGGTGCGCGAACGCGATAAGGGAATTCGCGCTTTACAGCTGGACGCCCGACTCCGCGCGCGACGTTCCGATAAAAAAGAACGATCACGCGATGGACGATATAAGGTACTTTACCGAGACCTGCCTTTACCGCCGGGAACGGGGAGTTTTCGCTCTCGGCGCGGAAGGCGGAAAGGATAGGTGATGAGGATGAGAAAGAAAAAGAACGCCGCGGGAGCGTCCGCGAGGGCGCAGACGAGGCCGGCGGGACCGGACGCGTACGCCGTGTCGGGCCGTTCGCCGGCGTCCTGCGAGCTGCTGCGCTCGCGCGTGCCGATCATCGGGGCGGCGATAGGCAGGCTCGTTAACCTCACGGTCGGATTCACGGTCAACTGCCCGGATCCCGCGGTAAAAGAGCGCTTCGACAGCATACTTGCCGGGCTGCCGCAGGGCTCCGGCTCCGTCGGTCTGCGGTCGTTCATCTGCCGCTATTTCGACGAGCTGCTGACTACAGGGACCGCCGTCGGCGAGATAGTCCCCTCCCCGAAGGGCGTCGGGCTGTGGCTCGTGCCCGCGGGCGACGTAGTGCTCAGAAGACCGGACGGCGACCCCTGCCGCACGGAGTTCATAAGGGCGGCGGACATGACGCCCGTGAGCAGGCCGGAGCTGATGTTCATGACGGCTCTGTCGCCCGCCGCGGGAGAGATACGCGGCAGACCGCTGACCGAGGGGCTCGCCGAATACTGCGGCACGCTGGGGACCATATTCGAGATGATAGAAAAAAACCGCCGCCGTACCGGCAACGTGCGCTACTGCGTGAGCTGCGGCGCGGACGAAAGCGGCGGAGAATCGGCGGAGAGCCTCGCGCGCACGCTCGCGGAGGGCTGGTCGCAGGCGATGAGCTCCGACACGGTGCGGGACTTCATCTGTGTGGGCGACGTCAAGGTCAGCACGATAGGCGCGGACTCGAAGGAGCCGGACGTCGAGGCGCCGGTGAGGCAGCTTCTCGAGCAGATAGTCGCCAAGACCGGCGTGCCGCCGTTTTTGCTCGGGCTGTCGTGGTCGACGACCGAGCGTATGGCTTCGCTGCAGACCGACCTGCTGACGACGGAGCTTGAGAATTACCGCACGCTGCTGACGCCGGTCATAGAGAAGATAGCGGCGTTCGTCCTGCGCAGTCTCGGCTCGTCCGCCGTCCCGGAGGTGGTCTGGGACGAGATAACGCTGCAGGACAGGCTTTCGGAAGCGAAGGCGGCGTACTACGACAGGCTGGCGCAAAACGGCGGCAGAGGATAAAAAGGAGGAAAAGATGGACATAACGGATAACGACATGCGTCTTATCAATTCGTACAGCAGCGCGAAGCTCACCGCGGAAGACGTCTACGCCTTCTCGGTGACGCTGTGCGACAACGAAACGGACAGGGACGGCGACCGCTTCACGGCGGAAGCTCTGGCGGGGCTCGCGGAGCTCTACAAGGGCGTGAGCGGGATATTCGACCACGACCCGCGCAGCGGCAATCAGAAATGCCGCGTGTACGATACGCGGGTCGAGACCGTCCCGGGCAGGACGAACAGCGCCGGCGAGCCCTACGCGAGGCTGCGCGCGAAGTGCTATACCCTCAGGACGCCGGAGAACGAACAGTTGATCCGCGAGATAGAGGGCGGCATCAAAAAGGAGGTCAGCGTCTGCTGCGCGATGGGCAGGAGCGTCTGCTCCGTCTGCGGCGCGGATCTCGGCTCCGGCGGCTGCCGTCACATACCGGGAGTGGAGTACGACGGCGAGGTCTGCGCGCGGGTGCTGTCCGAGCCGACGGACGCCTACGAATGGTCCTTCGTCGCCGTCCCCGCGCAGAAGGCGGCGGGCGTGACCAAGAGCGCGGGCGCGGTAAACGCGCCGGACGGCTGCGCCGAGCGTCTCAAAACGGCTGCCGCGGACGGCGAAAGGTACCGCAAGCGCCTCGCGAAGGAGCTCTGCGCCCTCGCCGCCGCCGCTCTGCCCTCGGTGCCGGTAAAGACCGTCGCGCGTATCGCCGACAGGCTCTCGTGCTCCGAGATAGAGGAGCTCACCGAGGCGTTCTCGAAGTACGCGACGGGCGCGCCGCAGACCGCCGCCGGTAACGTTTCCGGCGACGACCGCGACTATCTGATTTAAAACCGAAAGGAGAAGAAAATGAAGATATCATTTGAAGGGTTCAACGCGAACTTCCTCACGTTCATCGCCGCAGAGGGGCTCGAAGGAGCATCCCCCGGCACGCTCGTCAAGCTGACCGCCGACAGTACCGTCGACGAGGCGATCGACGACGGCGACGTGTTCATCGGCTCGCTCGTGAGCGAGAAGGACGGCGTCGCCTGCGTGCAGGTGAGCGGCTACGCCGAGACGGAGGCGGCCCTCGCGGCCGGCTTTCACCGCGTCGCGTTCGCGGACGGCGCTCTCGACGAAAGCGAAACGGGCAGAGAGATATTCGTCGTCCGTTCGGACAACGGCAAGATCGGATTCATAATGTAAGGAGGCATTCGAAATGGCTTTTGACGACATCAGACTCGAAAAGGGACTTTACTCCGGCGCGGGACTGACCGCCAATCTCGAAAAGGCGGACCCCTCGGAGAACTACAGAGGCACCAGGCTCGAAAAGACGGACGCCTTCCAGCGTCAGCTGCGCCGCTTCGGCATAAAGACCTCGGGCAGGGACAGCGACAGGGTCGAAAAATTCTTCTCGACCTCGGACAGCAGCGTCCTGTTCCCCGAATACGTCGCCCGCTCGGTCGAGCGCGGCATCCGCGACGGCGAGGCGCTCGACAGCATACTCGCCGCGACGGTGAATATCGACAGCCCCGTCTACCGCAGCTTTTCCCGCGCGGAAACGGAAGACGCGATGGAGCTCAAGGACGTGGCGGAGGGCGCGTTCATCCCCGAAACGACCGTCACCCTGAGCGACAAAGTGGTCGACCTGCGCAAGCGCGGCAGGATGCTCACCGCGTCCTACGAGGCGCTCAGATATCAGAGGATAGACGAGTTCACGCTCGCCCTGCGCAGGATAGGCGCATATATCGCGCGCTCGCAGTTCGCGGACGCGGTCGCCGCCCTCATAGGCGAGACCGGCGACGAGCCGGAGGACGTCCCCTCCGCGGGCTCCTCTCTCGCCTACGAGGACCTTCTCAAGCTCTGGAACAGCTTCGACGGCTTCAATATGGACAGGCTCATCGTCCCGCCCGACCTTATGGAGCAGATGCTCGCGCTTTCGGAGTTCAGGACCTCGAACGGCGGCGTAACGTTCCGCGACAAAGGCGTGATGATCACCCCCTTCGGCGCGCGCGTCATCAGGTCGTCCGCCGCCGGAAGCGGCAGGATCATCGGACTCGACTCCTCCGCCGCGCTCGAAAAGATCTGCTCGGGCGGCGTCGTGACGGACTACGACAGGCTCATCGACAGACAGATCGAGCGCGCCGCTATCACCTGCACCGCGGGCTTTTCGAGGGTGTATAAGGACGCGGTGAAGACGCTCACCGTGGCTTGAAGCGTTTGAAGCGCTTCAAGCAATGAAATCCGTTCCTTCCGGAACGGGTGAAATACGCTTTCGCGTATGATATATCCTCCGGATGTGATATACGCCTGCGGCGTACGGATGACGGGCTTCGCCCGTACCCGCCGGGATCATTCATTCCGAAACTATAGCTTTCAGTATCCGTTAAAAAAATCGCGCCGCCGGTCCTTTGCCGGCGGCGTTATTTGTTTTCGTTGAGGATATCTATGATCTTCAGCGCCTTTTGCTTTTGCTCCGGGCTCATCCGGCCCCAGCGCTCTGTCAGCTCGTCGTCGAGGTAGGTCCCACGCTCGACCGTTACGCCGACGAAAAGGTAAGTCAGATCACAGCCGATCTGCGCGCAGATACTCGACAGCATATCGAGATTCGCCTTCGCAATGCCGCGCTCGATCTGACTGACGTAGCCCGGGCTGACGTACAGCCGCTCCGAAAGCTGTTCCTGCGTGAGCCCCGCCGCCCTGCGCTGTTTCTTGATCCTCGCGCCGATGAGCGCGTAATCAACAGCCATAACTGTCACCTCCGATATTATAATGACATTTATTGCTTAAAATTATCAGAAAGCCATAGGTAAATATTAAGTTATTAGTGTTGATTTTTGAATTTTTTTGTGTTAGGATTGAGGAAACAGACTGCCATTACACATTTCGGAGGGTTTTATGACAACAAAAATCAAGGTTCTTGCCGTCATTCTGTCTGTGGTAATGATTATCGCCATGCGCCCGCCGGCGCTTTCGCCGCGGACGTCGTCGACAGCGGCAAGTGCGGTAAATACGTCACCTGGACGCTTGACTCGGACGGTCTGCTGACGATCAGCGGGACCGGGGAAATGGACTCGCATCCTTATCCGAAGAATTCGGTCGTCAGTGTCGTTATCGGTAGCGGCGTTACGAGTATCGGCGACTATGCTTTTTCCGGCTGCTCCGGGCTTACGAGCGTAACTATCCCGGACAGCGTTACGGGTATCGGCGAGAACGCTTTTTCCGGCTGCTCCGGGCTTACGAGTGTAACCATCGGCAACGGCGTTACAAGTATCGGCTGGTACGCTTTTGATGGCTGCTCCAGTCTTACGAGTGTAACTATCCCGGATAGCGTTACGAGCATCGCTGGGTACGCTTTTTACGGCTGCTCCGCTCTTACGAGCGTAACGATACCGGACGCTGTCACAAGTATCGGTTCTGAGGCTTTTTCCGGCACGGCATACTATAACGACGAAAACAACTGGACGGACGGCGTACTGTATATAGGAAAATATCTGATCAAAGCCAAAAATGATATAAAGGGCGGCTATACTGTCAAAGACGGTACCCGGCTTATCGCGGACGACGCTTTTTACGGCTGCTCCGGTCTTACGAGCGTAACTATCCCTGCCGGCGTTACGAGTATCGGCGACAGCGCTTTTTCCGGCTGCTCCGGGCTAACGAGCGTAACTATCCCGGGCAGTGTTACGAGTATCGGCGAGTACGCTTTTTCCGGCTGCTCCGGGCTTACGGGCGTAACTATCCCGGACAGCGTGACAAGTATCGGCAACAGTGCTTTTCGCGGCTGCTCCAGTCTTACGAGCGTAACTATCCCTGGCAGCGTTACGGGTATCGGCGCCTCGGCTTTTCTCGACTGCTCCGGTCTTACGAGCGTAACCATCCCGGACAGCGTTACAAGTATCGGCTGGTACGCTTTTGATGGCTGCTCCGGTCTTACGAGCGTAACCATCCCGGACAGCGTTACGGGTATCGGCGACTATGCTTTCCGCGACTGCTCCGGTCTTACGAGTGTAACTATCCCGGATAGCGTTACTAGCATCGCTGGGTACGCTTTTTACGGCTGCTCCGCTCTCACGAGCGTAACGATACCGGACGCTGTCACAAGTATCGGTTCTGAGGCTTTTTCCGGAACGGCATACTATAACGACGAAAACAACTGGACGGACGGCGTACTGTATATAGAGAAATACCTGATCGAAGCCAAAAATGATATAAAGGGCGGCTATACTGTCAAAGACGGCACACGGCTTATCGCGGACTACGCCTTTTACAAATGCTCCGGGCTTACGATCGTAACTATCCCGGACAGCGTTACGGGTATCGGCTACAGCGCTTTTGCCGGCTGCACCGGTCTTACGAGCGTAACGATCCCGGACAGCGTTACGAGTATCGGCAGTGAAGCTTTTTACGGCTGCACCGACCTTACGAGCGTAACTATCCCGGACAGCGTTACGAGTATAGGCGAATGGGCTTTTGACGGCTGCACCGGTCTTACGAGCGTAACGATCCCGGACAGCGTTACGAGTATCGCTTTTCGGACTTTTTACAAATGCTCCGGTCTAACGAGCGTAGCTATCCCGGACAGCATTACGAGTATAGGTAATTTCGCTTTTAGTGGCTGTGCTGGTCTTACAAGCGTAACTATCCCGAACAGTGTAAAGAGCATCGGAGATCACGCTTTTTACGAATGCACAAAGCTTACAAGTATAAGCATCCCGGACGGCATAACCAAAATCGGAGAACACGCTTTTACCGACACAACATATTATAAAAATGATTCGAACTGGACAAATGGCGTATTGTATTTAGGGAATTACTTAATCAAAGCTAAAGAGGAATTAAAAGGTGTTTACACAGTAAAAGAAGGTACTCTGCTTATCGCAGACTACGCATTTTGTGATTATTGGGGTAATAGAAGCGATATTACGAGTATATCGATCCCGGACAGCGTTACGAGTATCGGCGGGGCTTCTTTTAGAGGCTGCACCGGTCTTACGGACGTATACTATACCGGCACCGAGGCGCAGTGGAACGCAATCACGATTAATATGGATAACGATCCCTTGATAAGCGCGACAAAGCATTTCAACGCTTCTTATTCCGAACCGACGACAGAACCGACGACGGATCCGACGACACAGCCCACGACGGAACCCACAACGGCGCCGACGACACAGCCAACTACCGAACCGACAACGGATCCGACGACACAGCCCACAACGGCGCCGACGACACAGCCGACTACCGAGCCGTCGACACAGCCGACGACGGAGCCTACCACGGAACCGACTACAGTTCCGACGACCCAACCGACGACGGTCACTGAAACCGAAAAGCCGACGCTGCAGGATAGTTTATTCAACTTGTCCGGCGGGGATATTTCCTCCGCGGAGACGGCGGACGCTTTCAAATACGCGTCCTCAGCGGCGCTTACGAAGTCGCAGCTCGTCGCGGCGATCACGGGCGCGGACAACGCGGTCGTGACCGTCAAGGATAAAGACGGCAAAGAGCTCGCCGACGACGCGACCCCGGGCACGGGCTCGACGGTCACCGTAACGGTCGGCGACGCTTCCATCACAAAGACGATAATCGTAATGGGCGATACCGACGGCGACGGGACGGTCAACGCGACGGACGCGAGGCTCGCCCTTCGCGCCGCCGCGAAGTTAGACACGCTCGAGGGCGCCTTCGGCTCCGCCGCGGATACCGACGGCGACGGCAGCATCAACGCGACCGACGCCCGCGGCATACTTCGCGCCGCCGCGAAGCTCGACGCGCTGAAAATCGCGTGATCCCGCGGTTTCACCGCAAAGTCATGAGATGATTTTTTAAACGCGCGAGCGGAAGTCACCGATCGCCGGGTGTTCTTCGGGACGCCCGGCGATTTTTTGTGGTGTCCGTTTGTTGTGATCCTCTTCCGAAATAATCTCAACGACGCTATTGACACCGTATGTGATACCATGTATAATATAGTCAAGAAAGAAACCGGGCGCGAGGTGATCCGAAATTGTCGCATTTTGATAAACTGCTGCAACGAATCCTGACTTTGCCGAAAGACGTCCGATTTGAGGAACTGAAAAAGATCCTCGAATATTACGGATATGAGATGAGCAATCCCGGAACGGGCGGCAGTCACCTCACATTCAGAAAGAAAGGCCGCGCGCCGATTACGATACCGAAAAACTCGCCGATAAAAGTCGCTTATGTTAAGCTCGTCAAAGAAGTGATAGAAAGGGAGACGTCGACAGATGAAAACGATAGATGAATATATGGCTCTGCCCTACAGGATGGAATTTACGCCCGACACTCACGAGGGTGGGTTCACCGTATCTTTTCCTGACCTTCCGGGATGCCTGACCGCGGGCGATACTCTTGAGGAAGCTCTTGAAAACGCGACGGACGCGAAAAGATGCTGGCTTGAAGCCGCTCTCGAGGACGGTTACCCCATTCCCGAGCCCGCGGATGAAAACAGTTATTCCGGGCAGTTCAAGCTCCGTATCCCAAAAAGTCTGCACAGAGACCTCTCCCGGCACGCGAAAGAGGAAGGCGTGAGCATGAACCAATACTGCGTATATCTGCTTACCCGGAACGATTCGTTCGCGGTGAACGGCTGAGCCGCCCCGAAAGATACGATCGCCCTGGCGGGCGAATGACGCTGCCTTCACAGTGATGTGCGCTTCGAGCGTGATGTATGCCTTAGGAACGTTGCGGACGGGCTTTGCCCGTGATCGTCAGTATTTTCTCATTTTTAAGTTTTCAGCATAAAATAAAAAGATCGCGCCGCCGGTCATTTGCCGACGGCGTTTTTTGGCTTTTGTATCCCGGGAAAAGGGAGGATAAGGCGCAGACCGGAACGGGATACCTTTGATAGTTCCGCTATTGCTTTTATCTCCCCTTTATGATAAAATCCGTATGGAGATACCCGAATCTGTCAAGAGGTGAACATCAATGACAAAGAACAAACACCGCTTTATTTCGCTGCTTCTCGCTGCTGCGATGATCCTTTGTCTGCTGCCTGCCGGCACTTTCGCCGCGGACGTCGCCGACAGCGGCGAGTGCGGAGAAAACGTCACCTGGACGCTCGACTCGAACGGTCTGCTTACCATCAGCGGTACGGGGAACATGAAGGATTACAGTTACAAGTATGATATTCCCTGCGATTCCCCGTTCTGGGGCAACAACGATATCCGCGAGGCGATCATCGAAGCAGGCGTCACGAAGATCGGCTCGGCAGCGTTTTATGAATGTGAGAATCTGACGCGCGTAACGATACCGGAGGGTGTGACGAGCATCGGCGAAGGCGCTTTCTCATTTTGTTCCGCTCTTGAGAGCGTTACGGTACCGGACGGCGTCACAAGCATCGACGAGGACGCTTTTCACGGCTGCGGCAGCCTTACGGAGATCATACTGCCGGACAGCCTGACGAGCATCGGAACAAACGCTTTCCTCTACTGTTCCGCGCTGACGAGCATAGAGATCCCGAACGGAGTCACAAGTATCGGGGGAGGCGCGTTCGGCGGCTGCGGCGCTATTGCGAGCGTCACGATCCCCGAAGGCGTCACCGCTGTCGAAGGGAACACGTTCAGCGGATGCACCTCGCTCACGAGCGTTACGGTCCCCGACAGCGTTACGTATATCGGATTTGAAGCGTTCTCACGCTGCACCGGTCTTACGAGCTTTGTTGTCCCCGCCGACACGGCGTTAATCACGGGCTTTGCTTTTTCCGGCTGCGAGGCTCTTGAGAGCATAACTTTCCCTGAAGGTCTGAAGACCATCGAAAGAAACGCTTTTCAGCGCTGCGAGTCTCTTTCGGACGTGTACTTCAAGGGTACCGAAGAACAGTGGAAAGCCGTCACGATAGAGGACAACAATGACCCCCTGATCGCGGCGGCGATGCACTTCGCCGAACAGCCCGCGGAGCCGCCAGCAGGGGATAATATGTTCAGCTTCGGCGGCGAAGGCGTCACGTTCAGGGAGACCGAAAAGTCGCTGATCTACGCTTCCGAAGCGGCGCTTACGAAGTCGCAGCTCGTCGCGGCGATGACCGTTCACTTTGAACACGCTGTTATTACGGTTGAAAAGGACGGTTTCCCGATCACTGACGACGCGCCCCTCGGCACCGGCGCACTATTCTACGTCTACCTCAGCGACGAAGATATGATCGCCGCAAGCAAGACCGTCATATTCATGGGCGATACCGACGGCGACGGGACGGTCAACGCGACCGACGCGAGGCTCGCCCTTCGCGCCGCGGCTAAACTCGACGCTCTCGAGGGCGCTTTCGGCTCCGCCGCGGATACCGACGGCGACGGCAACATCAACGCGACCGACGCCCGCGGCATACTTCGCGCCGCGGCGAAGCTCGACGCGCTCGAGGTGGCGTGACCGGCGCGGCGGAGCCGCGCGCGATCGCGCGATGATATCCGTTCCCGACTCAACGGATGAAATACGCTTTTGCGTATGATATATCCTTAGGATATGATATACGCCTGCGGCGTATCGACGACGGGCTTCGCCCGTACCCCCCCCCAAAAAAAATACTCTCCGTTCCGCAGGGAACGGAGAGTATATCATATCGCGCAGCTATATATCATTCGCCGTGCGCCCGAGGGGCGTCCGGCGCTTTTCCCGCCTATTGTCATCTTGACAACGCGGAAACGATATTATATACTTGAACCGGATACAGAATAAACTTCGAAGGAGCTCAATTATGGGACTGTTCTCCGATCTTCTCAAAAAATCAGTCAACGAGGCGGCGGGCAAGCTGGCGGACGCCGCGAAAACCTTAGAGCAGCAGGGTGCCGCCGAAACGGCGAATAAATTCGCGCAGGCGGCGAAGGAAGCTCTCGAGCGCCAAGCGGACGCTTTCGGCGTGAAGCCCGAGAGGCCGTCGTACGACGCGCCCTCCGCTCCCGCGGCTCCCGCCGCGGGCGGGGAAAGCTATCCTACCGAGGGCGACACGGTTTACGACCATATCCCCGACGAGGAGTGCCAGTACAATTCCGGCGTGCCGTACCTCGAGTATTTCTCCGGGATATGGGCGAGCGAATTCCCCGGCTACGCGGTCGAATTCTCGACGATCTGTCCCGAAAGGCGCTATCTCTACACGTTCAGGCAGGGCGGCGCCGTCGTCCTTCAGGTCGAGCTGATGACCGAAAAGTCCGAGGCGAACAGATTCCGCGAGGAATGCCGCCGCGCGGGCGTGCGCTACGTGCGCTTCTACTTCGACCACGAGGGCTGGTGGAACACCCGCTCCTACGTCGTGTCGCGCGTGAAGGCGGCTCTCGGCGTTTGATCCGGACAAGGCGGAGGGGAACGCTCTGCGTCCGCGAGGGGCACAGCACGGGCTTTGACATGACTTTGCGGACAGCCGCCCGTGTACGGTCCGGTACATTCAGGAACTTCCTGAATTTAACGTTTTCCCCTCTGTTTTTCCCGGCGCGTGTATCCCGGTATCCGCGCCGGTTTTTTTGACCTTTTTTTGTTTTGAACATGGAAAACAGCGTTTTGTCGGCTCTTTCCGACCCCGCAGTCTGGGAGAGATTCTACGAGTACAAGGCCTCGCGGACCTGCCCGGACCGGATACTCAAAAAACTGCGCGAATTCATCGACGGCAGGGAATATCTGCCCGTCTGCGGAGCGATAGCCGCCGGCGGCGCTTTTCCGCTGCCGAAAAGGTCGGTCATATCAAAGCTCTCGTCGCAGAAAAAAAGAGTCGTCTACACCTATCCCGAGCCGGAGAACACCGTTTTAAAGCTGCTGACCTGGCTGCTGCTGCGCAAATACGACGGTCTTTTCGCGCCGGGGCTGTTCTCGTTCCGCCCGGGGCGCGCGGCGAAGGACGCGATGCGCTACCTGATAAGAAGCGCGGGGGCGGACGGCAAATACTGCTATAAAACGGACGTTTCCGACTATTTCAACTCCGTGCCCGTCGACGCGGCGACAAAAACGCTGACGGAGGTCCTCGCGGACGACCCGGAGCTGCTGCGCTTCCTGCTCGCCCTCCTTAACGAACCGCGGGTGCTGCGCGACGGCGAGCCCGTCACGGAGCGCAAGGGCATAATGGCGGGCACGCCGCAGTCGGCGTTCCTGGCGAATGTCTACCTGCGCGATATGGACGCTCTGTTTTGCGATAAAGGCGTCCCCTATGCGAGATACTCGGACGACATAATAGTGTTCGCCGACACTCCCGGGGAGCTGCGCGCGCAAATAGACGAAATACACGCTTTTCTCGACAAAAAAGGACTGAAGGTCAACGAGGACAAGGAAGAGCTGCGCGCGCCGGACGAGGGCTTCGTCTTCCTGGGCTTCATCCGCAGGGGCGGCGTGACTGACATCGCCCCCGTTTCGGTGGACAAAATAAAGGGCAAGATGCGCCGCAAGGCAAGAGCCCTCGCGCGGTGGCGCGACAGGAACGGACTCGAAGGCGAAAAGGCGGCGAAGGCGTTCATAAGGGTGTTCAACAGCAAGCTGTTCGAGAACACGTCCGACAGCGAGCTGACCTGGACGAGGTGGTTCTTCCCCGTCATAACGACCGACGAAAGCCTCAGGGAGATAGACCTCTACGCGCAGGACTGCCTGAGGTTCCTGATAAGCGGCAAACGGACGAAGGCGCGCTTCAACGTGCGGTACGAAGACCTGAAAAGGCTCGGGTACCGCTCGCTGGTGAACGAATATTATAAGGAATAAAGACACAGCCGCGGGACCAGGATCGGACGCCGCGGCTGTGATCATTGATATCCTACTAAAATGTTTACTTAGGATCGATCTCGGAAAGCGCGCGCAATTGATCGCGTTTGCCGTAGATCACGTTAAGGATATAAACCTTTTTCTCCGGTTCGTCTATACGATAATAGACGATGAAATTCTTTACGATCAGCCTTCGCAGTCCGCGCGAATGCCAAGGTTCATCATCGACGGGTTTGATCCTCGCTGGCATTTCGGACAACGTGCCGATCTCGCTGCGGATCGTCTGAATGTATTTCAGTGCCGTCCCCGGAGCCGACAGTGTTTCGGCGATATAGTCGCGCAGTCCGTTCAGGTCCGCCACGGAATCCGGCGTCATGACGATCTCGTAAGACGCCATCAGACAAGGCTCCTCTCGAGCTCGTCAAAAACACTGTCGAAAGCGACGCCCTGACCGGCAAGCGACTGCTCATAGCTGTGCCGGAGCTTTTCGTCCAGCTGCTCTTTCGACATCATATCAAGCGTTACGGGCTCCGCCGGGACCGTCAGGGCAAACGGAACGCCGTGCTTGAAGATGATCTGCCTGTAAAGTGAATTTATGACCACGGAAACGGGTATGCCGAGCTTTTGCAGGATATCCTCCGCCTCGGTCTTTACATCCCATTCCACGCGTGCGCTGACTGTCGCATCTTTCATAACAGCACCGTCCTTCATTGCTATTGTAACACATTGTTATGCAGATTGCAATACATATTTGCGATCTGTTTTTTGTTTATGATTTATGCGGCATAGAATTTTGTCTGAGTTTTCAAAAATTCGATTACAATTCCGGCTATTTCGTCGAACTTTAACAATTCGGAAACATTGCTTTTGTACCCTATCTGTGCTTACCGGTTTATGTTCGATAATTACCGCAAGAAGCACATTCACGAAAGAAGGCAAAAAAATGAACAATAGATCCTCAGCGATCCGCGCGGCAGTCGGCGCGTGCATAGCGCTGTTCGCAAACATGGGCATGAACTCCGTGTTCGGTCTGTTTCTGCTCGACTATCTCACCGAGTGGCCCGGCGTTCCGGCTCAGAAGATAGCCCTCGCCGCCACTCTGGGCTGCGCGATGGCGTTCGTCTGCGCGACGTTCCTCGTCGGCCCCGTCCTCAAAAAGGTCAGCCCGAAGGCGCTGTTCCTCTGCTGCGCCGTCATCGGCGTCATCTACTGCGGAATGAACTATCTTGCCGCTAACGAATGGTGGATAATCGCCGCGGGCCTGTTCGGCGGCATCGTCCTCGCGTTCGGCATCCATGCCGTCGGCGTAGCCGCCATATCGCCCTACTTCGGCGTCTACGGCAAAAAGACCCCGACCGTCATCGGCGTCCTGTTCGCCTGCGTCGCGCTCGGCGCCGCGGCGTTCTCGTTCATTCCGGGCATCTTCAAGCCCATCCTCGGCGGCTGGCGTCCGGTCTTCATCGTTATCGGAGCGATAGTCGTCGTCTGCAACCTCGCGGCGTTCTTCATCATCCCGAAGGCCGAAAAGCAGGCGGCAGCAGCCGGCGCGGACGCCGGAGCGGAAGCCCCCGGCCTCACGATGAAGCAGATACTCAGGAGCCCTTCCTTCTACCTCGTTTTCATCGGCGTCATTTGCCTGACGATCATGTATCAGGGTCTGACGATCTATATGCCCACCTTCCTTAAGGTCTGCGGTCTGGCGGAGGCGTCCGCCAACTCGATGCAGGGCATCATGCAGCTCGTGGGCATCGTGTTCATCCTCGCGGGCGGCTTCCTCACCAACAAGCTCGGCACGAAGGGCCTGCTGCTCTTCGCCGTCCTGCCTCTCGCGGCAGGTCTGCTGCTCTACGCCTTCGTGTTCCCGAACGTCGCGACGGTCTGGTTCGCGATCATCTGCTCGGTGCTGGCGGTCAGCGGCGGCGTCGTGGCAAATGAGATCGCGGCTCTCACGCCCGAGCTCTTCGGACTCAAGAGCATGAATCAGGTCAACTCCATCTACACCGGCGGAGCGACCTGGGGCGGCGCGGCGCTCGCCTCGCAGGTCGTCGGCGCTTTCATCGGGCAGGGCACGGCTCCCGCCGATTATTCCAAGGGCTTCATCGCGGCCGCCATCGTCGGCGGCATAGGCACCGCCGCTATGTTCCTCGCCATCGCGCTGAACCCCTCGAAGAAGAAACAGTGAACCGTTTTACTTCACTTTTTTCCGGACATTTCATAATATGAGCAACCGATCTTTTTATCTCCCTGCGGAGGCTGTCGAGGATTACCGCAGCCTCCTGCAGATACTCCGTCACGCGGCGAAGACTTACCCGGGCGACGTCGCCTACGCGCAGTTCGAGGGCAGGAACGACCTGTCCGAGATCACCTTCTCGCAGGTAGAGAGGGACGTTGACCGTCTGCGCGCGGCTCTGATCGCGCGCGGAGCGAAGGGCAGGCACGTCGCGATCATGGGCGAGACCTCGGCGCAGTGGATCGAGGTCTATCTCGCGTTGACCGCCGGCGTCGGGGTCGCGGTCCCGATAGACAGAGAGCTGCCGCCCGAAACTATAGCGACGCAGATCGACTTCGCGGACGCGCAAACCGTGTTCTGCTCCGAAAAGTGCCTGCGCAAGCTCGCGAAGGTCTTCGAGCTGGGCTGCGGCGTAAAGACCGTGGTCGTCATGAGAAGCGGCGACGCGTCGAAGGCGGCTTTCTGCGAAAACGCCGTCACGATGGCCGCTCTGCTCGAAGAGGGCGGGAAACTCCTCGACGAAAAGGGCGCGGACGCTCTGCCCGATAAGGTCGACCCCGACGAAACGGCGGTCATAATCTACACCTCCGGCACGACCGGCGCGAACAAGGGCGTCATGCTCTCGAACCGGAATATAATGGGCACCCTGCGCGGCTGCGCGAGGCTGCTGCATTTCCCGAAAACGAGCTTTTCGGTCCTGCCGGTCAACCATTCCTACGAGCTCCACGCCCACCTTATGAGCTGCCTGTACTGCGGCACGAAGGTATATATAAACGATGACCTGAAGCACCTTGTCAAGAACATCGAGAGATTCAGGCCCGAAATGAGCTGCATGGTCCCGGTCATGCTCGAGCTGATCGTAAAAAAGATCAAGAAGGGCATCGACGAAGCGAACGGCAGAAAGCGTTTCAGGCTCGCGGGGCTGGCGTCGAACGCCGCGAGGCACGTCGGCATAGACCTGCGCGGGAAGCTGTTCGGCAAGATACTCGAGCCCTTCGGCGGCAACCTTAAGATGATAATCTGCGGAGGCGCCGCGCTGTCACAGGAAACGATCGACTTTATGGACACGATCGGCGTGCGCGTTTTCAACGGCTACGGCATAACCGAGTGCAGTCCGGTCGCGGCGGTCAACGGCTTCGAGGGCTCGCGCAAGTTCTCGGTCGGGCATCTGCTGCCGACGATGGAGGTCAGGATCGCGGACCCCGACGCCGACGGCATCGGCGAGATCCAGCTGCGCGGCGACAACGTCATGCAGGGCTACTACAAGGCGCCGGAGGACAACGAAAAGGTCTTTACCGAAGACGGATGGTTCCGCACGGGCGACCTCGGCTACGCCGACAAAAACAATTTCCTGTTCCTGCGCGGCAGGCTCAAAAACCTCATCATTCTGCCCAACGGCAAGAACGTATCGCCCGAGGAGCTTGAAACGGCGCTGCGCGAGCAGATACCCTACATCAAGGAATGCGTCGTTTACGCCGACTCGATGAACACGGGCATCTACGCGCTCATCTACATCGACCCGGAGTTCTGCCGCGAGCATCTGCTCATCGACCCGGTAGAGATGAAGGCTTTCATGGAAAAGGACATCGACGCTTTCAACAGTAAAATGCCCGGCTTCAAGCGGCTGACGGCTTACGACGTCACCGTTCAGGAGTTCGCCAAGAACACCACGCATAAGATACAGCGCTTCAAGATAGACGCGCTGAGGAAATAACAACGGATCATACGGAGGTACAGTATGTTTGAAAAAATTCGAGGGATAATGCTCGATTACGTCGACGTCGACCCCGAAAGCATCACGCTTGAGACCCGCTTCCTGGCGGACCTCAACATGAATTCGCTCGACATCATGGACATGGTCGGCAGGATGGAGGATGAGTTCGACGTCACGATAGAGACCGAGGACCTCAACACCATCTTCACCGTCGGCGAGCTTATCGACTATCTCGCCGGCCTGGGAGTGACCGAATGATGGGCGCGCCGGAATATTTCCGCCTTGCCGCGGACCAGGAAGCGCTGTTTAAATTCGTTGCGGGCTATCCGAGGGTAATACTCAACATGGCGTGCCGCGTCGATATCGAGTCGGAGATCGATGAGGAAAAGGCCGTCGAGGCGATGAAGCTGACGGTCACGAGGCTGCCGTTCTGCACGATCCGTCTGCACGAGCCGGAGCCCGAAAAGTTCGTACAGTACTACTGCGACGACGAGCCGGAGGGCTTTGAGATCGTCGATATGTCCGGCGTCTCCGAGGAGGAGATCGACGCCTATATCCTCGAGCTCGCGGGCACTCCCCTGCCCAACGACTACGACGACGTCCAGCTTTACGATTTCAAGCTCATCCGCGCGCCGGAGGGCAGGCATATCGTCTATTTCAACGGCTTCCATATCATCATGGACTCCGTCGGCCTCATCTACGTCATCACCTATTTCTGCAAGGTCTACGAAGCGCTCGTTAACGGGACCGAGCTGCCGGCTCCCGGCATCCCGGTCGACAAGCTCATAGATCAGTCGTGGGAGTACATGGCGTCAAAGCGCGCGAAGGACGACTATGAGTGGTGGCTCGGTCAGTTCGAGACCGAACCGCACTTCTCGTCGATGAACCCGCGTCCGAGCCCCGAGTACGTCGAGGGCAAAAACTACGGAAAGGACCTCGGCGAAGACAATATCTTCTGCGAGAGCCTGCCGAAGCGCATCCCCGCCGAGTTCGTCGAAAAGGTCAACGCGGAAGCTCTGAAGCTCGGCGTTTCGGCTCAGCTTTACTACATGCTCGCGCTCAGGACCTGGCTCGCGCGCAACAGCGGGTGCACCGACGTCATCTTCGATACGACCGGCGCGCGCCGCGCGACGCTCGTTCAGAAGAACGGCGGCATGACGCTCGCGCATCAGGTGCAGTGGCGCTCCGACATACCGAACGACTGCGTATTCCGCGACGCTCTGCTGAAGCTCAACGTGAACCAGCGCGATATCTACAAGCATATCGGCATACTTGAGGATTATCTCACGCCGTCGTTCAAGAGATTCGGCACGCCCGCCGGCATGCGCTACGCAGCCTGCGTGTTCACCTATCAGCCCTACTTCAACAGCGAAGGGCTCGAGCTCAAATTCAAGGCGAACCACGTCAATATAGGCGTGACGAACACCCCGCTGTACCTCAACATGATGCCGCACGACGCGTCGGGCGATATCTGGGCGGACTACATCTACTCAAAGGGCTACCTCGATCCCGCGAACCTCGAGGCGTTCCATGCCTTCATGCTCCGCTTCATCGAGAACGGCATAGCCGATCCCGACAAGACGATAGCGGAGATCGCGGAGATGTCGCTGTAAGGGTTTCGCTTCGCGAATGCGACTGCGTCGCGTTTTGCGGCGCGGGTCTCCGGGGGAGACCTCTCATCCGCAGGATGAGAAGCGCCTGACCGAGCCGACAGGCGAGAGTTTGCGATTTGCGGCGCGGGTCTCCGGGGGAGACCTCTCATCCGCAGGATGAGAAGCGCAAGCCCCGGGCCGACAGGCGAGAGTTTGCGATATCAAAACGAAACGCGACCCCTTTGATCCGAATGATCTCATAATAATACAGATCCGCTTCACCTCCCGTGAGGCGGATCTGCTTTATTATAAAACGCGGCCTATTCACGTCAGGGAAAAATCGCCGCGCACGGCGCTTTAAGGCGGGCGCGGGCAAAGCCCGCCCGAGATTGCCCGGTGCTGATCGCTCATCGATCACAGCAACGGCGCCGCTAAGCGCCGCCGCAAAACGCAAATCTCAAATCGCAAAACCCAAAACCCAAAACATCAAAAAACCGCCGGAGCGGTCACCCGCTCCGGCGGCGTCGTTATGGGCGCTTACTTGTCCGTACGGTCGAAGTTGATCTTCAGCGCGTGAGAGTAGGCGGTGTTGAGCTCGCCCGCGTCGTCGAGGTACTGGACGTAGGAAACGGCGGTGACGTACCTGTCGTCCGCGGCGGTGTCGCCGCCGGTCACGACTACTCTGAAGTAGTAATCGCCGTCGCCGTCTTCGTTCGCGTCGTCCGTGTAGATGTAGGTGGAGGCGACCGCCTTGATCTTGTCGCCGTCGACCTTGTCGAGCGTGAGGTTGGCGGCTCCGCTCTTAAGGGTGTCGACGTACTCGGTGGAGGCGAAGATCGTGCCGACGGAGAGTATCTTCTTATATTCGCCGGAGGCGACGGACTTCTTCTCGACTCCCGCCCTCGCGGCGAGGATCTGGCTGACGTCGGAAACGACCGCGCCGCCCGAGTAGCTTATCATCGGCATCGACTGCTCGAGCAGCGGGTTGATGAACGAGCAGATGAGCGGAAGAGCGGAGGTCAGGGACTTGGTCTTGTTGTTGTTGATCGAGGAGATGAGCGTGGAAACGAGATCCTGAAGGCCCGCGACGCTGACGAGCTTGTCGCCGTCCTCGATGTACTTGTCGGAAACCGCGCCCGGAAGCACGGAGTTGAGGACCTGACGGACGATCTTGAAGATCGCGTTCTCGGTCTTGGAATTGAATACGTTGTCTTCCTTGTCGTTCTCCCTGAACAGGTCGATGAGAGCGATGAGGTCGATGCCCTTGCCGTCCGTGCCGACGAGGACGTTCCTGAGCGTCGTCTTCAGGAAGGTCTCAAGGTCGAAGACGTAGCCGTTGCCGGCAACGTTGTTGATGAAGGAGAGAGGAAGGATGGAATTGAGCACGGCGTCGAGCTTCATGTAGCCGGCGTGCGTGGTCGTATCCTTCACTTCCGCCGCGGCGGCGAAGGTGTCCTTGCCGACGTAGGCGAGAGCCCAATCGGCGGCGCTGTTGACGAAGTCGTCCGCTTTCCAGCCGGCGGCTTTGTAGTGCGCGACCTGCGCCTTGTCCATATCATAGGAGGTGAACAGGTTGAGGTAGTAAACGCCGATGTCCGCGCCGAGGTCGAGGATGATGTCGACCCATTCGTCGGTCGTGTGCGTCTTGAAATCGGACTTCGCGTCGTCCGTGTAGATGGCGGAAACGCTGTCGATCGTCGGGGAGGCTATCTTGCCGAAGTACTGAACGGTACCTGCGCAGAGCTCTTCAAAGCTGTCCGCCTTGTCGATGTAAGCGGAGATCGGGCCGGCGATGGAGGTGAAGCTTTCATTCTTGTCGATCGTCATGTCAAGGACTATCTTAAGCACCTTGTACGCGACCGTGTTGAGATCGTCGCTCGCGGTGACGCCCTTGGCGTACTCGCCGAGCTCCGCGGGAAGGTTGGTGATGAACCAGGAGAGAAGCCTCTGGAGGTTCGCCTTGAAGTTGCTGTTGTCGCCGGCGGTCCAGCCGATGGCGGTCTTCGCTTCCTCCTTGAAGGCGGAGTCGATGAAGTACTTGAAGAAGTCGTTGACCTGGGCGAGGATGTCGGAGGAGGCGAATTCGAACGCGCCGAGCGTGTAGTCGAAGTCGATAGCTGCCGCTATGCCCTTCGCGCCGGAGAGGTCGAATACCTTCCAGCCCTTTTCGGACTTATAATCGCGGACGTAGAGCTTGTCGCCGTCCTTGAACACGCCCCAGTCGCCGAGGTCCTTCGCGCCGTCGGGGACGCCCGCCTCATCGGCTTCCGTCACGGTGACGCCGAGGGACGCGCCCCAGGTCATCGCGGTGGCAAGACCGAACTTGACGCCGTTGTTGAAGAACGTGAGGCCGAGACCTTCGTTGAAGAAGGAGGGCAGGAACTTGTCGACGAGCTGATAGACGGAATTCTCGCGGAGGTCGATCGCGCCGAGCTTGGGAGCGCCCTTGGCTACCCAGTTGTTGATGAACTCGTTGAGGGTCTTCTTGACGCCGTCGTCGCCGGTGTAGCCGGAGACCTTCTCCTTGGAGGCGTCGATGCCGATCGCGAGATAAAGCTGAGCTTTGATCCACTCGGGGATCGACATGGTCTTGTCCTTATTGCCGTAGACGGTGTCGTTGAGCAGCTCGCCGAGCGTCTCGTTGACGTCGAAGAAGGTGCTGATGTCGACGATACCGACGAGCCTGCCCAGATTGAGCTTGAGCGCGACGGCGTCCTGAAGGACGGGAATATTGTCGTTCAGGAACTGAAGAAGAGCGTAAAGGACCTTAAGGTCTCCGCCGGAGCGCTGAACGCCCTCGAGAGCCTTGACCGTCAGCTTGTCGATGTCGCCGCCCTTGAGGATGCCCTTGGCGACCGGAACGGCGGCCGTGATGCTGGTAAGAGCGCTGTCGACGGAACGGAGGTCGACTTCAAGGGTCTTGATCGAGGCGGGGAGAGCGTTCATGACGGCGTTGCGGATGAACGCGCTCTGGCCGGAAAGAGCGTCCTGGAGAACGTCATAGACCTTGAGGTCTATGTCCTGCTCCTTGAGGAGGTCGTCGATGAGGTCGACGATATCCGTCGCGCACTCGTCGGCGGTGAACGTATAATAAGTCGAATCCGTAGTCCTGACGGCCGCGGACGCGACGGCGCAGAACGAGCAGCACGCCATAACAAAGGCGAGAAGCACGCTCAGCAGCTTAACCTGTTTCTTCATAAAGGGAAGCACCTCCGTGATGATTACCGTCCTTTTTCCGACGGTATAAATTAACGCTTATATTCTACAACGGGAACAATCAAAAGTCAACAAAAACACAATTTTTTAACAAAAAGCAATAACCTTAACAGTATTTTATTCAGCATAAACTATAAAAACGCTCCGGGGCGTCCGTCCGGTCCGGGAAAAAGAAAAAGACCGTCGGCGCGGCGGTCTTTTTCGTAGTGAATGTGAAATAATGATGCCGGCGGCAAAGCCGCCTGGTGATGTTTCTCCGCTGCGCTCCGGAATGATGCGGATCGCTTTGCGACCGATGATGCGATGTTTGCCCGGAAATCATCGGCGAAGCCGCATCATTGCCGCAGGCGGCATCATCAGCGCAGCGGCATCATTTGCCGC
The DNA here is from genome assembly GCA_017443405.1 of Clostridia bacterium. Classification (GTDB taxonomy): domain Bacteria; phylum Bacillota; class Clostridia; order Oscillospirales; family Acutalibacteraceae; genus RGIG2893. The sequence goes on along the minus strand of JAFRXS010000023.1, from coordinate 27,751 downwards.
AGGCAAACATCATTGCTTTTCCGCGATCCTCGCGGAAAAGCTCACTCCTGCGGGGGCTGATAGTAGCCGCCCTGCTGATCGTTCTGCGGGGGCTGATAGTAACCCTGCTGGTTGTTCTGCGGAGCCTGGTAGTAGCCCTGCTGATTGTTCTGCGGAGCCTGATAGTAGCCCTGCTGGTTGTTCTGCGGAGCCTGATAGTAGCCCTGCTGATTGTTCTGCGGAGCCTGGTAGTAGCCCTGCTGACCGTTATTCTGCGGGGGCTGGTAATAACCCTGCTGACCGTTGTTCTGCGGAGGCTGATAGTAGCCCTGCTGGCCGTTGTACTGCTGATAGCCGTTCTGCTGCGGCGAGAAGGTCTGCTGGATCGGCTCGCCCTGCGGCCCGATATAGGTCGCGGTGTTGTCAAAGCCGAGGACAAGCAGGAAGATCGTATTGAGCAGCACCAGACCGACAGCGAAGGCGTCGGATTTACCGAAAGCTCTCGCGAGCTTGACGTACATGACGATGCTCACGAAGACTCCGACGACGGGAATGAAGGTCAGGAGGAACATGATGCCGTTTCCCCACGCGATATCGAAAAGATCATAGTAATTGAGGAAGGGGATGATCGCGTGCCAGCCGGGCTTGCCGGCTTTTTTGAAGATCTTCGCCACCGCGACGATCGAAAGCACCGCGACAACCAAAGCGATCAAAGCAAAAACGACGTAAACGCCGGCGCCGACGCTCGCCGCGGGCGAATCAAAAACGTCGCCGAAGTCGCTGTAGCCGTAATAGTTTCCGAAATCCATAAACAATACCTCACAGTGTGTCCCGGGCGGCGGGCGGAAGCGTCGCCGCCGGCGCGCTTATACAACAAAAGCCGGCGACCTTAAAAACGGGCTGCCGGTGCTTCGGGGGAAACTCGTCAGGCGACGGTCTCCGAAACGAACTCGCCGTCGGCGCAGGAGCAGGAAACGTAATTCTCCTCGGCGGAGTCGGAGTCCTTCTTCTTCGCGGCGATGAGCTTGGTGACGCAGAAATAGATCGCGACGCACGCGGCGACGACCGCGGCGACGATGGCGGCTATCTTGAGAGCCTTCTTCATGAGTTACTCCTTTCGGTCCGCGGGCTGTCAGCCGGCGGCGTTGAGTTTTTTGGCGAGAGCCGCCTTCTTGCGGGCGCCGTTGTTCTTGTGCAGAAGCCCCTTGGCGACGGCCTGATCTATCTTCTTCTCCGCGGCTGCTGCGAGCTCGGCCTTATCGGCGGCGTTCGCTTCTATCGCGGCGTAGGCCTTTTTGAGAGCGGTCTTGAGCGCGGTGTTGGCGGATCTGTTCCTTGCCGCCTTCTTGGCGTTGATCTTGACGCGCTTCTTGGCCTGCTTGATATTGGGCATAGGTAAACACCTCCTTACATACAAGGGCATTCTAACACAAAACTCCGATGAATGCAACATAAATTTCAATTTCCGGACAAATCCCGTTTCCCCGCCGTTTTCCGGGGCTTTGAAACCGAAAGCGCTACGCGATTTGTTTAAAAAATTTCAATTTTTGCCGATTATTTATGGACAATTCCGAAAAATGGTGTTATATTGTCTTTCATAAACTCCAACCACGGAGGGAAAACGGAAAATGAAAGCGTCCGCATCCGTCAAAAATTTCAAAAGCCAGCTGTCGATGTCGCGTAACTTCGCCTACCGCCAGATAAGAAAGATCTGCGCGGAGATAGGCCCCCGCCCCTGCGGCTATGAGCCGGAAACGAAGGCTCAGGAATATATAGCCGGCGTCGTCGGGAATTTCGCCGACGAAGTGAAAACGGAGGAGTTTTCGGTCCACCCGAAGGCGTTTCTGGGCTGGACAAAGATAGCCGCCGTCCTGGTCGTCATCGGCGTCGCTCTCCTCAATCTCGGCTACGCCGCCTACGCGTTCATCCCGGCGGCGCTCGCTCTGTACTGCATAGTCTTCGAGTTCCTGCTTTACAAGGAAGCCGTCGACTTCCTCTACAAAAAGAGGACCTCGCGCAACGTCAGCGCCGTCTATAAGGCGAAGGGCGAGGTAAAGAGGCGCATCTTCATCGGCGGTCACATCGACTCGTCCTATGAATGGCATTCGACCTACTACGGCGGCGCTCCGCTGATGTTCTTCGTGTTCATCTACGCCGCGCTCGGTCTGGGCTGGGTGGTCCTCGCCGCCGCGGTCGCGTGCGCGAAGGGCTTTGCAGCCCCCGGCATAGGCGGGGTGACGGATATGACCGTCAGCGTCTTCAACTATATCGCCTACGCGTTCGTGCCGGGCGAGATCATGCTCTTCTTCTTCCTCGGCACGCATACTCCCGTAATGGGCGCGAACGACAATCTCACCGGAGTGCTTTCGAGCGCGGCGGTCCTGCAGTTCCTGCACGACAACGGCATCCGCTTCGAGAACACCGAGATCGTCTTCCTCTCGACCGGCGGCGAAGAAGCGGGACTGCGCGGCGCGAAGGCTTATGCGAAGGCGCACGGCGAAGAGATAAGGAACAGCGGAGTCGAGACCTGCTTCCTCGCGATAGACACGCTGCGCGATTACGAGTGCTTCGGAGTCTACAAAAGAGATCTTACCGGTCTATTCAAGCAGAGCGACGACGTCTGCGAGCTCGTCAGGACGGCAGGCCTCATGTCGGGCGTCGAGATGCAGTTCTCGAGCATCTACGCTGGAGCCTCCGACGCAGCCGCTTTCGGCCAGGCGGGCATAAAATCCGTCTGCCTCGCGGCGATGAACCCCGGTCCGCCCCGCTACTACCACACGAGGCTCGACACGGTCGAGCGGCTTGAGCAGAAGACCATAGAAAAGGGCATCGAGATGGCGCTCAACACGGTCTTCCTGTTCGACGAGCAGGGGCTCAAAGAAGAGTACGATTTTCCCGGCGATAACGGCGGAAGCGAAAACGCGGACGCCTGACCCTTTCACTTTTCGGCGTCCGGCGACCGGACGCCGTTTTTCGGCTTTTTTCGGTTTTTCGGATTTCAAACGATAAGGTGGTCAAAATGAAGTATCTCAGCAAAAACGAATACGAGGCGCAGATCGCCTCGACGAGAGACGCGCGGATGAAACGCTGGCGCGAGGCGAAATTCGGGATGTTCATACATTTCGGGCTTTACTCGGTGCTGGGCAGGCACGAATGGGCGCAGGTCGAGGAGAATTTCCCGCCCGAGGAATACGCCCGTCTGGCGGACTCCTTCTGCCCGAAGCCCGGCGCGCCGCGCGAATGGGCGAAGCTCGCGAAAGCGGCGGGCATGAAGTACATGGTGATGACGACGAGGCATCACGAGGGCTTCAGTCTGTGGGATTCAAAGGTCAACGAATTCAACAGCGTCAACTACGGTCCGCACCGCGACATAGTGCGGGAATTCGTCGACGCCTGCCGCGAACAGGGGCTGGGCATAGGCTTCTATTCCTCGCTGATGGACTGGCACAATCCGGACGCCTTCGAGGCGGCGACCGATCTCGCCGCGCGCAGGCGCTTCCTTGACTATATACAGGCGCTCAACGAGGAACTGCTGACGAATTACGGCAAGATAGACGTGCTGTGGTACGACGTCGCCTGCCCGATGGATTCCGCCGAGGGCTGGGAATCCCTGCAGCGCAACCAGTATCTCAGGAGCCTGCAGCCCGACATCATAATAAACAACCGCAGCCGCCTCGACGAGGATTTCGGCACGCCGGAGGAGCATATAAACGCGGAGGGGCGCGACTGGGAAGCGTGCATGACCTTCAACGGTCTGAGCTGGGGCTACGTCAACTCGGAGTCGGCGGTCAACTACAGCTATACGCCGCAGCGCATACTCAATATGCTCAACACCTGCGTCGAGGGCGGCGGGAACCTGCTGCTCAACGTCGGTCCGAAGGCGGACGGCAGCATACCGCCCGAGGTCGTGGACCCGCTGACGAGAGTCGGCAAATGGCTCGCCGAGAACGGCGAAGCCGTCTACGGCGTCCCGAGACAGAAAAAGCGCGTCGGCGGCAGCGGTCTGACCTACGAATCGGTCAACGGCAACAACGTTTATCTCTGGAACCGCGTATGGTCGGGCTGCCCCGAGATAGGCATAGGCGGCTACAGGAACCCGCCGAGGAGGATAACTCTTCTGGCGACAGGCGAGGAGATAGAATTCGAGGACCGCGGCGACAGACTCATACTCAAGGGGCTGCCGAAGGAAAATCCCGACAAAAACGTCGGCGTGCCGGTGTTCAAAATGGAATTCGACTCCGAGCCCGAATATATTTTCGCCTCGAGATATCCGCAGCTTCACGGCGGGGATCATCTTTTCAAATGCTGAAGGTCTCTCTTCCCGCAATTCGCATAATTCGTTTTTCCGTCCTTGCAAGAGCCGCAGCCGTATGATATAATAAAAGAATGGACACGAAAAAGATTTTGGGTGTAATAGGCGGGGTCGGCCCTCAGGCGACGGCCGATTTTGCCGATATGCTCGTAAGGATGACGGACGCGCAAAGGGATCAGGACCATATCCGCGCGCTGATATTCAACGACTCCGCCGTCCCCGACAGAACGGATTTCATACTCGGCAGGTCCGGCGAGGACCCGCTGCCCGTGATGACCGCGGACGCGCGTCTGCTCGAAAAGGCGGGCGCCTCGCTGATAGCCGTCCCGTGCAACACGGCGCACTACTTCTACGACGAGATAAGCGCCGCCGTCGGCGTGCCGGTCGTAAACATAATCGAGGAAACCCTGCGATATACCGCAAAAACGCTTCCGGGCGCCGTCAAGGTCGGCCTTATGGCGACGAAAGGGACGGTCGCCGCGGGATCGTACAAAAAATACGCCGCCGGCACGGGGATCGAGATAATCGACCCCGACGAAGAAACGGCGGACAGGCTGATGGACCTCATCTACGGCAGGATAAAAGCCGGTCTGCCCGCCGACAGGGACGGATTCGAGTCCATAGTCTCGACGTTTTTCGACAGGGGCTGCGGCGCGGTCATACTCGGCTGCACGGAGCTGTCCGTCGCCGCGAGGGAGCTCGGTATCGACGACCCGCGGATCATCGACTCGCTCGGAGTGCTCGCCCGCGTCTGCATCGAAAAATGCGGCGGAAAAGTCAGAAACCCAAAAGAATAATGAAATACTGCAAGGTCGGTCAACTCAATGTCTGATAACAGGAACATCCGCAATTTCTGCATAATAGCGCACATCGACCACGGCAAGTCCACTCTGGCGGACAGGCTGCTGGAGCTTACGGACAGCGTGTCGCAGCGCGATATGCAGGATCAGATACTCGACAATATGCCGCTCGAGCGCGAGCGCGGCATAACGATAAAGGCGCACGCGGTCACGCTGTACCACACCGCCGCCGACGGGACGGAATACGAGCTCAACCTCATCGACACCCCCGGTCACGTGGACTTCAATTACGAGGTCTCGCGCTCGCTCGCTGCGTGCGAGGGGGCGGTGCTCGTCGTCGACTCGACGCAGGGCATAGAGGCGCAGACGATAGCGAACACCTATCTCGCGCTCGACCACGACCTCGAGCTCGTGCCGGTCATAAACAAGATAGACCTGCCCGCCGCCGACCCGGACAATACGGCGAGGGAGATAGAGGACGTCATCGGGCTGGACTGTGCCGACGCGCCGCGCATCTCCGCGAAGAGCGGCCTTAACTGCGAAAAGGTGCTCGAACAGATCGAGAACCTCGTCCCGCCGCCGGCGACGGACGACGACGCGCCGCTGCGCGCGCTCATCTTCGACAGCGTCTACGACAGCTACAAGGGCGTCATAGTCTACGTCAGGATAAAAGAGGGCGTGCTGAAAGCCGGCGACACGATACAGATGATGCAGACCGGCGCGAAGTTCAACGTCGTCGAGGTCGGCCACATGAAGGCGACGTCGATGGACCCCGTCAAAGAGCTCCGTTCCGGCGAGGTCGGCTACATCACCGCCTCGATAAAGACCGTCCGCGACGCCAAGGTCGGCGACACGGTCACGACAGCCGCGCGCCCCGCCGCCGAGCCGCTCCCAGGCTTCAAGCTCGTGAACCCGATGGTCTTCTGCGGCGTTTACCCCGCCGACGGCGCCGACTACGAAAACCTGCGCGACGCTCTTGAAAAACTTCAGCTCAACGACGCCGCTCTCTCCTTTGAGCCGGAAACGTCCGGCGCTCTGGGCTTCGGCTTCCGCTGCGGCTTTTTGGGGCTGCTGCATCTCGAAATAATCCAGGAGCGCCTTGAAAGGGAGTACGACCTCGACCTCGTCACGACCGTGCCGTCGGTCATCTACCGCATACACCTGCGCGACGGCAGCGTCCTGAGCATAGACAACCCGACCAAATACCCCGACCCCGCGGACATCGACTACACCGAGGAGCCCATAACCGCGGCGCACATCTTCACGCCGCCCGAGTACGTCGGCGCGATAATGGAGCTTTGCAAGGACAGGCGCGGCGAATTCGGCGACATGACCTACATCACGCCCGACAGGATAGACATGAGCTTCAACCTGCCGCTCAACGAGATAATCTACGACTTTTTCGACGCCCTGAAATCCCGCACCCGCGGCTACGCGTCCTTCGACTACGAGCTCGCCGAATACAGGCGCTCGGACCTCGTCAAGCTCGACGTCGTGCTCAACGGCGAGCAGGTCGACGCGCTCTCGTTCATCATCCACCGTGACAAGGCATACGGCAGGGCTCGCAAGATCGCCGAAAAGCTCAAGGACAATATCCCGCGCCAGCTCTTCGAGATACCCGTGCAGCTCTGCGTCGGGGGCAAGGTCATAGCGAGGGAGACCGTCAAGGCGCTGCGCAAGGACGTTCTGGCGAAGTGCTACGGCGGTGACATAACGAGAAAGAAGAAGCTTCTCGAAAAGCAGAAGGAAGGCAAGAAGCGCATGCGTTCCTTCGGAAGCGTCGAGGTCCCGCAGGAAGCCTTTATGGCGATACTCAAGCTGGACGACAACTGATACGATACTATGGAGGTGTCGGCATGACAGGAAACGAATGCGGCTGCGGCCGCTGCCCGACAATTATAATACCGGGCATAGGGCAGTCCGGGATCGAGCTGATCGGCGCAGACGGCAAAGCCGAGCGCAGGGTCTGGCCGCCCGAGATAGACGATAAAAAGATGCTCAACGCGCTCAAGGTGCCCGCGGCGAAAATGCTGCTGTTCCGCAGGGACTGCGGCTTCTCCGACGCCGCGGCGGGGCTCGTGGAGTCCGTGATAGAGCCGCTCTTCCGCGACGAGTCGGGCAGAGCGTTATCGAACGTCAGGGCGGAGAGCTATCCGGCGGTGTCGCGCTGCACGCCCGAACAGAAGAAGCACATCTACAAAATGGTGTCGCTGTCCGATCTCGGCGAGATAGCGGGCGAGAACCATCTTTATTTCTTCGCCTACAATTTCTTCGGCTCCGCGAGCGAGAACGCCGCGCTGCTGAGCGACTATATCCGCCGCGTCAAGATAGAAACGATGCACGAAAAGGTCAATATCGTCGCCGTCGGCATAGGCGGCGCGGGGCTTTTCAACGCGTACCTCGGCGCCTACGGCTGCGAGGGCATACACAGGGCGCTGTATTTCGCCGCCGCGGCGAAGGGCAGCTCGGTAGTCGCCGACATACTCGCCGGCAACACCGATCAGGGCGACCTGACCTCCTTCTTCGGCGTCATGGGCATGTCCGCTTCGGACATCACCCCGCTGACCGCCGCGATGCCGGAGGGCGTGCCCGAGCTCTGCGTAAAGAAGTCCATGGACCTCATAGTCAACAAACTGATGACAAGGTCGACGATGATATGGTCCGCCGTCCCGCATGAAAGCTACGCGCTTCTTCGCGAAAAGCTCCTTTGCGACCCCGCGCTTTCCGCGATACGCGACGAGGCGGACAGGCTCGACGCCTTCGCCGCGTCGTTCGACGAAAAGATAAAGGAATTCACCGCTTCCGGCACCGAATTCTTCGCGGTCTGCGGCTACGGCCGCCGTCCGCTGAAGCTCTCGAAGGACGGCTCGACGACCTCCGACGGCGGCATCGGCACGTCGTCCGCCTCTCTCGGCGCGAAGTGCGCCCCGCTCGGCGAAAAGCTGCCCGAAGGCGGCGAAAGCGAATACATAAGCCCCGACGGCACGGTAGACGCGTCCGCCTCTCTCCTGCCCGACAGGGTCTGGTACGTCAAGAACCAGAGGCACATGGACGTCTGCAGCAACGACATAGCTCTCGAGATAGCCTGCAAGATACTGTCCGACGACTCTTTCTCCGACGTGCATTCCCAGGCGGCGCTGCCGAGGTTCACCGTGGCGCGCGACGAGAAGAAGATACGCGAGCTCATAGCGAAAGCGCGATCCATCCAGGAGACCGGAGCGCCGGCAGACGCCGAGGAGCTACTCAACTGCGCGGTCTACGACGCGGAGGACTTCCTTGACCGTACCGTTTTCGGCGAGGAGGACGAACAGATAATCATCTCACGGCTTGAGGAAGCCATCGACGCCGCCAAGTGACGCCGGAAAGGAGCAATCGATGCCGAATAGCATAATCGAGGTCGAAAACCTCACGAAAGCGTACGGACGGCACACGGTGCTGGACGATATGACCTTCTCTCTGCCCGAGGGCAGGATAATCGGTCTGCTCGGTCCCAACGGCTGCGGCAAGACGACGTTCATGAAGATACTCGCCGGACTCATCCACGACTATAAGGGCGAAGCGCTCATCGACGGCAGCGCGCCGGGCATCCGCACGAAAGCGCTGACCGCCTATCTGCCCGAGCGCTCCTATCTGTCGGACTGGTTCCGCACGATAGACGCGATAGACTATTTCGACGACTTCTTCCTTGATTTCGACAAGAACAAGGCGCTCGAATTCGTCGACCGCTTCGGGCTCGACCGCCATCAGAAGATAAAGACGATGTCGAAGGGCATGCGCGAGAAGATACAGCTCCTGCTCGTCATGTCGAGGGCGGCGAAGCTCTACATCCTCGACGAGCCGCTCGGGGGCGTCGACCCCGCCGCGCGCGAAGTCATACTCGACATCATCATGAACAACTACGCGCAGGATTCGACGCTGCTCATATCGACGCACATGGTCAGCGACCTCGAGCAGGCGTTCAACCACGTGATAATGTTCGGTCACGGCAAGGTCCTGTTCAACGACTCGATAGACAGCATAAGACAGGAAGGCGTATCCGTCGAGGCTAAATTCAAGGAGGTGTTCGGCAATGCTTGGGAAGTTGATTAAGAACGATCTTAAGCGCAGCGGCAGAAAGATAGTCAATATCTACATCGCCGCCTTCATCGCCGTCGCCGCCATGGGCATATCCCTCTTCACGGATATCGGCATAGCGAAGATAATATCCACCGCCGCCCTGCTCGTCATAAGCGGCATAGCGATAATCGTGACGGTCGTGTCGATGTTCACGGACTTCCGCGATTCCGTTTTCGGCGACGCAGGCTATCTTACCAACACGCTGCCCGTCAGGTCGAGGTCGATGCTGTTCTCGAAATGGCTGACCTCGGTCATCTGGATACTGCTCAGCTTCATCTTCCTCGCGTTCAGCTCGTTCCTCATCATCGTCTTCAACGAGGGCGGCTCGTCCGGCGACACGCTCGCGATGATAAGCGAGATACTGCCGATGCTCGGCTTCCCGTCGAAGGAAGTGCTGCTTGTCTGGATACCCCTCGAGGGACTCAGGGTGCTCGCGTTCATCGCGGTCAACACCGCGATCGTCTACTTCTCCGTGACGGTCGCCAACATCAAGCCCTTCCAGAGCCTCGGCGTCTTCGGCGTCATAATCTGCTTCTTCGTGTTCTTCTTCGCGGTCAACTACGCCGGCGTCTATCTCGACACGTCTATCCCCTTCGGCGTTCTGGTGGATTCCTCGGCGAAGGTCTCCGTGAGCTTCGACATGACGGAGCTCGACTCCGCATTCTACGCGGGCGGGCTGTCGGTGAAGCTGTCGAGCTGCCTGTTCGACATCCTCGCCTTCGTCGTCGTCCACGTCGTCAACGCCACGCTCATCGAAAAGAAAGTCAACCTGAAATAAAACGATCCGGATACCCAGCCGGAGGCCGTCGGACAATAACGGTCTCCGGCTTATTAATGTTTGACTTTTCTCTTTATTTGTATTATTATATATAAAATAGGTTAATATGGCAGGGACATCAGGGTAAGGAGTTGAGAGTATTGAAAAGGATACTTTTCGCCGAGGACGAAAGGCCAATCAGGGACTTCGTCGTCATCAACCTTGAGCGTGAAGGCTGGAAGGTGACCGCCGTCGGCGACGGTGAAGAAGCTCTCGCCGCGTGGAACGCCTCCGGAGGCGCCTTCGACGTCGTGATACTCGACATCATGATGCCCCGCGTCGACGGACTTGAGGTCTGCCGCCGCATCCGCGAAAGGAGCGGGACCGTCGGCATCATAATGCTCACCGCCCGCACCCAGGAAAGGGACAAGATAGCGGGTCTGGGCAGCGGCGCGGACGACTATATTTCCAAGCCCTTCTCCCCCGCCGAGCTCATAGCACGGACGGAATCGCTCCTGCGCAGAGTCGCGGTCAGCCGCGACGCCGACCGCTACGCCGACCCCGCGGGCAATATAGCATTGGGCGATTACGCTTTGAGCATACGCAACCGCGCCCTCACGCGCCGCGGCGAGCCGATAGACCTCACGCAGGTCGAATTCCAGATAATGGAGTATTTCTTCGAGAACCCCGGCGTCGCCCTGTCGAGGGAGCAGATACTGCGCAGGGTCTGGGGCGAGTCCTTCTACGGCGACGAAAAGGTCGTTGACGTGAACATCCGCAGACTCAGAGTCAAGGTCGAGGACGACCCGGGCGCACCCGTCCACCTTATAACCGTCTGGGGACTGGGCTACAAATGGGAAACGTAAAGTCCCGCCGGTTCGGCATCGCGATGAAGTGGTTCCTGGGGACCTTCGTCGTGATACTGACCGTTCTTTCCGCTCTCGTCGTACTGGTCGTTTTCGCCGTCAGGAACTCCTATTACAGCACGGTCGAATCCGTCCTGAAATCATATATGCGGACGCAGCCCGTCCGCACGATACTCGCCTCGCGCAACGACGACGCGCGCTTCAACGAAGCGGCGGCGAGCTTCACCGAAAACTTCAGCTCCGCCGACATGACCGAGGTCTGGGTCATAGACAGATACGGCAGCGTCGTGGCCTCGACTTCCGGTTTCATCGTGAGGGGCGAGAACATGCCCGACTACAACGCCGCGCTGACGAGCGGCTCGCTCGGAAAGTGGACGGGCAGGAACAGCGGCGGCGAGAAGATAATGGCGATCACGTCCATGCTGCCCTACACGGGCGACACGAGCGGTGGAGCGATACGCTACATGGTTTCGATGGAGGCGATCGACTCGCAGATAAACCGCATCGCGCTGATGCTCGTTTTCCTGCTTTTCGCGGTCATGCTTCTCGTCGCGGTGTCGGGGATATTCTTCATCCGCTCGATCGTCATCCCGGTAAGGAAGATAAACGAGAGCGCCCAGAAGCTCGCCTCGGGCGACTACAGGACGGAGATAGACCTGCGCCACGGCAACGACGAGCTCGGCGACCTGGTCGACGCCTTCAACTCGATGGCGCGCGCCGTCGGCGCAGCCGACAGGATGAAGAACGACTTCATCTCGACCGTATCGCACGAGCTGCGCACGCCGCTGACCGCGATAAAGGGCTGGGCTGAGACGATACGCTCCTCCGGCGGCGACCGCGAGGTCGTGCAGCGCGGAATGGAGGTCATAAACGACGAGTCGGAAAGGCTCGAGGTCATGGTCGAGGACCTTCTCGACTTCTCAAGGATGGAAAGCGGCCGCATGCAGCTGCGGCTCTCGGATATAGACGGCATAGCCGAGCTTGACGAGTGCATACTCGCGATGAGCGACCGGGCGAAAAAAGAGGGAGTCACGCTTATCACCGAAGAAAGCGAGCTCCCCGCGCCGATACGCGGCGACGCCGTGAGGGTGCGCCAGGTCTTCATGAACATCATCGACAACGCCTTCAAATACACGGAAAGCGGCGGCAGCCTGACGGTGACGGCAAAGGTCGGAGGCGACAGCCTCACGGTTTCGTTCGCGGACACGGGCGTCGGCATCCCCGAAAACTACCTGCCGCACGTCAAGGAGAAATTCTTCAAGGCGAACATGTCCGCCGGCGGCGCCGGCATCGGACTGGCGGTCTGCGACGAGATCTGCCGTCTGCACGGCGGAAAGCTCGACATTCAGAGCGTCTACGGCTCGGGCACGACGGTGACCGTCACCCTGCCGCTCAAAAAGCAGAACTGAACGCCCCGTCCGATTGACAGGCAAGATACCCGTATGATATAATTATCTTTCATTTTTACGCTAACGCTCATTTTTCCTGCCGGACCGGCATTACGGAGGACACGATGTCTGATAAAAACAACTCTTCCTGCCGCGCGCGCTACGCGGCGGTAGGCGGTCAGGCGCTCATGGAGGGCGTCATGATGCAGAGCCCGAACGCGGCGGCGCTCGCCGTCCGCAAGCCCGACGGCACGATAGCGATCGAGCATCCGGAGCTCAAACATATAAGGGATAAACACAAGGTCTTCGGCATCCCGCTGGTGCGCGGAGTCGTGAATTTCATCGAGTCGATGCTCTTCGGCTACAAATGCCTGATGCGCTCGGCGGAGCTCTCGACCGAGGGCGCTCTCGACGCGCCGCCCGAAGAGGAAATGTCAAAATTCGACCGCTGGATATCCGATCACTTCGGCCCGAAGATGCTCGGCGTGATAACCGCCGTCGGCATGGTGCTGGGGCTCGCGCTGTCACTCTTCCTTTTCGTCTGGCTGCCGTCCTTCGCGGTCGACCTCATGCTCGGCGAGAAGCTGCTGCGCCTGCAGCCGCTGTTCGAGGGCGTCATCCGCATAATCATTTTTATCGGCTATATCGCGTTCGTTTCGCTCGAAAAGGACATAAAGCGCGTCTTCATGTACCACGGCGCGGAGCATAAAACGATATTCTGCCTCGAGGCAGGTCTGCCCCTCACGGTGGAGAACGTGCGCGCGCAGAAGCGCTTCCACCCCAGGTGCGGCACGAACTTCATGTTCGTCATACTGCTCATCAGCATACTTCTGTCGTCGGCGGTCGCCGCCGCGTTCCCGCAGCTCGGCGCCGCGGATATGCGGATATGGTGGATGCTCATCAAGATATTCCTGTTGCTGCCCCTCGTCATGGGCATCGGCTACGAGTTCATCCGCTACGCCGGCAGACACACCAACGTCCTGACGCGCGTAGTCTCCACTCCCGGTCTCGCGATGCAGAGGCTCACGACGAGAGAGCCGACGGATGATATCATCGAGGTCGGCATCGCGTCGATGAACGCCTGCCTTGACAAAACGACCGACGAAGCGATACTCTCCATGAGGGTCCCCGTCCCCGAAGAGGAAGCGGAAAAGACCGAATCCGCGCATGAAGAGCCCGACGGCGCTTCCGTCGCAACGGAGGAGCCCGCGGAGTGACGCGCGGAGAGCTCAGGCGCCGCGGGGCGAAGCTCCTTGCGGACCGCGGCGTCGAAACGCCCGATTTCGAGGCGCTCTGCCTGTTTCAAAAGGCGTTTTCCGTCGACCGCAACGCCTGCCTGCTCACGCAGAACGACCCCGCGGAAGAGGAAGGCGAAAAGGTCTTTCTTGACCTTATCGGAAAAAGGCTGTCCGGCGAGCCGCTGCAGTACCTGCTCGGGGAGTGGGAGTTCTACGGCTCGACCTTCAAGGTCGGCCCCGGCGTGCTTATCCCGCGGCAGGAAACGGAAGGGCTCGTCGATATCGCGCTCGGCCTGATACCCGAGGGCAGGGACGCCGCCGTGTTCGACCTCTGTTCGGGGACCGGCTGCGTGGGGCTGAGCTTCGCGCTGCGCCGTCCGGACTGCCGCGTATATCTCGTCGAAAAGTACCCCGAAGCTCTCGGTTATCTCACAGAGAACCGCGACAGGCTCGCAGCGGGGAACGCGAGGATACTCGGGCGCGATATTTTCGACGGCTTCAGGGGCTCGGGGCTCCCCTTCCCCGACCTGATACTCTGCAATCCGCCCTACGTCACGACGGGCGACACGAAACACCTGAGCCCCGAGATGTACCGCGAGCCGATGTCCGCGATAGACGGAGGGCGCGACGGGCTCGACTTCTTCCGCTGCCTCAAAGAAAAGTGGCTCCCCTACGTCCGCGGCGGCGGAGCGCTCGCGATAGAGTGCGACGAGTGGCAGACGGACGATATAATAGAGATCTTCGGTCACGGCGAGGCCGTGAAAGATATATTCAATAAAAAACGGTACGTGGTTACAAGAATAAACGGGTAAAGCTATGTCGACACTCATCAATCTGTTCCGCGCGGGGAACTGGCAGGAACTCGCGGTCATACTCTCGGTAAGGATATTCACCGTGTTCTGCGTCCTGCCGATACACGAATACGCTCACGCCCTGGCGGCTCACCGTCTGGGCGACGAGACCGCGAGGCTCGCCGGCAGGCTGACGATACGCCCCACCGCACACCTGCACCCGATAGGGACCGTTATGATACTGCTGTTCGGCATGGGCTTCGCGAATCCCGTTCCGGTCAACCCCAACAATTTCAGGATGAGGAACAAAAAGGCGGGTTTCGCCCTGACGGCGGCAGCCGGTCCGCTCTCGAACCTCATCATGGCGCTGTTCTGGTACTTCCTGACGAACCTGCTTTACTTCATCGGCGCCAAGACGGGGACCTCCTCGTCCATACTCTGGATAGCCGTCATGTTCATGTATTACGCGGGGTCGATAAACGTCGCGCTTGCGGTGTTCAACCTCATACCCATCCCGCCGCTCGACGGCAGCCGTCTGCTGACCGCCGTCCTGCCGGACAGGATATACTATAAGATCATGCGCTATGAGCGCTACATCATGATCGGGCTTATGGTCTTACTGTTCGTCCGCGTCCTCGACGTTCCGCTGTCCTTCCTCAACGGAGTGATCTCCAGAGGCTTCATCCTCTTCACCGGTCTGCCGTTCGGCACCGGCTCCTCCCTCGTCGGGCTTTTCGGCTGATGGGAGAGGAAGTAAGCTACAGCGGCATATCGTACAAGCTTGAGGTGTTCGAGGGGCCGCTGCCTCTGCTGTTGCACCTCATTTCGAAGCACAAGCTCAATATCTACGACATACCCATCGCTCAGCTCGTCGACCAGTACACGGACTACGTGTCGAAGATGCGGGAGCTCGACCTCGCGGTCGCCGGGGAGTTCCTCGAGATGGCGGCGCGCCTTGTGTGCATAAAGACGCTCGCGCTGCTGCCGAAGAACGACGAGGCCGAGAGCATGAAGCAGGAGCTGACGCGGGAGCTGCTCGCCTACAGGGACTGCCGCACGCTCGCCGGCATGCTGTCGAAGATGACCGACAATTTCGGCACCTTCGTCCGGCTCCCCGAAAAGCTGTCCTTCGCGCCGGAGAAGTACACGCGCATACACCGCGCGGAATCGCTTCTCACCGCCTATGTCGCGGCAGCGGGCAGAGGGCTTCGTGCAAAGCCCCTTCAGGCGTCGATGTTCGACGACCTCGTAAAAAAAGAGATAGTCCCGGTCAGCTCCGGGATAACGTCGATAACGCACGCCCTCAAGGAAGGTGAGAAGCGCGCTCTGCGGACGGTTTTCCGCAAGGCGTCCTCGCGTTCCGACATGGTCGCCCTTTTCCTCGCGGTGCTCGAGATGTGCCGCGCGGGCAGGCTGAACATAAACGAGCAGGAGGGCGAACAGTATATCGAACTTATTTCAAGCGACGCGGAGGTGAACGCCGATGAATTCGACTGATACTGCAGCCGCGCTGGAGGCTTTGATCTTCGCCTCCGGCGACAGCGTCGAGACCCTGCGCCTTTGCGAGGCGACGGGACTTTCCGAGGAGGAGGTCCTTTCCTCCCTCGAGACGCTGCGCGCCCGTCTTGAAAAGAAGGAAAGCGGCATAACGCTGTTCCGTCTGGGCACGAGATGGCAGCTCGCGAGCAAAAAGGAATACGCGTCCGAGGTGCGCGCGCTGCTCGACAAAAAGCGCAACACGCCCCTGTCGCAGGCGGCGTTCGAGGTGCTCGCGGTGGTCGCCTACAACCAGCCGGTGACCAAATCGTATATCGAGCAGGTCCGCGGAGTCGACTGCTCGGGCGTCATCCAGGCGCTCACGCAGAAGGAGCTCATAGAGG
Organism: Clostridia bacterium; assembly: GCA_017443405.1. Classification (GTDB taxonomy): domain Bacteria; phylum Bacillota; class Clostridia; order Oscillospirales; family Acutalibacteraceae; genus RGIG2893. The sequence goes on along the minus strand of JAFRXS010000023.1, from coordinate 11,624 downwards.
AATGCGGCAGGATGGACCTGCCCGGCAGGCCGATACTCTACGGCACGACCGATAATTTCCTCAGGTGCTTCGGTCTGTCCGATATTTCGGAGCTGCCTCCCCTGCCCCAGGCGCAGGAGGAGCAGCAAACGGAAAACGCCGGAAACGGGGAGGAACGGGAATGAACGGGTGGCTGATCGCGCTCATAGTCATAGCGTCGGTAATACTGTTCTTCGTGCTGCTCCTGTCGATAAGGATCAGCTTCACCGTCTGCTACACCGACAGGTGGACGGCGACGGCGAACTGGCTTTTCCTGAAGCTCGACCTCATCCCGCTCGACGAAAAGCTGACGAAGCTCATCAACAAGATGAAGCAGAAGAAGGCGAAAAAGCCGCCCGAAGAAGCTCCCGCCGAAGCGGCGGAGGGCGCGCAGGAGGCGGCTGCGCAAGAAGCCCCCGCGCAAGAAGCCCCCGCACAGACCGGGGAAACCGCCGCACAGGAGACGCCGGAAGGATCCGCCGCGGAAGCTCCCGCTGCCCCCGCGAAGAAAAAGGACTCGCTGGCGCCACTTCGCAACTTCTACAACAACAAGGGCGTCGACGGCGTAGTCGGGCTTCTGGGCAGGGTCGTTTCCGACCTCGGCGGCATGTTCGGCGCTCTGGTCAGGAAGGTGATCATAGCCGAGTTCTTCCTCGACATGAAGGTGCACGGGGCCGACGCGGCGGACACCGCCGTGAAGTACGGCAAGCTGTGCGACAAGATCTTCCCCGCCGTCGGCTTCATGTGCTCCGAGATGAAGGTCAGGCGCTACAACGTCGACGTCTCGCCCGACTTTCTTGCGAACTCCGACGAGATCGACTTCCGCATGAAGGGCAGCGTTATACCGCGCGCGGCGATCAACGCCGTGATAGCTCTGGTGTTCCGCCTGCTGTTCGGAGTCCTTCTCAGATTCATCATCGGGGCGATGCCCTCCTCGGGTCCTAAAGGCAAGACGGCGGAAAAAGCGCCGGCGCCCGACGCTCCCGCGAAAAGCTCCGCTCCCGACGCGCCGGAGACTCAGGCAAAATAACACGGTTTTTATAAACATCCGCATATAAACCATCATCCTCCGGCTTCGCGCCGGGATCTTTCCAAACAAAGGAGTGTTCCAAATGGCAGACAAGCAGTCCGCGGCAAACATCCTCGCGACGACCATCGAAAAGGTCAGAGACCTCGTTGACGTCAGCACGATCATCGGCGACCCCATCAAGGTCGACGAGGACCTCACGATCATCCCCGTTTCCAAGGTCACCTACGGCTTCGCGTCCGGCGGGTCCGATTTCCCGTCCAAGGGCAGCTCGCAGGTCTTCGGCGGCGGCGGCGGAGCGGGCGTCACGATCAACCCCGTCGCTTTCCTCATCATCAGCGGCGGTCAGGTCAGCATCAAGTACATTTCCGGCAACGACAACGCGGCTGAGCGCATAGTCAACCTCGTTCCCGAGATGTTTGACAAGGTCGAAGGCGCCATCAGCAAATACGCGCCCAAGAAGTCGGAAGACTGACTGTGAGCGCGGCAGCGGGAAAACCGGAACGCGTCCAGAAATATCTCTCGTCGGCGGGCATAGTGTCGCGCCGCAAGGCGGAGGAGCTCGTGGCGGCGGGCAAGGTCTATATAAACGGCAAGCCCGCCGCGATAGGTCAGACGGTCGTCCCGGGCAAGGATACCGTCACCGTTGAGGGCAGGAAGGTCGCGCCGCAGGAAGGCGCGCGCACCTATCTTATGCTCAACAAACCGCGCGGCTTCATCACGACGATGAGCGACGACCGGGGCAGAAAATGCGTCGCCTCGCTTATAAGCGACGTCGGCAAGCGCGTCTACCCCGTCGGCAGGCTCGACAGGGACTCCGAGGGGCTGCTGCTCTTCACCGACGACGGCGAGCTCGCGGACGCTCTGACGCGTCCGTCGTCCGGGGTATCTAAAAAATACCTCGTCACGGTAAAGACCGTACCGACCGAGGAGCAGATGACCGCTCTCTCCGAGGGCGTGATGCTCGACGGCAGGATGACCCTGCCCGCCTCGGTCAATATCGTCTTAACGGAGCCCGGCCGCACCGTGCTGGAGATAATCCTCCGCGAGGGGCGCAACCGTCAGATAAGGCGCATGCTCGAGAACGCGGGCATTGAGACCGCGCGTCTGAAGCGCGTTGCCGAGGGGCCCGTATCGCTGGGGAACCTGCCCTGCGGCAAGTACCGCATGCTCACCCGTCAGGAGATATCCGCCCTCAAGGCGGCGGCAAAACGCTGAACGCAGAACGAACGGCATTATGATAAAAAGTATGACAGGCTACGGCAGAGCCGCGTCCGTTTACGGCGGCTTTGATATTTCCGTAGAGTTGAAAAGCGTGAACAACCGCTACCTCGAGGTCGCGGTCAAGACGCCCCGCGCCTACTCCTTCCTCGAGGACAAGGTAAAAGCTCTCGTCAGGGATAAGCTCAACAGGGGCAAGGTCGACGTATTCATAAGCGTGACCGAAAACGGCGAAGCGGAGGCGGACGTCGCTCCCGACCTGCCGCTCGCGCGCGGCTATTATAAGGCGCTGTGCGCTCTTTCCGACGAGCTCGGGCTCGAAAACGACGTCACTCTCTCCGATATGGCGCGTTTTTCGGATATCTTCAAGCTCGGCGCGCGCGAAACGGACGAGGAAGCGCTGACGCAGGGCGTCCTCGCGGCTGCGTCCGACGCGATAAAGTCGTTCGTCGCCATGCGCGAGACAGAGGGCGAAAAGCTGAAAGCCGACATACTGGCGAGGGCCGACACGGTGCTGGCCTGCGTAAGCTTCATCGAGGAACGCTCGCCCGAGACCGCCCGCGCCTACCGCGAAAGGCTCGAGCAGAGCGTGCGCGATCTGCTGGGCGACGCGTCCGTCGACGAAACGCGCCTGCTGACCGAAACGGCGGTATTCGCCGACAGGATAGCGGTCGACGAGGAGACGGTGCGCCTGCGCAGCCATATCGGGCAGATGACTGCCCTCGTTTCGGGCGACGGCCCCGCGGGGCGCAAGCTCGATTTCATCGTCCAGGAGATGAACCGCGAGGCGAACACTATCGGCTCGAAGGCTCAGGATATCGAGATCACCCGCCGCGTCGTGGAGATAAAGGCGGAGATCGAAAAGATACGCGAACAGATACAGAACATAGAATGATACCTGCCGCGGGGGTGGCCGGAATGAAGCTTATAAACATAGGTTTCGGCAATTACGTCAACGCCGCGCGCGTCGTCGCGGTCGTTTCGCCCGACTCCTCGCCCGTCAAGCGTATGGTGCAGGACGGCAAGGAGCGCGGGACGCTCATCGATGCGACGCACGGAAGAAGAACGAAATCGGTCATAATAACGGACTGCGATGATCTTGTCCTCTCATACCTGGATCCGGAAGATATCGCTTCGGCGGCCGAACAGTAAAAGGGAGTCGACCATGGAAGAGAGCAAAAACGTATTCCCGGGAAGAAAGCTCGTTGTCATCTCCGGGCCCTCGGGCTGCGGCAAGGACACCGTCGCGAAAACGCTCATCTCTAAAGATCCGCGCCTCGCGCTCTCGGTATCCGCGACGACGAGGAGACCGCGCCAGGGCGAAACGGACGGAGTGGACTATCATTTCATCTCCGCCGCGGCATTCCGCGACGGCGTCGAGCACGGGGATTTCGTCGAGTACGCGGAATACTCCGGCAACTGCTACGGGACACTGAAATCCGAGATACGCAGCATCACCTCGCGCGGGCTCGCGGCGATACTCGTCATAGAGACGCGCGGCGCGGCGAACATAATCGCCGAATATCCCGAATGTCTGTCGGTGTTCCTCATGCCCCCGTCCGTCGAGATACTCAGGCACAGGCTCATCGGCAGAGGCACGGACAATATGGACGAGATAGAACGCCGCATGGCTCTCGCGGCCGAAGAGATGAAGCTCAGCGGCAGATACAGATACACGGTAGTCAACGACGATCTCACGCAGTGCGTGAACGAGATATCCTCACTCATCGACGGCTACTGCTTTGAACTAAACTGAAACAGGAGGAAAAACAAATGTTGAACCCCGATATCAATAAGATGACCAGAAACGGCAGCATCAGCCATTTCTCTCTCGTGACCGCCACCGCAAAGCTCGCGCGCGACATAGTCGACGACGCGAAGGCGAACAACGACAGGCCGGTCGACGACAAGGAAGTCACCATGGCGATGGAGAAGATACTCAAGGGCGACTGCAGCATCATCGAATCCACCGATCTGCACGGCGACAAGTGAGAATAGCCTCAGTCGCGGTCGAGGGCACGAAGCTCGCGTTCGACAGGCTGTATTCGTACGTCCTGCCGGACGGTCACGATGGCTTTGACGAAATAGTCCCGGGCTGCCGCGTGCTCGTTCCGTTCGGCGGCCCGAAGTCCAAGCCCCGCCAGGGAATGGTCTTTTCCGTTTCCGAGAGCGGGGACGTCCGGGGACTCAAACCGGTTTTTTCATATCCGGACGCGGAGCCGCTGCTCACCCCCGACCTTCTCTCTCTCGCCGAAAGGGTCGCGGACAGAACGTTCTGCCCCCTCTTTGAGGCGGTAAGGGCGATGCTGCCGGGCGGGCTGTTCATAAAAGCGGTCGAACAGTTCACCGCCGCGCCGGACATCGCGCCGGAAACTGCTGCCCAGCTGCCTCCCGACGAAAGGGAGATACTCGGCATCCTGCTGCGCCGCGGCAGGTACATCCGCAAGGACTCGCTTCTCGAAGCCGCCGGGATGGCCCCCTCATCCGACGTCTGCGAAAGACTCGAGCGTAAGGGGCTCGCCGTTTCGTCCTACGAGGGCGTGCGGCGCACGGGCGACGCCACGGTACGCACCGCGAGGCTCGCGCCGGAGTATGAGAGCGACGAATCGGATCTCCCGAAGCTCACTCCGTCGCAGAAAAGCGTCGTCGAGGTCCTGCGGGCGACAGGCTCCGCCGCCGTCGGAGAGATCTGCTATTTCACGGGTCTTACGCCCGCGGTGGTCACGGCTCTCGAACGCAAGGGCGTCATCGTCCTGTCCGACGAGGAGGTCTACCGCCGCCCTGCCGCGCTCTCCGCCGAGCCGTCCGCGAAAAAGATAGAGCTGACGGACGAACAGGATAAGGCTTTCACGACCTACCGCGACATGCTGCATTCGGGCGCGGGCTGCGGACTGCTTTTCGGCGTCACGGGCAGCGGCAAGACGAAGGTCTACATGCGCCTTATCGACGAATGTCTCGACTCCGGCAAGGGCGTGATCGTCCTCGTTCCGGAGATATCGCTCACTCCGCAGGCGCTCGCGCTGTTTTACGGCAGGTGGGGCGACACCGTCGCGGTGCTGCACTCCGCGCTGTCCGCCGGGCAGAGGCTCGACGAATGGAAAAGAGTCAGGCGGGGCGAGGCGAGAGTCGTCGTCGGCACGAGGAGCGCCGTTTTCGCGCCGGTAAAGGACCTCGGCCTCATCATCATCGACGAGGAACAGGAGCGTTCCTACCACTCGGGGATGACCCCGAAATACGACGCGCGCGACTGCGCGAAAAAACGCTGCGCCGACAACGGCGCGCTGCTGCTGCTCGTATCGGCTACGCCGTCCATCGGGACGTTCCGCAGCGCGGTCGACGGCAGATACAGGCTCACGGAGCTGAAGAACCGCTACGGCGCCGCGGTGCTGCCCGAGGTCATCACGGTCGACATGTCCGACAGGACTGCGCTCGTGTCCAACTCCCTGAGCAAGCGTCTGCGCGACGAACTGCAGGCGAACCTCGACGCGGGCAAGCAGTCGCTGCTGCTTCTCAACAGGCGCGGATTCAACACCTTCGCCGTCTGCGGAAGCTGCCGCAAGGTCATGACCTGCCCGAACTGCAGCATATCGCTGACCTATCACGCAGCGAACAACCGCCTTATGTGCCACTACTGCGGCTATTCCGCGCCGTTCACGGACGTCTGCCCGGACTGCGGGGAAAAGGCGGTCCGCTATTTCGGCTTCGGCACGCAGCGTATAGAAGAGGAGCTTTCGGACCTTTTCCCCGGCGCGCGCGTACTGCGCATGGACGCGGACACCACGATGGCGCGCTCCGCTCACGAAACGAAGCTGGCGCGCTTCGCCGCGGGGGATTACGACATACTCCTCGGCACGCAGATGGTCGCGAAGGGACTCGACTTTCCCAACGTCACGCTCGTCGGCGTCATATCGGTCGATTCTCAGCTTTATTCCGACGACTACCTCAGCGCGGAACGCACCTTCGACCTGCTGACTCAGGTCGTCGGGCGCAGCGGCAGGGGCAGCGTGCCGGGCAGGGCGGTCATACAGACGCTCTCGCCCGAAAACGAGATAATACGCCTCGCCTCGACGCAGGACTACCGCTCCTTCTACGAAACGGAAACGCGCCTGCGCAAAGCGATGATATATCCGCCCTACTGCGACCTGTGCGAGGTCATGTTCTCCTCGCCGTCGGAGCGGGACGCGGGCACGGCGGCAGGCTTCTTTTTCCAAAAGCTCAAAGAAAAAGCCGGGGAGAACTCTCTCAAGCTCATCATACTGGGGCCCTCGCGTCCGAGGATAGAATACCTCAGCGGCAGGCACCGCGTCAGGCTCCTTATAAAATGCGTATTCAACAGCCGGTTCCGCGAGGCGCTCAGAGCCGCCGTCGTCGAAACGGGCTCAAAAAAGGAATTTTCAAGGGTCGGAGTCAACGTGACTCCCGACCCCGAGGGAACATAAGAAAAGGTGATACCATGGCACTCAGAAAGATCAAAACCATCCCCTCCTTCACGCTCGCGAAAAAGAGCCGCGCGGTCGAGCCCGACGAGATCGGCTCCACGCGCATAAACGAACTCATCGACGACATGTGGGACACGCTGAGAGCGAATCAGGGCCTCGGGCTCGCCGCGGTACAGGTCGGCGTGCTCAAGAGGATAATCGTCATCGACATGAACGACGAGGACGATCCCGAGAGCAAGCTCGAGCTCATCAACCCGAAAATCGTCGAATCCTCCGGAGAGCAGAGGGAATCGGAAGCCTGCCTTTCGATCCCGCACCGCAGCGGCGTGACTCTGCGCCCCGAATACGTGAAGCTCGAGGCGCTCGACCGCAACGGCGAGAAGCACGTTTACGAGGCTCACGGCCTCAAGGCGCGCTGCTTCTGCCACGAGACGGATCATCTCGACGGCATCCTTTACTCCAACCGGCTCGCGCCCGGCGAGAAGATGCAGAACGGCTGATAATGAGGATAGTATTCATGGGCACGCCGGATTTCGCCGTGCCTTCCCTTAAACGACTGATAGCCGACGGGCACGAGATAGCTCTCGTTGTCACGCAGCCCGACAAGCCGCGCGGCAGAAAGCGCGAGATAACGCCGCCGCCCGTCAAGGAGGCGGCTCTCGAAGCCGGCATCCCGGTCTATCAGCCCGACACTCTGCGCTCGGATGAAGCGTTCGGGCGGCTGAAAGCCGCGGACGCGGACTTTTTCGTCGTCGCCGCCTACGGCAAGATACTGCCGAAAAACATACTCGATCTGCCGCGCTATGCCTGCGTAAACGTCCACGGCTCGCTGCTGCCGAAATACCGCGGCGCGGCGCCGATACAGCGGTCGGTCATAAACGGCGATAAGGTCGCCGGCGTCACTATAATGCTCATGGCGGAGGGGCTCGATTCCGGCGACATGCTTTCGACCGCCTCTGTCGAGATCGGCGAGGACGAGACCGCGGGCGAGCTTTTCGACCGTCTGGCGGAGCTTTCGCCCTCTCTTCTCGCGGAAACTCTCGTAAAGTACGCCGCGGGAGAGATAACGCCGGTACCGCAGAACGAAGACGAGGCGACCTGGGCGCCGATGCTCGACAAGAGCGAGGCGGTCATCGACTGGACAAAGCCCGCGGAAAGCGTGCGCAACATGATAAGGGGCTTCAACCCCGCGCCGGTCGCGAGGACTTCGCTCGGCGGGTACGGTATGCAGGTCTACGCCGCCGTCCGTCCGGGAGAGACCTCGGGCGAAGCGGCGGGAAGCTGCCGCGCGGACCCGCGCGGAATAGCCGTTGTCTGCGGCGACGGCGAAGTCCTCATATTGACTGATATCCGCCCCGAGGGCGGCAAACGCATGAAAGCCGCCGATTTCCTGCGCGGACATAAAATCTGACACGAAAAGCGCCGCAAGGCGCTCTTTTGCGTTGACGGCGCGGGACGCTCTCTCATCGAAGGCTCTGAACGGACGCTCCCCGCCGCCCTGCGCGGCAACAGTATTTGAAAGAAGGGACCGACTTGGCAAATAAGTTTGACGTTACCAAATGGAGCGGCAAGCTGACCTACGGCGTCGGAGCCGTCGGTCTGGACGTCAGCTACGGTATGTTCTACTCCTATCTCGCGAAATACCTGACCGACGTCCTGCAGCTCAACAAAAAGTTCCTCCTGCTGCTCACGCCGCTGGCGCGTATCTGGGACGGCATCAACGACCCGATCATGGGCACGATAGTCGACAATACGCGCACGAAGATGGGCAAATATCGCCCGTGGATCGTCATAGGCACGCTCACGAACGCCGTCGTTCTCGCCCTGCTGTTCAACAACCCGGGCATAACCCCGGGCAGCGTGTGGCTCTACGTTTACGCCGCGGTGCTTTACGTGGCGTGGGGCATGACGAACACGATGGCGGACATCCCCTACTGGTCGATGGTCCCGTCGTTCACGTCCGACCCGAAGGAGCGCAGCATGATAGCCACCGTCGCCCGCACGTTCTCGGGGCTCGGTCAGGGGCTCATCTCGATAGGCGCGCCGCTCATCCTGCCGCTTTTCAGCCTTTCGACGCAGACTGACGCCAACGGCGCGAAGGTTTGGGACGCGCGCTCGTTCGGCATGACGGCGCTGGTCTGCTCCGCCGCGCTGATATTCTTCTCGCTCATTTCCGTTTCGCGCACGAGAGAATACCAAGTGACCGCGCCGAAGGATAAATTCTCGTTCAAAACGATATTCCGCACCGTCGGCGGCAACGACCAGCTGCGCTGGTTCATGCTTTTCGCGATGCTGTCAAACGCCGGCTTCTACATGTTCTCGGGCGTCGGGGCGTACTTCTTCGACGTCGTCGCCAACGACACCAAGGCACAGTCGGCGTTCAGCCTGTTCCAGGCGGTCGGCTCGGTGCTCGGCCTGCTCGTGATACCGGTCATGATGAAGTTCACGTCAAGAAGGCGCATCTACCAGTTCTCGCTCGCTCTCTGCGTCCTGTCCTACGCCGGCATGCTCCTCTCGTTCAAGCTCGCGGGCTCGCTGATGCTGATGAACATCTTCTATCTGCTGGGCAATATCGGCTCGTCGTCGATGTTCGTCTCGCAGACCGTCTTCCTCGCGGACATCGTCGACTACGGCGAGGTCAAGAACGGCTCGCGCGCGGAATCCGTCACGTTCTCGATGAAGGGCTTCCTGCAGAAGATGGCTTACACGATACAGACCGTCATACTCTTCGCCGGGCTCGAGTTCTCACACTACGACGAAACACTCCACGCGGCGAATTCCCTCGCCGTCAAGAACACCGTGACCTCGATGATGCTCGTCGTGCCGATATTCGGCATGCTGGCGTCGCTGTTCATCTTCACGTTCAAATTCAAGCTCCACGGCAAGTACATGGAGGAGATAACCGCGAAAGTCTCGGCAAAGGCCGACAGTTCCGAAAATGCAACCGATCCGGCGGAGCCGGAAAAAAATACAAAACAATAAATAAACCGGGAGGCAGATATGCTGGCAAAAACACCCCCTATGGGCTTCAACACCTGGAACACGTTCGGAGAGAACATCTCCGACAAGGTCATCCGCGAGCTCGCGGACGCGATCATCGAAAAGGGTCTCGACAAGGCGGGGTACGAGTATCTCGTCATCGACGACTGCTGGTCGGAGCGCGAGCGCGACCCCGTCACGGGCAAGATAGTCCCCTCGAAGGAGAAATTCCCCGAGGGAATGAAGGCGGTCTCCGACTACGTCCACTCCAAGGGGCTCAAATTCGGTATGTATTCCTGCGACGGCACGCGCACCTGCGCGGACTATCCCGGCAGCTTCGACCATGAATTCCTCGACGCCGAGACCTTCGCCGAGTACGGCGCGGACTTCCTGAAATACGACAACTGCTACCGTCCCGAGGACAGCAACGGTCCGTACCTCTACCGCCGCATGGGTCTCGCGCTCAAGGCGTGCGGCAGGGAGATACTCTTCTCCGCCTGCAACTGGGGCTGCGACGAGGTCCACAAGTGGATACGCTCCGCCGGCGCGCACATGTACCGCTCCACCGGCGACATCAACGACAGCTGGATCTCCATGCGCGACATAGCCCTCTCGCAGAAGGAGAATCTCTGCTACTCCGCTCCCGGCTGCTTCAACGACGTCGACATGCTCACCTGCGGCATGCACAACGAGGGCAACGTCAGCTCCACCGGCTGCACGGACGAGGAGTACAGGACGGAATTCGCGCTGTGGTGCATGTATTCCGCTCCGCTCATGCTCGGCAGCGATATACGCAAGATGGACGACACAACGCTTAAGCTCGTCACGAACAAGACGCTCATCCGCATCAATCAGGACGAGGAGGCGCGCCCGCCATTCATCAGGAACACCGACGGCGGGTCCACCGTGTTCTTCAAGCATCTCTCGAACAACGAGTTCGCGCTCCTGTTCGTGAACTTCGACGACTGCGAGCGCTGGGGCAGGGTCTATTTCGACGGTCTGGGCATCCCCGCCGACACCGGCTACGGTCTCGACCTGACAGACGCCTACACCGGCGAGCATGTCGGCGTAAAGAAGGAGTTCTGGCAGTTCCGCCTCGCGCCTCATGACAGCAGGATGTACATAGGCACCCTCTCTAAATAAAAAATGCCGCGCGTCTGCGTAAAATGCGGCAAAGCCCTCCCCGGCGACGATGAGGGCTTTTACCGCAAGCTCGTGAACCGCGGCGCGACCGAGGGTTTTATGTGCATAGACTGCCTCGCCGACTATTTCGGCTTCACGCGCGAAAGGGCCGACGAGATGATAGAAAACTACCGCCGTCAGGGCTGCACGCTGTTCCCCTGAACCGCGGCGGAAAATAACGGATAAGGAGCGCGACGAAATGGCGCATATACTCGAGACCGTGATGCTCGTCTGCTTCGGGCTTTCGTGGCCCGTGTCGCTGGCGAAGAACGTAAAGGCAAAGACCGCGAAAAACATGAGCCTGCCGTTCATCCTGCTGATAACGCTGGGCTATATCGCGGGCATAACGGCGAAATTCGTCGCGGGAAATATAAACTACGTGCTCATCGCGTACTTCTTCAACCTGACAGTAGTATCGCTCAATATCATAGTGTATTTCAGGAACAGAAGGCTCGATAAGAAGCGGGAACCGGGCGAAAAACAGGATTGAATCGGCGGTGCAAATGAAAAAGGCTTCGGGGTCACTCCGAAGCCTTTTCAAGAACGAGCTTCAGGGTATTCTCGGTGCACATACTTCACCTCCTTTTGTTTTATCATCATAGGGTAAGGGGAGTCGAACCCGAATCGCCTTTGGCCGGGTCTTTTTGGCTCTTTCGCGCTCTTCATCCTTGCTTTGCGTCAGCAAAGCGGCGTCTTCAGAGCACAAAATAGCTCAACAATACCTTGTCCAAAGGTGCGAAGCAGTTTTTCAGAGGCAG
>JAFRXS010000022.1 GCA_017443405.1 Clostridia bacterium | reverse complement strand
GCCCCGGAAGAATACAACCGTCTGCGCGACCGCGCCTTTTCCGGACGTCCTTTTGTGAAATGGCCTGACGCCCACGTCCGCTGGTGCGTAGATGAAAACGCTTTCTGCGGTGGTCGGACGCTGGCGCTCAAATTTGACGAAAACGTGCATTTTTTGATGGCTTGCCCCTCGGGAAACGTTCTGCGTATCACCGAGACTGATCTCGGTCCCGAAGAGCTGCGGTCGGTTTCTTTTGCTCTGTGCAAAACGTTCGGCGTAGCACGTCTCGAGGTTTACCTGCCCGAAGACGCGGTCGGCGAGGATCCGACAGTCATATCCTCTTTTGTATTCAACGCTCCTCTGAAGCATACTTACGCCAACCTACTTCTTTTCTGAAAGGATGACGATCAAAATGAATCAAAGTAAAAAAAGAAAAAATCGCGTGGTCTCACTCCGCTTCAAAACCGTCGCGGTGATCATCATTGCAGCCCTGATCCTGTCCGCGATCGCGGTGACGATAAGCTACAACGTATACAGCGATACGATGGACGATCACTATAAAACTCTGACGTCCAATCTCGCAAAGACAGCGGCGTCCCAGCTCGATCCAGAGGCGCTCGTCCGCTATTATAACGAAGTCAAGCAGATCGGGGAATACGACGAAGAGAAGTATCAGAACGACGAAAACTACCGCGCCGGATACGACGCGAAAGCAAACGCCCTGAAGGACGACGATTACCTCCGTATGCTCAATATCCTGTTCGATATAAAGGACAGCAACGGCATCACCTATCTTTACGTGCAGAAGCTGGACGGCGATGAATGTACTTACATCATGGACGCCGACACGTCGAGCGAACAATGCCAGCTGGGGACCACGCACGGGGTCTCGGGCCCGACAAAGGAAACGGAGCATCCCGAGGAAGGGATCCCGGCTTTCATCACGAACGACACCTACGGATGGCTCTGTACTTCGATGGAGCCGGTGAGGGACAGTAACGGTACCCCGGTCGCGCTTGTCGGGGTCGACGTTTCAATGGACGACATTATGCAGGACCGAGCCGATTATCTGCGCAGCGTTATCATCTTTATGGGGATAGCCGTCATTGCGTTGACCGCACTCATCCTTTTCGGGATCGTCAAGGCGCTGATAAGGCCGATCAATCAGCTTTCGGACGCGGCGCGTTCCTTTATCCAGGACCGCGACAGCGAACAGAAGTCCGGTTCCGCTATATCCAAGCTGAATATAAGGACCGGCGACGAAGTGGAAACGCTCTGCGACTCCGTCAAGCAGATGGAGCGCGATATCAACAGCTATATCACAAACCTTACCGCCGTTACCGCCGAAAAAGAACGCATCGGCGCGGAGCTGAACGTCGCGACTCAGATCCAGGCGGATATGCTGCCGCGTATCTTCCCGGCTTTCCCGGACAGAAAAGAATTCGATCTTTACGCATCTATGGATCCCGCCAAAGAGGTCGGCGGCGACTTCTACGATTTCTTCCTCGTGGACGACGACCATATCGCGCTCGTTATGGCTGACGTGTCCGGCAAGGGCGTTCCCGCCGCGCTGTTTATGGTCATCGCGAAAACGCTGATAAAGAACCGCGCCCAGCTCGGCGAGAGTCCCGCGGAGATTCTGAAAAACGTCAACGAACAGCTTTGCGAGGGCAACGAGGCGGAACTGTTCGTCACCGTCTGGCTGGCGGTGATCGAGATCTCCACCGGCAGAGGCCTTGCCGCCAACGCGGGGCACGAGCATCCCGTCATCCGCCGCGCCGACGGCAAGTATGAACTTGTCATCTACCGGCACAGCCCCGCCGTTGCCACGATGGAGGGCATAATGTTCCGCGAGCATCCTTTCGAGATGCATCCCGGCGACAGGCTGTTTGTATATACGGACGGCGTTCCGGAAGCGACGAACGCCGACAACGAATTGTTCGGAGCGGAGCGGATGCTCGAGGCTCTCAACCGCGATCCGGACGCCTCTCCGGAAGAACTGCTGCATACCGTGAGAAAAGAGATCGACGCCTTCGTCGGCGACGCGCCGCAGTTTGACGATATTACGATGATGAGTTTCTGCTATAACGGCGCACCGCGCGTAAAAGAACTGAAGCTGGAAGCCGCGGATGAAAACCTGGGACGGGTGCTTGAATTCGTGGACGGAGAACTGGAAGCGCTGGAATGCCCGCGGAAAACGCAGATGAAGATCGACGTCGCCGTGGAAGAGATATTCGTGAACATCGCGCATTACGCGTATAAGCCCGAAACAGGTCTTGCTCTGATCAGTATCGAGACGCAGCCCGATACGAAACGCGTCACGATCACCTTCCGCGATTGGGGCGTGCCGTATGATCCGCTCGCAAAGCCGGATCCCGACGTCACCCTCTCCGCCGAGGAGCGTCAGATCGGCGGACTCGGGATCTATATGGTGAAAAAGAGTATGGACGATATGAAATACGAATACGTCGACGGACAGAATGTGCTGACGATCGTCAAGGATCCGGAATAAGCCCCGTGCGGCATGAAAAAACTGCAAATATCGGACAGCAACAACCGCCCCCGGCGGCGCTCGCCCTCCGAGCTGCCGAACTGAGCCTTGCTCATTACTCGGGTAAATCGTATGGTTTGAAAAAGCGGCGTAAAACCGTTCCGATACAAAAAAGACGAGGCGTTTGCCTCGTCTTTTTGTATCGGAGTGACTGGATTTGTCGCCTTCGCCGATATTCAGCGTATTGTTTACGACACCGGGCGAAGGCGGTTAAGAATTGCCTGCGGCAATTCTTACGCGGTTCAAACGATGCAAACATCAATAAATAAAGGACAGGCGGATGCCTGCCCTTTATTTATCGGAGTGACTGGATTTGAACCAGCGGCCTCTTGGTCCCGAACCTGCGCTTACACTTGAAACATAGTCG
>JAFRXS010000004.1 GCA_017443405.1 Clostridia bacterium | reverse complement strand
TGTCAAGAGACTCGTTCTCCTTAACGATTACTTCGCTCATTCTCTAATTCCCTCCCTCCGACTGTGAACCTCGTTCTTTAATCTCGAACAAAGATTATTATACCTTCTCCTTGTCGAAATGTCAACAAAAACTTACGCTTTAGGCTTCAAAATAAGATTGACGAGCTTGTTTTTAACTACGATGGTCTTGACGATATCGCTCGTCTCGAGCGCCTTCTGAATTTTATCGACGCTCTTGACGATACCGAGCACGACGTCGTCCGCGGCGTCTACGGGGATAACGCAGGTCGCGCGCAATTTGCCGTTTACCTGGATCGCAATCTCCTTCTCTGCGTCTACGAGTTTTTTCTCGTCGTACTGAGGCCACGGCTGCTTGCTGACCTCTCCCTCGAAGCCCTGCATCTCCCAAAGCTCCTCGGCAATATGCGGCGCGAAGGGGCTCAGAAGCGTGATGAGCGCCTTTACGTCGCCGCGGGAAAGCTTCTTTCCGGCAAAATCGTTCACCATTGCCATCATCGCCGCGATCGCGGTGTTGAACTTCATCTCGTCGATGTCCTCGGTGACCTTCTTTATGGTGCGGTTTACGAGCGCCTCGAACTCCTTTGAATAGTTCTCCGGTCCGTCGATGCGGTTTTCGCAGATATTCCAGACCTTGTCGAGGAAGCGTTTGCAGCCCTTGACAGCCTCGTCAGACCAGGTCGCGGTCTTTTCAAAGTCGCCGATGAACATGATATAGAGGCGCATCGTGTCGGCGCCGTAGGCCTTTACAACGTCGTCGGGGTTGACTACGTTGCCGAGTGACTTACTCATCTTGACCGAGGGTCTGAGCGCCTCGGAGCCGTACTTGTCGATGAGCGCCTGCTTCTCCTCCTCGGTCTCGGCATAGCCGACGTAGTGCGGGTTTCTGCCGAGGTTCATGCCGTGGCTCGTGCGCTTCTTGTACGGCTCGCGGTTCGGCACGACGCCGATATCGTAGAGGAACTGATTCCAGAAGCGGCTGTAGAGCAGGTGGAGCGTCGTGTGCTCCATTCCGCCGTTGTACCAATCGACCTGTCCCCAGTAGTCGAGCGCCTCCTTGGAAGCGAGGGCCTCGCGGTTTTTGGGATCCATATATCTGAGGAAGTACCAGCTCGATCCCGCCCATTGAGGCATGGTATCGGTCTCGCGCTTGGCGTCGCCGCCGCACTTCGGACACTTCACGTTGACCCAGTCGGTCAGCTTCGCCAGCGGCGACTCGCCCGTATCGGTCGGCTCATAGCTCTCGACCTCCGGCAGACGCAGCGGCAGCTCGCTCTCGTCCAGCGGCACGAAGCCGCACTTCGGGCACTCGACGATCGGGATCGGTTCGCCCCAGTAGCGCTGGCGGGAGAATACCCAGTCGCGCAGTTTATAGTTGACCTTTTGATAGCCTTTGCCGGTTTCGGTCAGCCATTCGATGATCCGGACCTTCGCGTCCTCGACGGACAGGCCGGTCAAAAAGTCGGAATTGACCATCACGCCCGTGGCGCAGTCGGTGAAGGCTTCCTTCTCGACGTCGCCGCCCTGCACGACCTCGATGATCGGCAGATCGAACTTTTTGGCGAACTCCCAGTCGCGCGTGTCGTGCGCGGGCACGGCCATGATCGCGCCGGTGCCGTAGGACACCAAAACGTAGTCGGAAATGAAGATCGGGATCTCCCGGCCGTTGACGGGATTGATCGCGCGCACGCCCAGAAGCTCGACGCCCGTCTTGTCCTTGTTGACCTCGGTGCGCTCGAAGTCGCTCTTGTGCGCCGCTTCGTTCTGATAGGCGCGGATCGCGTCCATATTCGTCAGCACGTCCGCCCACTTTTCGATCAGCGGATGCTCGGGCGAGACGACCATATACGTCGCGCCGAACAGCGTGTCGGGACGGGTGGTATACACGTCGATCGG
>JAFRXS010000021.1 GCA_017443405.1 Clostridia bacterium | reverse complement strand
TTCGCACCTTTGGACAAGGTATTGTTGAGCTATTTTGTGCTCTGAAGACGCCGCTTTGCTGACGCAAAGCAAGGATGAAGAGTGCGAAAGAGCCAAAAAGACCCGGCCAAAGGCGATTCGGGTTCGACTCCCCTTACCCTATGCGCGCTGTTTGCGATCGGTACGGCGTTGAACGGGACGTTTGCGTGAGAGCGGTACCATTCGGCGAGCTCGGGGGAGAACAGCGAACCGGGTACGGCGTAGACGTAGGTGAGCGGCACCGTGATCCTGCCGATGACGTCTCAGTTGTCAAGCTGCTTCATTGATTTGGAGAGAGTGCGCAGCACGGGTTCGTCGCACTGTTTAAGTCCTTTTCTCAGCAGGTGGCGAACCATGAAGCCGGGCAGCTTTTTGAGCTTGGGGACAGCGCCCTCGGCGAAAGCCTGATAGAGCTTGATGAATTTTCTGCTCGCGTCGCGCTCCATATCTTCTTTTGTGTAATTGCCTTGGTGTAAACCGAGTTTCCATTCGTCGTCGTTGAGCTGTTTCGGCGTCATATCGCAAAGCACGACCTGTTTAAGACCGTCGCATCTGTGATCGCGGATATAGGTCATGACCACGCCCGCGCCCATCGACCAGCCCACAAGCGTGAGGTTGTCAAGCCCGAGGCCTTCGATAAGCTCTTTAAGATCGGACGCGAGCGTTTCCATCGTCACGGGCTCGCCGTTTGCGTCCTTGCTTCCGTAATGCCCGCGGTGATCGTAGGTGATGCAGCGCGCCTTTCCGGACAGCTTCTGTACAGGCGCCGCGTAGATCGCGTGGCTGCTGGTCCAGCCGTGAAGGAAAACAACGGGCTCTCCGGCCCCGACGTCCTCATAGTAAAGCTGCATCCCGTTTTTCAGTCTGAAATAACTCATTACGTTTCTCCCGAAATATGAAAATCCTGATTTCCGAAACAGGTGCCATGTGAGTGTAGCATACGTATCAACAGTGTATATTTTCGGATCCCGATATAATACTATCATAAAGCTTTATTGCGTTTAAGATTTTTTACTGCAGGGAGGTTTTTAACTTTATGCTCTGTATTTCGGACTTTAATAACGGAACATAAAATTGTTTGTAATTGATAATTCCCGAATACGGTGGTATAATTAAAAAGAAGATAAGTTTATACAGCGCAGCCCGGTCTTGTGAATGAGATAATACGAGGTGTTTGAAATGTTCATACCGAACCCGGACCCTTCCGTTTGCGATTATGAGATCTTTCCGCAGGTCGTAAGGCTCGGCGCGCCGGCGGCGCTGACCGCCAGAGGGCTCGGTATGGAGACAGCCCTTACGCCCGGCGAAACGTATCATCTTCGTTTTATCGGGCAGGAGGAAAACAATTCCTCCCTGATCCTCGATATAAGCGACTGGAAACGCTACGAGGGACTCGAAGCCGTTGCCGACGGGAGCGGTACGCTGCGATTCAGGTATACCTTCTCGCGTGAACAGATATACACGGTCAGGCTCGCGCGGCGCGGCGGGAACGGCGAACTTGAAAAGCTGACCGATTTCCGTATTTTTTGCGCTGCGGACGATCTGTATTTCAGGACTCCGATGCGCGGCAACACACACTGTCACGTCTGTACTTCGGTCGACGGTCACGAGGACCCGTTCCTTGCCGCCGCCATGTATCGCAAGGCGGGTTTCGACTTTCTCGCTATAACGGATCATCATCTTATAGACGGCTCAATGATCGCGATCGGGGCGCAAAAGCGCATACCGTGCGATCTTTTGCTTTTCCCTGGCGAGGAGGTCCACGTGCCGAACGCCTATATCCACGCGGTCAACATAGGCGCTGTTTTTGACGGAAACGTCGGTCTTGACCGCTGGTATCATATGCACGAAGCCGAATGTAAACGTGAGGTCGCGCGGATAGCCGATGGCGCGAAAGGCGTATTGCCGCCCGGTGTCGAACCCATGGATTACGCGTGGCGCAAATGGATCGCGGAAATGATACACGGCAGGGGAGGCGTCGCGATACTCGCTCATCCGTTCTGGGAATGGGACGCGCATAATACACGGGACGACGTTTTCTCATATTTCGCCGAAGAGAGGATCTACGACGGCGCGGAGATACTGCACGGTCAGGAACCCGGCTGCCGCGACGCGAATATGCAGGTCGCTTTCTGGAACGATATGCGCGCGCGGGGCGTATACATCTCTCCCCTGGGGGCCGACGACGCACACCGCAGGAATTTCCGGTGGGATTATGAAAGCAGCTTCAATCAGGCTTATTCCGTCGTTTTGATGAGGTCTCCCGATCTTTCGGGGTTTGCCGAGGCATTGAAAACGGGATATACCGCCGCGGTCGAGACCTATGACAACGCACCCGAGCACGTCGTAGCGACATACCGCATGACAAAATACGTCATCTTTCTTCTCGAACATTATTTCCCGCGGCACGACGAGCTCTGTTTTGAGGAAGGCCGTCTTATGCGCGACGCTTATCTCGGCGATGAGGATGCGAAACTTCTTCTTGAACGCGTTTCGGGAAGAGTTCGCCGTTTTGAGGACCGTTTCTTCGGGAGAACGGCGGGGGAGAGACGATAATGTTTACATTTGTGCATACTTACGCCCAAGACGTATTTCCCGCGCTGGTGAAAAGCGGACTTTGGCGCAGAGGCGACGGACTTAAGCTGATGCACAAGCCGGGTTTTGAGCCGCCGCATGATTTCAATACCGCTGCCGCCGTCGGAAGCCCTCTTGAAAAGCTGCTTCATGAATTGCGCTGTCCCTTTTATATCGACCGCCTGCAGGGCGGTTTGGGCTATACGAATGTATATCCTTACAGCAAAGCGCTGCTTTCGCATTATTCCGAGCTTCTGGGCGATGATTTCTGGGGTTTTCAGATGCACGAGTGGGCGTCAAATTTCCGCAGCGACGAGACCCGCATAAGGGAGCTCTGCGAACGGGAAGGCGTATCGACCGGCGATCCAACCGCCTTATCGCGGCTATGGGGACGAGTGCTTGCAAGGGAACTGCCTCTGTTTCTGGAAGCATATCCCGCGGAGGAATGGCAAAAACGCGTTCTTTCCGACGGGCTTTCGTCTTTTCTTACCGAGGCGGAACGGCTTTATACGCGCCGTGTCTTTGAGACCGGAGGTCTTTTGTTTCCCGCCGACAGCTATTATATGGCATTGAGGACGGAACTTTCCGCCGGCGCGAAACGTCTTATGCCGGAAGCGGGCTGGCAGATACCGAACCTGCGAGCTCAGATAGCTTTCACGCGCGGTCAGGCAAAGTCCGCCGGCGTTCCGTGGGGCATATATTACGAATGCTGGCAAAATACGAACGGCTTCGGTTTCACGGTCCCGTATTCTCTTCGCTCAGGGCAGGACGAATGGCAGGAAGATCTGTTGCATAAGGGGAACGGTTCCGGTCTTGATTTTGAAAAGCGCGAACACGGCGGCAGTTCTCTGTCGCTTCTTTCGCGGGCGTGGCGGTACGCCTATTTCTCCGGAGCCTCCGCCGTTGCCGAGGAATACGGCGTCTGCAACACCTTCCGCGATCTGAACGACGGTTCTTTGAGCCCGTACGGCGAAGCAAAAAAAGAGTTTTTGCGTTTTACCGAAGCTTTTCCCGACCTCGGCAAACCCTTCGTTCCGGCAGCCGTCGTTTTGCCGGCGAAAATGGAGATGCTTGATATCAACTTCTCAGAATCGTATCTCGGTCATCCTATCTCAGATCCGGGTTTCCCGCTTTCTGCGGAAGCTTACCGTGAATTCCTTGAAACTATTGAGATCATATTCGGTACGACAGGCAAACTCGGAAATATGGGGCACGTATTAAAAAGCGGAGGTCTGCCCGGCGTCTGCGATATCGTATATGAAGATTCCCCAAATCTATCCGGATACGATTACCTGATAGATCTTACGTTCGACACGGCGTTTTCCCGCGGCAGAAATAATGTAGTTACACACGGGGAAGTAAAAAGCATTCTTCAACAGCTTCTGCCGTTTACGGTGGACGGCGGTCTGTTCGCCGCCTATAACCGTTTTGAAAATGGATGGTACGCGCTTGTCATGAACAACGACGGAGTATTCCATGACGGTTTTATGCCCGACGTCCTGCTGCCGGAGGCTGCCGTAAGCGCGGAACTGCGCCTTTCGCCGTCTGTTTCCGATGTCCGAAAAGCCGCTGGCGGCGGAAAGCTTGAGAGGGACGGCGGCAGGTATTATCTGACACTCCCCGCGGGGGAATGGGCGCTGCTCACGGTCGCATAAAAGGAGATTAAGTATGAGATCATGCTACGATCCGATCAAAAAGCGCTGGCTGAATGAGACCGCCGCGATATTGCCGAAACACGATCTGTTTTTCGGTACGCCCGAAAACCGGCCGACCTCGGGTATCCCCATCGGCGACGGCGATACGGGTTCTCTGCTGTGGCTCGAAAAAGACGGGATACACGTCCATATAAACAAATGCGATCTCTGGCAGGACGCTCCTTCCGGCGTGACTTACAACGACGAGTGTTACTGCTCCGGGCATGAGGAGGAGCTGACCTGCGTAAAGCACGGCGGTGAGATCACGCTGCGCCTGAACAGCCCCGCGTTTGAATATCTGTATCAGAAGAACTTCACCGCGCGGCTTTCACTTTCGGACGCGACCGCGTCGCTAATCAGCGAAACGCCTTTCGGCTCGGTGCGTGCACGCGCGTTCGCTCATGACGGGGTGACCGTTCTTTCCTGTGTCGTTGATGCTATCGACGGCGAGGCTCCGGAGATACGCCTTTCCCGCTGGGGCAGCCGTACTCTCTGGCGTTGGTACGCCATGCAGAAATTCGCGCCGGAAACGTCGCTTGACGGTACGCAGGCTTACGCCGACGGTAACGACCTGATCATAACTCAGGAACTCGAACCGACAAAATTCTGCGTCGCTCTTCGCGTTCTGACGGATGATACGCCTGTCTCCGAAAGGCTCAACAGACACACTGCATCACTTAAATTACCTTCCGCCGCCTCACACGGTTTTACGCTGCTGTGGACGGTCAGGACGGGCGCTACTGCCGAACATGCAAGAGCCTCGTGTATCGCGGCTTTGGACGGCGCGGTTTCCCTCGGGGAAGAGGCTCTCTATGAAGCTCACCGTGCCGAGTGGGCAAAGTTTTGGGATAAGTCGCTTATATCCGTACCGGACGGTTATCTTGAAAATATCTGGTATCTGTACCTTTATTACATGAACAGTGAGAGCCTCGGGGCATATCCGCCGCATTTCACCTCCGGACTCTGGGGCTTTTATCACGACTATATCCCATGGAATTATTACTTCCACTACAACGAACAGCATATGTATCTGCCGCTTGACGCCGTAGGTCACGGTGAGCTTGCGGAGAATTATTTTGCGCTGCGGAAAAACGGCGCGGAGAAAAACCGGGCTTACGCCGAAATAGTGAAGGGCAAGAAGGGCATCTTCCTGCACGACGTTACGGACCGATTCGGCCGCGGCGCCGAATATCATTATATGAACTGCAGTTCGGGCGCGCTCGTCGCGATGCACATGTGGAGTCACTGGCGGTTCACGGGCGACGAGGGATTCCTTCGCGATACAGCTCTTCCCTTTATGCGCGGGGTCATACGGTTTTATCTTGATATGCTCGAAGAAGGCGAAGACGGAAAGTTTCATATCCGCGGCACGTCGGCCTATGAATCAAACGAGGTGCTTGACGACAGCTGTACCGACCTGACGATGATCCGGACGCTGTTCCCCGTTTATCTTCCCTATGCGGAAGAACCGATGCGCTCCGAAATCAAGACGGCCCTTTCCCGTATCCCCGAACCGCTTCTTTTGCCTATGCGCGACAGGACCGACCTCGACGGGGAGAGCTTTTCCTTCGGAGTGGGCAAGGGAAGAAAACCGCTCGGAGATAAGGTTTTCGGCGTTGGATATAAGGACGGTAAGCCTGTCCGTCACGGTTTCGGCGATCTCTCGGTCGAACCCGAGATCGAGGCGTTTCCCGACGTCGAACTGTGTCCACTTTATCCAGCCGGGCTTTGGGGACTGAAAGACCGCGGGAGCGGCTGCTTTGACGCGCTGTATAATCAGCTTATGCTTCACCGCACGGGGGAACAGAGCGGACACTGGAATCTTCTTCCCGTGTTTCTCGCCCGTATGGGCGAAGGCGCACAGATGACAAAGGCCATAAGGTCGATGCTCTCCCGTTTTCAGGGCTTCCCGAACGGTATGAACGCTGAAGAAGGGGAGCCCGGCACTCTCGTTCGGGACGAACCGGCGTTCTATCGGTTCAACGACGTTGAAGCGAATGAGATATGCGAAGTCCGCAGCGACGACTTTGTCCATTTCGATTTTGAGACGGAGCCTATCGTCGCCATGGCGCTGACAGAAAGTCTGCTTCAAAGCCACGAGGGTATGCTGCGTCTGTTCCCCGCGGTCGACGTGCTTCCCGCCGCTTTCCGCCTGTATGCCGAGGGCGGTTTCGCCGTCGGAGCGGAATTGACCGCGGAGGGCTTTGCCGCCACCGTTGAAAGTATGCTCGGCGAGCCGTGCCGTGTGTCGCTGCCCGTAACGCTTTATAATAAGCCGCTGTACGCCTATATCGCCGCGCGGGACGGCGCGTTTGAACCGGCGGAGATCAAAAAGACGCAGCTCGGGCGAGAAACCGTACTTGACTTTCCCGCTCTCGGTAAGGGTGAGACCTTACTTCTTTCCTCATGCCGGATAGAAGAGTTTGAGATCATCGCACCTGATCGCGCTGCTCCTAATGATCGAATGAAACGCTGCGGAAACGCCGTGCTGGGGTCGCCTTCTCTGATGCGGGGCATAAAGTGGTCGGAAGGCAAGAAGTGATCTGTTAGGTGAAACGGTTGTTCTGTTATGGTGTTCGATGAATTAAAGGCGACAAGAGAAAAGCCGATCGACGTAATTTTCGGTACGGATTGGTGGAGCGACTGCGATGACGTCGCCGCGCTCGATATCCTTTTGAAGGCTCACAGATCCGGGTTGATCGATCTCAAGGCGATCGGCGTCAACAGCGTTATGCCTTATTCCGCGCCGTCCGTAAAGGCCCTGTGTGAACAATACGGCCTCGGCTCTATCCCGATAGGGCTTGATAAAAGCGCAGAACGAAAAGGCTTATTATGTATGTATCAGAAAACGCTCGCTTCGTTTTGCGAGTCGGGCATCGCAAACTCCGATTGTCCCGACGCTTATAAGCTTTATCGGCGCGTTCTCGCGTCGGTTTCGGGAAAAGCCGTGATCGTCGACGTCGGCTTCCCGGGTATAATTGCGGAGCTTCTGATGTCCTCGCCCGACGCATACTGCGATCTTGACGGGATAAGTCTTGTGAGAAGTAAAGTGTCCGAAATCGTCATCATGGGAGGCAGATGGGATAAAAAGAGCGGGAGAGAATACAACTTTCGCGCATATAAGAAGAACCGCGAAGCAGCTGCGTATATTTGCGGTAACTCTCCGGTGCCCGTTACCTTCCTCGGATACGAGGTCGGCATGAACGTCATCACCGGTGGGAAGAGGGTTCCCGGACTTGTCGGGACGGCTTATGCTGCACACTTGAGCCCGAACGGCAGACCTTCATGGGACCCGATGACTGCGCTCTACGTGATCACCGGAGACGCGGATAACGGTTATAAAAAGATTCATGGAACGGCGAACGTCGACCCTCGCAGCGGTAAAAACAGCTTCACGGAAGATGAAAACGGTCCCCATTCTTATCTGTCAAAGCTCAGGGACGATCGGTTTTACGAAACACGTATAAACGAAATCCTCAACACGGATTTACAACAGAGGAAGTTTGTGATATTATGATACCGTAAGCGATCACGGCGTGAGCGGTTTATTTTTCGCTCACTCTGATGAAGAACAGTATGTTTGATGATACTCATTATTTTCGGGAGGTATTCATTATGCAGGCATTATTCCAAAGGATCACAGCGTTTCTTATGTCGATCCTGACGTTTTTTGCAGGGTTGTTCGGGATCAATATACAACCTACGCCCGTCGAGTATAAATACGGTCCGCATGAAAGGCACGTCGTCGATATCGCGCTTCCGAGGAACGCTGAGGGCAGCGCGCGCGGCTTGATCTTGTATATCCACGGCGGAGCCTGGATCGGCGGTGATAAAAGCGGCTACAGCAACGAAATAAAGAAAGCAGCGACAAAAGGCTACGTCGCCGCCGCGATGAATTACCGCTATATCTCGGATACCGTTCACTCGGACGATATAATGGACGATATAACAGCCGCTCTTGCCAAGATAAAAGAGGTCGCCGCCGAACAGGGCATCACCGTGAATAAGGCGCTGCTCACCGGCGCTTCCGCGGGCGCTCACCTTTCGCTTCTTTACGCCTATTCCCGGTCGGACGCTGCTCCCGTGACTCCCGCCGCCGTCGTCAGCTTCTGCGGTCCGACGGAGCTTTCCTCCAAGGGATATATCGACGGCAATCTGATCGGTGAGCCGCCGGTTATGCTGGACCTGCTCAGTAAGCTTTGCGGCGTTAAGCTCACGATCGACGAATTCCGCGCCGAAACCGGGAATTACAGCGCCTGGGCGGAAGCTATCTCGCACGTTTCGCCGGCTTCCTACGTCACTTCCTCGACTGTCCCCACCGTTATCGCTCACGGAGAAAAAGATTCTGTCGTTCCGTTTGACAACGCCGTGCGTCTTGACGCGCTGTTGACAGAGGCGGGTGTCAAACACGACTTTATCCGCTTCCCGAATTCCGATCACCCGCTGGATAAGGATCCGGATTGCATGCAGCGTTCTGTGGAGCTTCTCGACGAATACGCGGCGGAGTATCTGAAATAACGCATCATTTAAGGAGTTCGCAAATGGATCGTATCAAAGTCTTTGACGCCCGTTTGGAATACGGTCGTAAGTTTCTGCAGTCAGAGACGGAATGTTCTCTCTCTGATTATATGCGGCTTGCGGACGCCGACGAGGCTGTCGTTATCTCAAACGAGCTTTTCTGGCTGCCGCCGCAGCGAAGTATCGACATAGTCAACGAACGTACCGCCTCCGCGCCGGGCGCGTGGGGTGTGTATCTTCTGCTTCCCGCTTTGGCGGGGGAGATGCTGTCCGTTGAAACGTTGGCTGTGGGGTTTGCCGAACACCGCATAGCAGGTTTCACTCTCGGTAACGAGCAGTACGGCGTTCCCTGTCATCCGCTGATGCTGCGTGACGAGCTCTCGGCATGTGAGACGCTGCATATCCCGCTGTTCTATCACAGGTCGGGCGCGCTGTCTTTTGAATTCCTTTGCGCGATCATGGAAAAGCATCCTCGGCTCATCGTCGTTTTGTCTGTAGACGAGGAATGGCCCAACGCGCGCAAGGTATATCCGCTTATGAAGGCCTATGATAATATTCATCTTTGCCTTTCGGAGCACGTGTGGATGGGAGCAGTAGATGACCTTGCGCGTCTTTTCGGCGCGCATCGGCTTCTGTATTCATCCTCGTTCCCTCGCCGTTATTCCGGCGGTACCGTGCTCATGATACAAAACGCGGATATCTCTCAGGCGGAGAAGAACGCGATCTTTTACGGCAACATGAAACGTCTTGCAGGGGGTGTCCGTCCGTGATCGACTATGACAGTGATCTGACCGGGGCCTTTCTCTCTTGCGGCAAAAGCGCGGCCTGTCCGGTTATCGATATGCACGCGCACATGTTCGACTGTTACGAATGTAATATGCTGGTCGACACGCCGGAAAAACAGCTTGCCTGTATGGATCGATCAGGCGTTGAGCTCGCGCTGTTCTGCAGTCACGACTGTCTGTTCGGCGGCTACCCGTTCTTCGAGGGCGATCTTGCCGTCGTCAGGCGTTATCCCGAGCGGTTCAGGATGTATATGGCGGTCTTCTCTCCCGATCTCGACCCCGACAGGGACCTGTCCTTCGCCGAAGAGCACCGCGGTCAGGTCATCGGCCTTAAGTTCCACGGTGACACGTACCGCGTTCCGATCTCAGACAACCGTCACGCCCCTTACTATGAATACGCCGACAGGTACCGTCTACCCGTTCTGTTCCACACCTGGCACGGCAGTCCCTTCGATGGACCGGAGGAGGCGGAAAAAGTCCTCGAAAAATACCACGACTTCTCGTTCATCGCGGGGCATTCCTTCCGCGACTCCTTCGAAGACGGCGTGACTATGGCGAAGCGTTACCCGAACCTGTACCTCGAGCTGACCGCCGTGCTCTCTCAGCGCGGTATGCTGGAGCATTTCGTCGAAGCGGGGCTCGAGGACCGGATACTCTTCGGCGTGGACGCGCCGTGGTTCTCCTATGATTTTGGTATCGGAGCGCTGCTCTCCGCCGATATAACCGACGAAGTCAGACGCAAGATTCTTTATAAAAACGCGGTCGCGCTGCTTCAAAGAGCGGACGTCGATCTCCCGGATATTTGCAAGCGGCCGGCAGAAAGGTGATCAGTATGATAGATAAAGCCATAAAGACCCCCATTCCCGGCGGATGCGTCGGGTACCTCAGTATCGGTAAAGAGGAGCTTGAAATAGCGACGGAACTGCTGTCGCAGCCCGAAAAGCTCTGGCGTTACCGCGAAAACAGCTACACCACACGTTTTGAGCAGGAAGCTTGCGAGCTGACGGGCGCAAAGCACGCGCTGTTCGTCAATTCCGGCACGTCCGCTTTGTCGTGCTGCCTGGCGGGACTCGCGATAGGTCCCGGCGACGAGGTGCTCGTTTCCGCATACACCTATATCGCCACCGCCTCGGCGTGTATCGAGGTGGGCGCGGTTCCCGTACCGTGCGAGATAGACGAGTCGCTCGGCATCGACCCCGCTGAGATCGACCGCAGGGTCACTCCGTATACCAAAGCCGTCATCCTGACCCATATGCAAGGGGTCCCGGCGAGGACGGAAGCGGTTCGCGCCGCGGCGAAACGCCACGGTCTTCTTATGATTGAGGACTGCTGCCAGGCTATCGGGGCT
Source organism: Clostridia bacterium (assembly GCA_017443405.1). Taxonomy (GTDB): domain Bacteria; phylum Bacillota; class Clostridia; order Oscillospirales; family Acutalibacteraceae; genus RGIG2893. The sequence goes on along the minus strand of JAFRXS010000021.1, from coordinate 16,513 downwards.
AAATATAAAGGCAGATATTGCGGTGTGGATTCCGACGCGTTCGCATGGAGCCTAAACTATTTTAAGAATATCACCTGTGGCGAAGGCGGCTGTTTTTTTACTAACGACGACCGGGTATATGCCCGGGGCTATTTTCAATCCGATCCCGCAGGCGTGATGTGGGGGAACGGGATAGGAGAGGATTCCGGCGTGCCGTATTTTACACGCGCGGGTTACCGGGCAAGCGAGCTTTGCGGCGGCGTAGCGTACGCGCAGCTTCATAAGCTTGAAAGAAACCTTGCCGTAACGCGCGGTCTTAAAAAGATGCTGATATCCGCTTTGAATACTCCCCGACACTACCGTCTGCAGCGCGTTGACGATCCGGAAGGCGATTGCGGCGTTTCGTTTGCTATGATCGCGAATACAAAAGAGGAGTGTAAAAAACTCACCGAAGCGCTCGACTGTGAGGGCCTGACCGTCGGCTCGGCTTATTCTTCCGCGTTCCCGGACAGACATATTTTCACTTTCTGGGAGGGCATCGTCAAACGTCAGGGCGCCACACCTAAAAACTACCCGTGGAACGATCCGGCTTACAAGGGCAGCGCGGATTATTCGGCAGACTCATGCCCTAAAACGCTTGATATCCTCTCACGCAGTCTTCGTCTTTCGATCAATCAGGCTATGACCCGGCAGAACATGATCGAGATAGCCGAAGCGATAAATAAAGCCGACAGTTCCTTCTGACGCTTCGCTCCCACTTGACACGCCGGCTGATTTGTTCTAAAATTACATTAAGGTATCATATATCTGTGTTTTAAAGATTTGGTGGAGAAGATGAAAACTAAGAGAATTCTTTCTGTAGTACTTGCTGTCCTGTTTATCCTGCCTGTTGGGGTACTGTCCGCTTTCTCGGCTGATGAAGTAACGCCGATAGTTTACGTCTACGGCTACCGGGGGATTTACGTTTACAATGAGGACGGTACGTATTATACGCCAATCGACGAATACGCTCCGAAGGAAAATACCGACGGAGACATCGTTTCAGCTTCCGTTTCCGAGCTTCTTCCGCTGTTCGCAAAGGCTTTGGCAACGGACAATTACGACGAATACTGCGATAGGGCGCTGGAACTGCTTGCTCCGATCTATGCGGAGATCAAACCGAATCCGGACGGTACGGTGCCCGCTAACACGGGCTGCGGCTGGAGCTGGAGCTACAACGGCATCAACGCTCACCCCAACTCTCGCACCGTTTATCCGTATAACTGGGATACCCGTCTTTCCCCAATGGACGTTGCGGACGATCTCAACGACTACATAAACGCCATCAAAGAAAAGACCGGCTGTAAACAAATAACGCTTGTCGGGCGCTGCGCCGGCACGGAAGTAACAGCCGCTTATCTTTGGAAATATCAGAAGCCTGCCGGTTACGCCGATATCAAAAAATACATCTTCCTTGCGAGTACTCTCAAGGGCTACGATTATTTCGACCTTATAGGCAGCGGCAACGTAACCATTCCCGACGAGGCGCTTTACAGATACGTCAGGCAGAACGAGATACTCGAAAATAACATAGGAGACGAAAAGCTTTACTCCTTTGTGAGCTCTATGTTCGACTATCTTGAAAGCTCTTACAGTCTCAAGGTCGCTATGGGGATGGTGGACCATATCTACGGCAAGATCAAGGACCGTTTCATCGCGCGCTTCCTTAAGGAGTATTACGGCATTTCGCTCGGTCAGGTCGGTTCGATCAACGAGCATTTCGAGGAGTATAAAAACTACATTTTCCAGGAGGAAGGCGACAGGGAGAAATACGCCGCGATAATCGCCAAGGCGGACGATTACCATTATAACGTCCAGGCAAACATTGAATCCGTGTTCAAGGAGATGAACTCATCCGGCACGCCGGTTTATGTCATCGGAGGCTACGGGGAGCAGCAGTACCCCATCGGCGACTGCTCGAACTACGTCGGCGACGAGTACGTCAACGTCGGCAAGCAGACTTTCGGAGCGACCGTCTCGATGATGACGCAGACGCTCCCCGACGAATATATCGCCGCCCGTGAAGCTGCGGGCTTCGGCAGGTATATTTCGCCGGACCGTCAGGTTGACGCTTCTACGTGTCTGTTCCCTGACCATACCTGGATAGTCAAGAACCTTCGTCATTCTTTCAACGGCGACGACGTCTACTATCTTATAATGGCGATAGCTTTGACTGACAACGCCTCTGTTGCGACCCTGGAAGGTTACACGCAGTTCCTCAACGCAAATGCTGACCATACCGACGCGGAACCCATGCAAGCGGTCAACGCAAACGATATCGACTGGGACGCGCTGTCTCCGCAGCTTTCATTCCCGTCGTCCGTGTTTGCCCGTATTTCCGCTTTCTTTGCCAAGATCTTCCTTTGGATAAAATCGACATTCGAGAGGATCGGCGCATCATTCGTCGGCAGATGAAAAAGTCATAACCGTATTTCGGAGCGAAATATAACCAACGTACAAAAAAAGGAGGAAACGAAATGAAACAGAAATTCAAGAATGCTTTTGCCGTTCTGTTTGCCCTCTGCCTGCTTTGTACTTCAGTCCTGCCGGCGTTTGCCGCGGACGACCCCTACGTCTATGAAAGCTCGGGCATTTATCTGGACGGCGACGGGAACGAGCATCCGTTCCACACCTCGGTCACGTTCGACCCCGCTTCGGGCCGCCTCACGATCGATGAGGACAAGGGAAATATCCTGTCGATCGACCTTGTCGACGATTTCATAAGCTGGATCAAAACAGTGGCGGACGGCGTCAGGACCGTCTACATCACAAAGGACAGTTATCTGAGCCACTTCACCAACGATGAACACGTCCTCGCGGCTTATCCGTTCCATCGCGCATTCGCGTATCTTTCCAATCTGGAGAGCTTCGAGGTCGAAAAGGGCAACACCGAACTGCTTGTCAAGGACGGAGTGCTTTATTCCGACGGCTGCCTGTCGCTTATTCACTATCCCGCGGCGAAACCGGATAAGTACTATAAGATCGAGGAGACCTGCATGGAAGGGCTCGAACCTTACGCTTTCTGCAATACCCGGTATCTCGAAACGCTTGAATTTCCGTCTGCACGCAGCAGCATGACGCTGTTCGATATCGAGGATTACAGCCTTTCGTCTGTTGACCTTGAAACGGGAGAAGCGAAAGAAACCTCTATCAGGAAGATCATCTTCCACGCGTCCGAGGAAACTTTCTGGTATTATAACGATTTCCGCGGTACGAACAACGTGGCTCATCAGTGTGAGGTCGTTTTTGAAGAGCCGTCCGCGGGCACACGTATCGCCGACTTTTTCAGAGGAACGGTCCTTTCGTATATTCGCATGTTGATCAGAATGATACGTCAGTTTTTCGCCGATCTTTCTTTGAATTTCTGAATATGACCTGAATTAAACCGTAAAAACCGGGGTCCCGTCGAGTAGGTGAGGCCCCGGTATTTTTTGCCTGCAAAAGCGGGTCCGCGGCGCGGCGCCGCCTTATTTCTCGAGCGCGCTGCCGATCTCGTTCCTTACGTTTTCCAGAAGCTCATAGTCGGCAGTGTAATCCGTCAAAGAAGTCGTTATAAGCGCTATCTTTTCGTCGATCCATTCTCTTCCGAGCTTTTCCTCGGCGAGAGATAGATAGGTATAATCTTCTATGCCGTCGCACCAGTTTTTGAGCCTTATAGTGCCGATGGGTTCGTCGTAGCCCATATATCTGCCGGGGTACATCAGTACGCCGTCACCCGCGCTCTCGTAGGATTCCCAAGTTTTGGAGGTCTCCCACGGATTGCCCTTGTCGCAGTATATGCTGTTCCAGTACAGGATGCCCGTGAAGTCTTCCATTTTCTCCTGCCAGAACAGTATACGGTGCTGAATGGCGTCCTGTCTTATGAAGTTGTTGTTGTAGTCGCCCGTAGGACCGCAGCAGACGTACCACCACAGACGCGCCCCCGCTTCATCACGCGCGGCGCGGAGCTCGTCCCTGGCGCCTTCGGCGTCAAGCACGACCGTTTCCGGGCATAGGATGGAGCTCTTGCCTCTTTGCAGCGCGACGCTCGATCGGTCGTCGTTTTCTATATCCGTTTCATAACTGAAGAACGGAGTGACCATGTTGTAGCCGGGACAAAGCCTTGAGAGGCGTTCCGTTATCTCGCTGTATCTCGCGTAAGCGTCCGCGTCGTTCGGTTCGTCTATCGGGTAGAAATATCCTTTTTCCGCCCAATCGGGGTTTGAAGTGACCTTTGCGTAATACTGCTGCAGCAGAGAATCGTCGGCGGGATAAGGTATGCAGAAGGATGTGACTCTCGGATCGCTCATGTATTCGTCCGCGCGTTCGTCGAGAATGTCATAAGGCAGTTCGTACGGAGTGATGTGATGTTCGAGCAGATAATCGTAGTACTGCTTGTATATCCTGAACTGCTCCTCTTCCAGCGTGTAGCTGCCGTCGTCGCCGTTGTGTCCGTAGACCGTGGATTCGTCGAGGCCCATAAGCTTCCAGAACTCGGATGAGAAAATGCCCATGGCGCTCTCGGTCGCCGGCGTGTCGGGAAGGGTGAAATCGCGCACGGAGGCGGATATCTCCGGAGAAGCTATGACCTTTCCGTTTTCATCCTTTATCTCGCATTTTGCCGTATAAGTCCCGGCTGCCGTTTCCTTGTTGCTTACTGTTTCTACGTATATTGCCTGCAGACGGTCTTTTTCAAGCGGGATAACAGTCGTATCCGTGATCGGCTCAAGCGCGTCGGGATAATCGTCTGAAAAAGCGGAACCCCACGCCGGAACAGCGACGTAACGCTCCTTGTAAAAGCGAACGGGCAGCTTGTTGCCGGAACCGTCGGTGAAATCTCCGACTGATACAGTTACGTTTTTGCCGTCTACCCCCGAGACAAGGACCAGCTGCAGCCCTTCCCGCTCGTTCTTTGCGAGTGTTATTGCGATCGTTTCATCCTTGCCTAAATTATCGGTAGGCTGCAGTTTCTCCGTGGCGCGGGCAAAATCAAAGGAAATATTACCGTCGTCGGTCTTCACGCCGCCCTGCGATATGACTGCGCGGTACGCCGGATACAGGAATTTCGTCGGGATCATCCTGCCGCATATTCCGATACCGACGCATACGCTTGCGATCAGAACGGCTGCCGCGGCAAGACGTACGGTTTTTCTGGCGGAAAGATGAGATATGAACAACATCAGCAGCACGCCGTACATTATAATTATCGCACTGTAGGCTATGCGGATGGCGCACTCGTTATCCGCGTATATCGTGAGCCTCGAGCCGAGATGTACTACCAGATTGATGTAGTAACTCAAGCCGAAAACAAGGATCGTGAACAACGCCGTCACGATAAGGCAGCGGACGGTCAGTCCTGTTTTTGAATAGGTCTTCTTTTCGTTGCTTTTCAGTACAAGCGCCGTCATCACGCCGACAGACGCCATACCTATTACGTAGAAAAGAGCGACGAGTATCATGTTGACCCACGGTATATAAACCGAGTGGAACAGGATCATCGACAGAACGAACACAACTGTCGTCGCCGCGCAGGCAATAAGATAAGCCGGTTTTGAACGCTTGTTTCCGGGAACCGTTTCAGACATCGGGATCCTTCTTTCATCAGATATTCCTGCGTTATTTTACACTCCGAAAACAGTAATTACAAGGGATAAATCGGCTGTTTGCGCTAATAAAACAGAAAAGAGTGATTCTGGGGATGTATTCCCGACCGAATCTTTTTGCATTTTTAAACCGAAAGCTGTTTATGCAAATCGGAAAATCTGTCGCGGTCGACGCTCCGATCCGTCGAGCGTTTTTTTACCGCAGCGATCGGAATGAATCTAAATACTTGAAAAAAATATGGATTTGTGATATATTGAAATATCTTAATGGTGGATTATATGGGATCTCATTCTCGAATTCCTCAAGAAGATGATCGCTTCCTTATCATAAGCTTTTCTTTGATAATATTGATAAACGGGGGGTATGTTCATGACAATCCGACACAGCAGGCATTCAAGAATCACGGCGTTCGTTCTCGCCGTCTGCTTCGCACTGCTTTCCTCGGTCGCGGTATCGGCTCGCGAGGACTCCGCCGCCGCGGGCGGGGCGATAACCGAGGCCGACGCGCTGAAGGTTTCCGGCGAGAAGATCGTCGACATGGCGGGGAACGAGGTCGTTCTCCGCGGGACCAATTTCGGCGGCTGGGGCATAATGGAGGATTGGTTCTGCCCGATAGAATCCCCCTCAGGTGAAAGGATCGTATATGACCGCCTTTGCGAGAGGTTCGGTCAGGATTCCGCCGATGAACTGCTTGGGATATTCAGACGCAACTGGATAACCGAGGTCGATTTCAAAAACGTAGCCGAACTCGGAATGAACGTCGTTCGTTTGCCGATATGGTACAGGAATTTCCAGTCGGACGACAACGGGACCTGGTTCCGTGACGCGAACGGCGATATCGATTTCAGCGAGCTTGACTGGATGGCCGATCAGTGCCGCAGCAACGGTCTTTATCTGATCCTCGATCTTCACGGCCTTCCCGGCTATCAGAACGACTACGATCACAGCGGCAAGTCAAAATCCATGTCGCTTTTCGACGCGACGGAACAGGGCAGGCGCAACCGCGAGATAGCCGTCGATTTCTGGACCGAGCTTGCCGCTCATTTCAGCGGCGACCCGGTAATAGCCATGTATGACCTGATGAACGAGCAGCTCGGCAGCAGCATAACGAGCGTCGACAGTCTTCGTCCGGCGATGTGGGATTTTACCGATGAGCTTTATAAAGCTATCCGCGCGGTCGACCCCGATCATATCATAACGATGGAGTGTATCTGGTCGATAGACTGCATGCCCGATCCGGCGAACTACGGATGGGAGAACGTCGTCTATCAGCTTCATTTCTACGACGTCTGGAACGGCGCTTATAAGATCAATCTGAACAAGTGCTTCAGGGCGGGGTACGGCGTGCCTCTGTACATCGGAGAAAGCTATCCCAGAGGTATCTCCACGTTCGACTATATGCTGAGCCTTTACAACAACTACGACGTATCGTGGACGTCCTGGACCTATAAGGGCGTCGGTCCCGGCGCGGACACCTCCACTTGGTTCCTGTACGGCTGCTCGGATATTCCGAAGATAGACTATGAGAACGACAGCTACGACGTGATCGCCGAAAAATGGGGCGAGAGTCTGCGTACAGATTCGGGCAATTTCACGCGCACCTACTTCGCTTCTTATATAAGCAATTTCACCGACGGCCACGTGGACAGGCTTTCGCTTGCGACGTTCGGTTTGCTGTCACATACGGGCACGTATGAAGACAATAAGAATATGTTCCAAAACAAAACGGGCGCGATGATCACGACCGTCAAGGACTGGATCAGGAAACTCATAGCAGGCGAACTGCTTTGATCGTATTTTTTGAATTATTCAACAGGGGGAATTTAAATGTCTGAAAACAAAAGACCGGACGATATGCAGCGCATAACCACACCGGAACTCGCGCGCGCGTTCATCGACGAGCAGGTCGCCGCCATCAAGGCGCAGGTCGGCTCTAAAAAGGTACTTCTCGCTCTCTCCGGCGGCGTCGATTCGTCGGTCACAGCCGCGCTTCTCATAAAGGCGATCGGTCAGGAGCTCGTTTGCGTCCATGTGAACCACGGTCTCCTCAGAAAAGGCGAGCCCGAGCAGGTCGTCTCCGTTTTCAGGGACGAGCTCGGCGCGAATCTTATCTACGTCGACGCGGTCGACAGGTTCCTCGGCAAGCTTGAGGGCGTGACTGATCCTGAAACGAAGAGAAAGATCATCGGCGCTGAGTTCATCGAGGTCTTTGCCGAGGAGGCCGCCAAGCTTGACGGCATAGCTTATCTCGCGCAGGGGACCATCTATCCCGATATACTCGAAAGCGACGCCGGAACGAAGGCGCATCACAACGTCGGCGGTCTGCCCGCGAAGCTCGGTTTCGAGCTTGTCGAACCGCTGAAGTTCCTCTTCAAGGACGAGGTCCGCGTTGTCGGCAGAGAGCTCGGTCTGCCTTCCGGCATGGTCGACCGTCAGCCGTTCCCCGGCCCCGGTCTGGGCGTCCGCTGCCCCGGCGCGATAACGAGAGACAGACTCGAAGCGGTCAGGGAATCCGACGCGATACTGCGCGAGGAATTCAAGGCGGCGGGCCTTGAAGGCAAGGTCTGGCAGTATTTCACCGTTGTACCCGATTTCAGGTCGACAGGACTCAAGGACGGCAAGAGGGCTTTCGAGTGGCTCGTTATCATCCGCGCGGTCAACACCCGCGACGCGATGACCGCGACCGTAGAACCCCTTCCTTACGATCTTCTCGCGAAGATAACCGACCGCATAACGTCCGAGGTCCCCGGGATCAACAGGGTGCTTTATGACGTCACGCCCAAGCCTACGGGCACTATAGAATACGAATAATCGTATAATTCCGACTTCGTAAATAATATGACCCGCAGCTGTAAACATGCTGCGGGCTGTATTTATATTCCGGAGTTCCGGCGCCGTTATCTTATGAACAACGTACGCAATATCGCTATAAGGGAATGGAAAGCGGTCGGTGCTCTTATTATTGTTTGTTACTTCTTGCGGTATTTGGCATATATCTTTTTATATGCTATGATCAGTATCGGGATGCCTCCGAGGCAGCCGGCGGCCATGACTGCGCCGGCGATATCCATATGAAAGATACCCAATACCGTGCTTATCCAGAATACCGAGGAATAACAAAGCCACATGATGCCGTTTGCTCTGTTATATGCGGGTATATCGGATATCTCCCGTTCACTTACCGTGCTTCCGGACCAGAACCACATCGGCTTTTTGCGTTTCCATGCAAAAATGCCGAGTCCGCTGAAAATCAGACATATCGGTATCATCAGAATGAGCCAAATAGCAAGTTCCATCGCCGATCTCCGTAATTCTATACTATTTCAAACTCAGGTTGGTCCGTAAAAAAACGGCGGTCGCGAGCGGCCGCCGGTTCTTGATTCATTCGGGCCGTAGAACCCTGTCTGTGATTATCAGCCGAATACGCCCGTAAGCTTTGCGAAAAACGCTTTGAGCTTTTCGATGATGGAGAGGAAGAAGAGTTTGATCCTGCCCCAGGCGTTTGCGGAATCCTTCGCGAGGTCGTTTTCTACCGCGCTTATGATTCTCTCTGCTATCTGCCTATAGCCGTTGGCGGTGGGGTGCGCGACGAGCGCGTACTCGATAGGATCGCTGATAGAAAGTATATGACCGATGGACATCTGCGTTACCGAAGACGGCGTGTCGACGTCGGAGATATCGACGAACATATAGCCGTATTTCATCGCGCACATCTTGGTATAGGAATTCATCGAATCAAAGATAACGTTGAGGACGTTGCCGATCCTGATGGCGATGTCGTCAGTCATCGTCGCGTTTTTGATGGGATTGACCGTGCCGACAAGAACGACCTTGGCGTCCGGATTGTTCTCTTTGATGTAGTCGAGAAGGAGAGGATAAGCGTCCTTCCAGTAATCGAAGTATTTGTAAAGCAGGCTTATGATATTCGCGACGCCTGCGGGAAGGGCAGCCGTGTCACTGAGGTCAAGCGTGTTCAGTCCGAAGATCTGCGCCTTGTAAACGACGTCGGTCTGACCGAGACCTATCGTGATAAGACTGGCGTTGTTGAGCATCTCGCGGACGCTCATGACTTCGCCGGTCTGACCGTAGGCGGCAGTTCCGTCAAGAGTCAGGCTCAGCGGGTCGCCGAAATACCTCAGGTCGGTCTCATAACGCTCTTTCATATACGATTCGTCATAAGTGAATTCCTCGTCGCGGAAACCGTCATCCAAACCGAGCAGGTCGTTAATATACGCGGTAGATACGGCATCGTGCGCGATAGGCCAGAGCTTCGCGTCGGTGTCGCGTATATCGTCCGGCGCGTAAAGCCCGAAGGCTTCTGCGATAAGGTTGGGGTAAGAGCCGCCGACGTTGCGGCATTCATAGTTGCCGTAACTGTCGTTGAGATAGATCTCGTTCTGCCAGTTGTCGCCTGCGCCGTATCCGCGCGTGAAGCTGTCGCCGATCGCGACGTATCCGACGCCTTCCTTGAGTTTCGCGTAAGGGTCATCCTCTGTGTCCGCGGCAAAAGCGGGGATGATCAGAAGTGAAGCCGTCATAATCACGGAGAGGATAACAGCAATGGTTTTGTTGAATCTTTTCATGAATGATCCTCCTTTAAGAGTATTTTTGTATCTATTCACTATTATAACGCAATTATTTGTTATTTTCAATACATATATATTAATTATCCGCTAAAATCGGGGTCCTGAACGATGTGACGCGGGCGACGGCTCGTCGTGGTCTACGTCCATCTGGAGGAATCAAGCCGCTCTCGTCACGACGGTCAGACAGACCCTCACGACGGGGATCCTGACCGGCACGGGGCTGAATAAGGCGATAGACGACTTGAGTAAACGCTTCGGCGTCTCTTACTCTTCTGCTGCACGCCTCATCCAGACCGAGCACGCGAAGGTGACGTCGGACGCGCAGAAGCAGCTATACTCCGACCTTGGCGTCGAGAGCGTCGAGCTCGTCTGTACGCTCGACAGCGTGACGTGCCCGGTCTGCGGAGCGTTGGACGGCAAGGTCATCAAGAAGTCGGAGATGAACACCGGCGTGACCGTTCCTCCGTTCCATCCGCGCTGTAGATGCACGACCGCTCCCTACTACGAGGATATGGTCGGCGTCGGTGAACGCGCCGCGAGGGACGACCTCGGACCGACGTACCGCGTGCCGGAGGATGTGACGTATCCGCGGTGGAAAGAGGGATTGACCGGAGAAACGAAAAATGGTATAATAAAAGAGCGGTACAGAAAAGGTGTTCCGGTGAATCCTTCCGAGAAAACATTCGAGCAGGCGTTAAACCCGATAGCTTACGCCAAGGCAATTGTGAAAAAATTTCGCATTCATCTTCGCGGGTCCGGACAAGAAATCGATATCGCCCTCGACTATGATATGCCTAAAGCGGGAAAAACATTGCAGAATGAGCCGACGACTATTTATTTAGGACGTACCGCTTTCGCCAGCGAAGAAGAATTAGCGAACACAATAGCTCACGAGTTAAATCATTGTCGCAGTTATCTAAAAGGCGGAGACGCGCCGGAAAGTGCCGGTTATAATGCCGGAGATACGCTTGCAGAATATATAAGAGGTGAGAGATGATGAAGTGGCGCGACGATAAATCTAATTTAACTCAGGTTGTGGATGAAGCGATCCACAACAAGAGATTGATATCTGCAAAGTGTTGTGATAATCCTGAAACACATGTTTTTGGGTATGTTCATCGAAACAACAGGGGGAGCGCCTGGGGATGGTGTAGCCACTGCGGAGCCTTTGTACATCTTGATGGGGTTACTTTTCCCCAATCGTGGAAAAATGTTAACGAGCTGCCCCTTGAAATGCTTTATGCTGTTCCCATAAATCTTGAAGAAAGAAAAGCGATCATTGATAAACATATGGCTGAATTTTTGAAGTCTTAAGGAAAGGATCAGCAAAATGAACGAGAAACGTCAATGTTTAATTAACACGCTGCGCGGAGAGCGCGGCGAGCTGTACTTCAGAAAGGGCGGCAGGCGCGTCAGGCTCGCGTCGTGTTCGCCGAAGATAGAAATATGGCAGGAGGAGACATCCGCGCCGTGTATCGGCGGTGAGACGCTCATCCGGCGTTTGTTCTTTTCAGTGGTCATTTGCGGCGATACGATCCTTACACGTGACGTCGACGAGGCATTCATCCGGAGCGTCGAGGGTTTTGACCTTAACGTCGAGCTCCAGAGGACAGACGGCAATTATAAGCTGGTAAAGATCACCGACCTCCCGCTTCACGAGTACGACGCAACGGCAAACAGGTGGACGTTCGTAACAAACGCCTACCAGAGCGCAAACGTCAAGCATTTACTCGAAGAATTTACCTGACAGGTAAATACACCAACCGTCCTCCGGGACGGTTTTTTGATGTGTAAACGCAGACCTTCGGGTCTGTTTTTATAATTACCGCGTCGGCAGCGGAATACAAAATGCCGGGCTCATTACGGGGACTTGCCCGATAAAAAGGAAAGAGCCGGAAAGGAGAAACCAATGCTCGATTGGTTAAAGAACATCATGGGGGACGCGTACACGCCGGAGATCGACAAGGCCGTATCCGATGAGATCGGGAAGGCTTTCGTCTCGAAGGCGGACTTCAACACCGCGAACACGGAGCGCAAACAGCTCGCCGACACGGTCAAGGACCGCGACAAACAGCTCGCAGACCTTCGCGCCGCGGCGGGAGACGCCGACACGCTCAAGGCACAGATCGCCACGCTTCAGAAAGAGAACGCGGACGCCGCGAAACGGTACGCCGCGGACCTCAAGACGATGCGGATCAATTCCGCCGTCGACGCGAAGCTCACGGCGGCTAAAGCGAAGAACGTGACTGCGGTCAAGGCGCTTATCGACCTCACACACGCGGAGCTTGACGACAACGGGCTCAATCGAACGCCGGCGCGCCCGTTGACACGCCGGCGTTCGGTTTCGTAAGTATCCGAAGGCGGTTATTCGTTCTGTTTCTTTTTACCGTTGCTCTTACGGACAGCTTCATCCATCGCTTCATTTGCTTCTTCGTTCCACACCGTCCTTTCGGGGCCGAGAGTGCCGTACATCGTATTTTCGAAAGAGTACGCAATCTTGCCTGTCACGATAAGCCTTTCGTTATCGACGTCGTCCGCAAAAGTGCCTAGTCTGCCGTATATGTCGGCGGTGATCTCATAGTCGTACTGCTCGCGTCCTTCACGGCTCGTGTGGATTATCTCGGCGAAATACCGTCCCGTATCCGGATCGTGGTAAGCTGTCCAGTTATTTCCGTGCTTTTTTTGTTTCATAAGGGCGCCTCACCGTTTTTAATAATAGGTCGTGTATAGATATAACTGATGAATGAAATCGTTCGCTGTGCTTACGGTAAAATGAGATCCGCACATACGGCGTCGAGCCGGATCTCAACGCCGCAGGCGATTTCATCCGGGAAGCGGATCTCGTTGAAAAAAGCACGCTTTCGCGTGCTTTTTTCTGGCGGAGAAGGAGAGACTCGAACTCTCGCGCCGGAGTTTACCCGACCTACGCCCTTAGCAGGGGCGCCTCGTCACCAACTTGAGTACTTCTCCGAGTGACTGAAACTATATGGCGGAGAGAGTGGGATTCGAACCCACGGTACCCGAAAGGGTACGACGGTTTTCAAGACCGTTCCGTTATGACCGCTTCGGTATCTCTCCAAAACCTCAAAAATCTTAACATAATTATCATTCAAAGTCAAGTATTATTTTTCGGTTTTTGCCCGGTCGCGATTCCGGCGTATTTTTATCAGCGAGTCAAACTTTGATTGACATTAAACGGATACAAAAGTATAATGAACGTAAGATCTATCCGATAAAAGGAGAGTGTCGAAATGAAAGCTTTTATGGACGACGGTTTTCTTCTGAATTGCGAAGCCGCGAGGACTTTGTTTGACGAATGCAGGAACGAACCGATCTTCGACTGGCACTGCCACCTTTCGCCGAAGGAGATATATGAAAATAAAACGCCTTCCGGCATAACCGAGCTCTGGCTCGGCGGCGATCACTATAAATGGCGCGCCATGAGGACTTTCGGCGTCGACGAAAAATACGTTACGGGCAACGCTCCGGATGACGAGAAGTTCAGAGCCTGGGCGGCAACCGTGGAACAGTGCGTCGGCAATCCGCTTTATCACTGGACGCATCTTGAGCTTCAGAGATATTTCGGCATTTATGAACCGCTGACGCTTGCAAACGCGGACGCGATACGCGAAAAGGCGGACGCGCTCATTCGCGGCGGCGGATACACTCCGCGCGAGCTGATCTCGCGTTCGGGCGTCAAATGCGTCTGCACGACAGACGACGCCGCGGACAGTCTTGAATACCACGAGCTCATTAAACGCGAAACGTCATTTGGAACGTCCGTTCTGCCCGCTTTCCGACCCGACAAGGCTCTCAATATCGACGTGCCCGGCTATTCTCAGTGGTGCGACAGCCTGCAGGCCGCTTCGGGTATAAAGGTCGATTCTTTTGAAGCTCTGCTTGACGCTCTTTCTTCTCGGATCGATTTCTTCGCTTCGATGGGGTGCAGGGCGTCCGACCACGCTTTGACGGTAGTAACTTATGAAGACGCCTCTTCCGACGAACTGGAAAGCATATTCAAGGCGGCGAGGAGCGGTGAAAAGCTTTCCGCAATCGAGGTCGCGAAATACCGTACCGCTCTGATGAAATTCTTTGCCGGCAAGTACTCCGGACTCGGCTGGGGGATGGAGATACATATCGGCGCGCTCAGGAACAATAACCGCAGGCTGTTCAGGTCCTACGGTCCCGACGTCGGCTGCGACAGCGTCGCCGACGGCGATAACGCCGCGGGGCTTTCCGCTCTTCTGGGCTCTCTTGACGAGGAGGGCAGGCTGCCGAAGACGATACTCTTCGACCTCAACCCCAAGGATAATTTTGTCCTCGCGACCATGGCGGGCAACTTCCAGGGCGGCTCGAAAGGCAAGATACAGTTCGGTCCCGCATGGTGGTTCAGCGACTCGCTCGAGGGGATGAGAAAACAGCTCGCCGATTTCTCGACTCTTTCCGTGCTCGGCACGTTTATCGGCATGACGACGGATTCGAGGTCGTTCCTTTCTTATCCGCGGCACGAGTATTTCCGCCGCATCCTTTGCGGCTTTATCGGCGATAAGGTCGAAAACGGGGAGTATCCTTTCGATATCGCCGTGCTGTCCCGGATAGTCAGGAATATCAGCTACGCCAACGCCGCCGAATACTTCGGCATTGTTTGAGGTGATATGATGGCAAACGTAACTATCGACTTTAATCTTTCCGACGAGCGTACCGCTTCGCTCCACGCCGGATTCAACGGCGGAAAGAAAAACCGCATAGCCGGCGATCTTACCGCTCTGATCGGCAATACTCCGCTGCTTGAGATGAAGCGTCTGGCCCAAAGCGAGAACGCGCAGGGGAATATCATCGCGAAGCTTGAATACAGAAATCCCGGCGGAAGTTCGAAGGACCGCGCCGCTCTTTCTATGATTACCGACGCTGAGAATAAAGGGTTTCTATCGGAAGGCGGCCTTATAGTTGAGCCGACGAGCGGAAATATGGGCATAGCTCTCGCTTGGATCGCGAAAGTCAAGGGGTATCGCGCAGTTATCGTGATGCCCGAGAATATGAGCGAGGAACGCAAGAAAATCATTCGCGCGTTCGGCGCGGAACTCGTTCTGACTCCCGCTTCACTCGGAATGCAGGGCGCCGTGGACGAGGCGAAAAAGCTTTACGCCACTACGCCGGGCGCCTTTATGCCCGATCAGTTCAATAATCCCGCAAACGCCGAGGCTCACCGTCTCACGACCGGCCCCGAGATCCTCAAGGATACTTACGGCAAGGTCGACTGTTTCATCGCCGGAGTCGGCACCGGCGGGACTTTGACCGGCGTCGGAGCGGTGCTTAAAGCATTCAATAAGGACGTTCGCATCGTCGCAGTAGAGCCCGCCGAATCTCCGCTTCTTTCCGGCGGTCAGGCGGGAACTCACGGGATACAGGGTATCGGGGCGAATTTCGTTCCTTCTGTCCTTGACAGAAGCCTTATCGATGAAGTCATCGACGTAAAGACTGAGCAGGCTTACGAGTATTCCCGTAAGGCTGCCGGAGTCGAGGGGCTCAGTATCGGTATATCCTCCGGCGCCGCTCTTTGCGCCGCGTGTCAGGTCGCGTATAGACCCGATATGAATGGTAAAAACATCGTCGTTCTTCTTCCCGATTCGGGTGAACGTTATCTTTCGGGAACACTGTATTCCTAAAACGTTTTTTCCTGTTTTCGCGTACTGTTCGCAAACCGCAAAAGAGGGTTTTCCTTATCCGGTTTGTTGAAAACTCTGTCGAAAACGTCGAAAACTCCGTGTTTTTCGCTGTTTCCGGACCGTTTTTCGCTTAAAAAATACGTTGAAAGCTGTTCGTGTTTCCTGTTTGTTAATACTTACGTCAAATTATTTTCGTGAATGAAAGGTCAGGATAAAATGTTAAAAGGTATTCCCGATATTATCTCCCCGGAGCTTCTTAAGATCCTCGATGAAATGGGTCACGGCGACGAGATCGTTATCGGCGACGGCAATTTTCCCGCCGCCTCGATAGCCAAGCGTCTTGTCAGGCTTGACGGTCACAGTGTCGTTCCGATACTTGACGCCATGCTCGAGCTCGTACCGCTCGATTCCTACGTCGACCATCCGGTGGTGCTGATGGCAACGACCGCCGGGGATCCGACGCCCGGAATCTGGGATGAATACGAGCGCATAGTAGGGAAGTACGGCGAGAACAAGATCACGACCATCGAAAGATTCGAGTTCTACCGCCGCGCCCGTGAGGCGTACGCCGTCATAGCTACCGGAGAAACGGCGGTTTACGCCAACGTAATAATCAAAAAAGGCGTTGTGGTCCGCTGACCGGTTTCGCTCTTTTTCGTT
>JAFRXS010000020.1 GCA_017443405.1 Clostridia bacterium | reverse complement strand
TAAGATAATCTTCAAGATCGCTAAGATACTTCTCAAGCTCGTCAAGGTGCTTTACAAGCTCGGCCTTCTCGATCCGGAGAATCTCAGCCTTCTTTCCGGTCAGATCGAAGGTCTCGGCGGCGACGAATAAGTCGCACGGAGACCGGAAGGTTTGTATTAAAGAAAGTGAGCGGACGCGAATCGGCGGCCGCTCACTTTTTTTTGTTTTCCTTTAAGGCTGCGGGACCGGCTCGGCGATCAACGACGTGATCGAGGAAAACCCGACGTAGCCGCCGTTCTCGCCGTACGCGATATAGGCGTTTTGCCCGAACACGCCGATAAGGCGGATCTGCGTGCCCTCGGCGAGAGAGCCTATCGACACGTCGCCGCCCGCGGAAGCGAAGACGTTCGCTCCGCCGCTGTTGACTATGTAATAGGTCTCGATATAATCGAGGCTGACCCAGCCGGAGACCTGCTCCCCGTCTTCGTCCCTGCACGTCGTATAGCCCCAGCCGGACTCTATCTTCGTTATCGTCAGGACCGTGTTCTGTTTGACCGTGGTTATGACCGAAGACGTTCCCGACGCAGCAGACCTCACGTTGAGCCCGGAGCCGGTAACGGTGTTGACCCTGCCGACGAAGCTGCATTCGCCGTCCGCGCAAAGGTTCGCCTTGAGGTTTTCGGCGGGCAGAGGCGTCGCCGTCGTCGCCGGTACGGTCGTTACGATTGCCGCTGCGGTCGTCGCTTCGGTCACGGGGACGGTCGTCTTCTCATCCTTTTTGCCGAAGGGGAGATCGTCGCGGAACACCATGAACAGAAGCACGCCCGCGCTCACGAGAGCAAGCACGATAAGTATTATAAAAAACACGCCGCCGTGGCCGCCCGAAGTCTTCGGACGCTGAGCGGGAACGTCGTCGTAGTCCTCCTCGGGAGCGTAATCGGGACCGCTCTCCGGCTCCTCGTAGGAAACGTTTTTGCCGTAAGCGTCGGAGAATTTTTTGCCGCAGTTGGGACAGTATGCGTTCCCGTCCGGATTGACGGTCCCGCAGTAAGAGCAGATCTTGGACATATTGCCTGCCTCCCTTCAGCCGTGATTTTACCATTTACCGCGGCGCTTGTCAAGTTCGGCGGCGGAAGACGCGATATCCGCCGGATTGTTTTCCGTCCGCCGCGAAAAAAACTGCGGAGCCCCGCAAAAGGCTCCGCAGAATTTGTATACCGTCGGAAAATCTATGTGTACTTACGCGTCGTAGACTTCCTTGAGCTTGAGAAGGTGGGCGTACTTATCCTGCGCGTACTCCTCGGACTTCTCGAACAGAGCGGCGGCCCTGTCGGGGAAGGCGCGAAGAAGCGAGGAATAACGGACCTCGTTCATGATGAAGTCGCGGTAAGACTCGGTCGGAGCCTTGGAATCGAGCGTGAACTCGTGGCCCTTGTTCTCGGGGTTGAAGCGGAAGTCGAACCAGTAACCGGCTGCGACCGCCCTCTTCTCCTCGGTCATGACGTTCTTGAGGCCGCCCTTGATGCCGTGGTTGATGCACGGAGCGTAGCAGATGATGATGGACGGGCCGTCGTACGCCTCGGCCTCCTTGAAGGCCTTGATGCACTGGTTGTAGTCGGCGCCCATGGAGACCTGCGCAACGTAGATGTAGCCGTAGCTCATGAACATGCCCGCGAGGTCCTTCTTCTTGACGGCCTTGCCCGCCGCCGCGAACTTGGCGACAGCGCCCGTCGGGGTGGACTTGGAAGCCTGACCGCCGGTGTTGGAGTAGACCTCGGTGTCGAAGACGAGGACGTTGACGTTCTCGTTCTGCGCCAGGACGTGATCGAGTCCGCCGTAGCCGATGTCGTAGGACCAGCCGTCGCCGCCCAGTATCCAGATGGACTTCTTGGCGAGATAGTCGGAATCCTTGAGAATGTCGTCGGCAAGAGCCTTGCAGCAGTCGCAGGGGAACTCGGCGCTCTCGAGAGCCGCCTTGAAATCCTTGGAGGGCTGATCATTGGCAGCGGTGTCGTTCATCGTGTCGATCCACGCCTGAGCGGCTTCCTTGACCTTCGCGTCGACCTTCTCCGCGGCGATGAGCTGCTCGGCGTCCGCTTTGAGCCTCGCCCTGATCTGGTTGTTGGCAAGCATCATGCCGTAGCCGTACTCCGCGTTGTCCTCAAACAGGGAGTTCGCCCATGCGGGACCGTGACCCTGCTTGTTGACGGTGTAGGGAGTGGAGGGCGCGCTGCCGCCCCAGATGGAGGAGCAGCCCGTGGCGTTGGCGATGTACATCTTGTCGCCGAAGAGCTGGGTGGCGAGCTTGGCGTAAGGCGTTTCGCCGCAGCCTCCGCAAGCGCCCGAGAACTCAAGCAGCGGCTGACGGAACTGGCTGCCCTTGACGGTGGTGTCCTTGAATTTCTCGAGGACGGCGGGATCGTCGGCAAGAGTCACGCCGTAGTCGAAATTGTCCTGCTCGGCAGCGACGGTCTCGAGATTGGCGGCGGTGAGAGCCTTGACGCCCTTCTTGCCGGGGCAGACGTTGAGGCAGGAGCCGCAGCCCGTGCAGTCCATAACGGAGATCGTCATGGAGAACTTGTAGCCGGGCATACCGGTCATATCGTAGAACTTCATGCCCTCGGGAGCGGAAGCGACTTCGTCCTCCTTGACCGCAACGGGACGGATGACCGCGTGCGGGCAGACCAGAGAGCAGATGTTGCACTGGATGCAGTTTTCGCCGTTCCAGGCGGGAACGTCGACGGCGACGCCGCGCTTCTCGAACGCAGCGGAGCCCTGCGGGAAGGTGCCGTCCGCGTCCTTGAGGAAGGTGGAGACGGGCAGCGAGTCGCCCTTCTGGGCGTTGATGGGATCGAGGATGTTCTTGACGAACTCCGCCATTTCGGGACGGTCCGTCTTGATCTCGCGCTCGACGGCAACGTCGGCAGCGTCAGCCCACGCGGCGGGAACGTCGATCTTGACGGTCGCGCCGAAGCCCTTGTCGATGGCGGCGTGGTTCATCCTGACGATATCCTCGCCTTTCTTGGCGTAGGACTTCGTGGCTGCGTCCTTCATGAGCCTGATGGCGTCGTCCTTGGGGATGATGCCGGTAAGGGAGAAGAACGCGGACTGGAGGATGAGGTTGTAGTGAGAGCCCAGACCGAGCTCCTTGGCGAAGTCTATCGCGTTGATCGTGTAGAAGTTGATGTGCTTCTTCGCGAG
>JAFRXS010000227.1 GCA_017443405.1 Clostridia bacterium | reverse complement strand
CCGGAGATTTGTTCCGCCCACGCTGTCAGGTACGGATTCGTCAGAGTGCCTTCACCTTCACCGCCCTCGTCTCCGCCGCAAATTCCATTTACACGGTCTCCTTCACCAAGACCTTGTACGACACGTATATGAGAGACGGCGCGAGGATGGCGGACGTCGCCCGGGGCGTGATCCCCTTCCTTATTTTCCAGGTGTGCGGCTCAATAATCCGCTTTCTTTGCAGTTACATTTTCGAGCCGAAGTCAAAACAGCGGCTCCAGTATAAGATGCAGGGCGATCTGTACGCAAAGGCGCGGGATATGGATATTTCCTGCTATGACGATCCGGAGTTCTACAACTCCTTCGTCTGGGCTATGACCACGGCGGACGGAGAAGCTCTGGGAGTCGTCGATAAGCTTTCCGAGCTGGCGTCCTGCTTTATTGGGCTGGCGGGCGTGTTGAGCGTTCTTGCCACCATAGAGCCGCTGATCATAGCCATCATCGGCGGGTGCGTCGTTTTCTCGCTGTTTATCAGGTATTTCGGCGGAAAGATCGGGGTCGCCTTCCGGGACGCAAGAAATCCGATCGAGCGCAGACGAGAGTATTCCATGCGCGTATTCTACCTTGCAGATTATGCGAAGGAGATACGCATGAGCCGCATCTCCGACAGGGTGCTGAACGATTACGAAAAGGCTCTCGACGAGGAGACCGCGCTCCAGCGGAAATTCGGACAGAAGACAAGCGTATTACATCTGATGGGCAATCTGCTGATCGAAGCTCCTCTGGAGGTGGGGATCACACTCCTTATGATATGGCGGATCATCGGCGGGACGATATCGCTGGGAGATTACGCCGCCGTAACGGAGACCATATGGATGGTGTTCTGGAGGATGCGCAGAACGATCGAGACCTTCGGCGATTTCGCGGTCAGCTCGCTTTACATCGACAAATTCCGCACCTTCGTTGAGTACGAGAACAAGATAAAGTCGGGACCCCTCCCGCTCCCTCCTTTTGAAGATCTTCGCATACGCGGCGTAGATTTCGCCTACCCGTCGAACGAGGAAAACACTCTCAACGGCGTGGATATCGAGATCAAGCGGGGAGAAAAGATCGCGATAGTCGGCTACAACGGCGCGGGAAAGACGACGCTCATCAAGCTGCTGATGCGTCTTTACGATCCGTCGTCTGGCGCGATAGAGTACAACGGCGTCGACGCCCGGGAATACGATCTTACCGAATACCGCTCCAACTTCGGCACGATCTTCCAGGACTACAAGGTATTCGCCGCGACGATCGCGGAAAACGTGCTGGGTGAAGAGTATTCGCCGGACAAGGAACAAATCGTTCTCGACGCCCTGCATCGCGCGACCTTTGACACAAAGCTCGAAGGACTTGACAACGGTATTCAGACCGAGCTCACCCGCGAATTTGACGAGGAGGGGGTCAACCTCTCCGGCGGAGAAGCGCAGAAGATAGCCATAGCGCGCGCCTTTGCCCGCGAATGTGATATTATCATTATGGACGAGCCGTCGTCGGCGCTCGACCCGATAAGCGAATATGAACTCAATCATTCGATCAAGGACAACGCCCGCGACAAAACGGTGATATTCATCTCTCACAGGCTTTCGACCACAAGAATGGCGGACCGGATATATATGTTCGAGGACGGACGAGTGGTCGAACACGGGACCCATGACGAGTTGATGGAGCAAGGCGGTAAGTACGCGTATATGTTTGAGCTTCAGGCACAAAAATACCGCTCAT
>JAFRXS010000226.1 GCA_017443405.1 Clostridia bacterium | reverse complement strand
TGCCGGAAGGAAAAGATACGTCCCGCCGTCAAGACCCTTTTGGGGATAAACGACGGCGGCGCCGTTATCGCCCGCGGCGCAGTAAAACGGTATATCCTCTGCCTTTGCGGGAATGGAAACGAAGTGCAGGAAATAAAGGATCGCGAGCGCGGCCGAAACGGCGGCAGACGCTCTCTTTTTCGCTTTTTCGCGATTTTCGCACAAAGACATTTCGATCTTGCGCTCCTTACGACAGTTTTTCGGGATCGTATTTTTCAAAGCCCTCGCCGAACGCCTCGCGAACGTCGCTGACGATTATGAACGCTCCGGGGTCCACCTCGGCGACTATTGCCTTTAAGCGGGCGAGCTCCTTGCGTCCGATCACGCAAAGCAGCATCTTGCGCTCCTCCGAGGTATACATGCCCGTGGTCGAGATACCCGTCACACCGCGCTCCATCTCGTTCATGACACGTTCGGCGACCGTGATGTAGTCGGCGGATATGATATAGACCATCTTGCCTACGCGCAGACCTTCAAGCGAGAAATCGCAGACCTTCGCGGAGATATAGATCGAGATCGCCGCGTACATACCGGACCTTACGCCGAAGGTGAAGGCGCCGCCTGCGACGATCAGGGCGTTGACGACAAAGAGTATCTGAGGCATCGAGTAGTGACGCAGACGCGTGCGTATCATCGCGGCGACCAAATCGGTGCCGCCCGTCGTCGTATTGGCCTTGAAAACGAGGGAGTTCCCGACGCCGTCGAATACCGCGCCGAAAACCACGGCGAGGATTATATCGCCGTGACAGATATCATAAGTCGGTATCAGGTATAACGCGGCGGTAAAGCAGACTACGCCGTAGATGGTCCTGAAGATAAACTTTTTGCCGAGGACGAACCACGCGGAGATGAACACGGGAACGTTCAATACCGCGTACAGCGCCCATATCGGGACTTCGAATCCCAGCCTCGCCGCGATCTCCTTGAGAATGATCGACAGACCGTTGAAACCGCCGATCGAGATCTTCTGCGGGTCGTAGATCAGGTTGACGGACGCGGCGATCAGAAATGAACCGACCGTGATCAGGACAAAGGGCTGCAGCTTCTTGAAAAAGCTTTTCGCGCCGTTCTTATTTTTCATAGCGGTTACCACGGGCAAAATGATCGACGATATTGAGTATGACCTGCGGCATCGTCTCGAGCGCGCTGACGGGTATGCACTCGTAGATACCGTGGAAGTGATAGCCTCCGGTCGAAAGATTGGGGCACGGAAGCCCCATGAAGCTGAGCTTCGAGCCGTCGGTCCCGCCTCTTATGGGGATGATCTCCGGCACTGCGCCGGCTTTTTCAAAGGCCGACTTCGCGGCCTCGATAAGCTCCGGGTGGGGCTCTATCTTTTCGCGCATATTGTAATAGGTCTCTTCGATGCGGACGCTCGCCGAGCCTTCGCCGTATTTGCGGCAGATGAAATCCGCGGCGGCTCTCATTATATCCTCTTTTTCGCGCAGTTTCCCGAGATCGTGATCGCGGACGATGAAAGAGAGCTTGGCGGAAGTCACGTCGCCCGACATCTCGTCGAGATGGATGAAGCCCTCGTAGCCGCTCGTGTATTCCGGCTTCTGCTGCGCGGGAAGAAGGGCGCAGAATTCCATCGCCATGGAGCACGCGTTTTTCATGACGTCCTTTGCAGAGCCGGGATGGACTCCCACCCCGGTGAATTCGGCGAAAGCCGACGCCGCGTTGAAGTTCTCGTATTCTATCTCGCCTATACGCCCGCCGTCGACAGTATAGGCGAAATCGCAGCCGAAACGCCCGACGTCGATAAGATCGGGCCCCTTGCCTATCTCCTCGTCCGTCGTGAATCCTATCTTGACCTTGCCGTGCGGTTTATCGGAAGCGAGCAGCATCTCGGCGGCTGCCATGATCTCGGCGACGCCCGCCTTGTCGTCGGCGCCGAGGAGCGTTTTGCCGTCGGTCACGATAAGGTCCTCGCCGGCAAGCGCGGCAAGGTCCGGGAAATTCTTATCGGGCGACATTGATACGCCCTCGCACAGGACTATTTCGCCGCCGTCGTAATCCCTGACTATTCGCGGTCTTACGTTCTCGCCGGAAGCCGAGGACGAAGTATCCACGTGCGCGAGAAAACCTATGGCGGGCGCGTTTTCGGCAGTCGCGGGAACGGTGCCGTAGACCGCCCCGTCCTCCTCTGTGATATAGACGTCGGACAGACCCATCTCCCGCATCTCGTCGGCGAGAGCGCCGGTCAGCGTCCGCTGCCCCGGCGTGGAGGGTCTCGTTTCGCTTTTTTCGGACGAAGCGGTCGAATACGTGACATATTTCAAAAATCTTTCGGTAGCGTTCATTTTTATTCCTTCCCGACAGTGATTCGTTTCTATATACTGATTTTACTATTTTTCGCGGCAATATACAAGAACCAAGTAAAGGCGCTCCGGGTAAAAATAATAACCGGAGCGCTTTTTCATATCAGGCCGTGAAAAAATCAGAGTTCGGTCTGGATATAGATCCTGTCCATACCGGGATCGAACATCCGGAACGGATAAAGCTTCGCGCCGCATGACGTCAGCTGAAGGCGGACGAAGATGGGCAGCCAGCAGAACGAAACGCGCTTGCCGGGTCCGGCGTTCCAGACGATCACGGCGTACCACACGCAGTTGAATATGGGATCCCAGTGATTGGTCGAGGTGATCTTCCTGTTGACGACCTCGAGCTGTTCGGCGTCAAGATCGGCGGACGCCGCGTAGAGATCGGCGTCGATGTGGTGGGCGGATTCGACGTTATAGTAGACGCCTATGCCCTTGGGCGCGTTGACCGCGTGAGAAGAAAGCGACACGCCCTCTCCCGCCGGCAGCTGATATTTTCCGACCGTAACGGTATGATCGGTCAGATTTTCAAAATAAAGGAACGCGTGTCCCGCGTAGTACTTGGGCATGATACCCGTTTCACAGAGCCACATGCGCACGATCGGCTCCCCGCCCTCGGCGGATACGTCGATCGGGAATGCGAACACGCTGACGAACAGAGTGACGGCAAGGATCATCGCGACCGCAAATCTCAACTTTTTCAAAGCTTACATCTCCAATTCGGATAATAACATACATTTATTATATCTTTTTCTGAAACAATTTACAAGAAATCATATTGAACAAAATTCACGGCGCGATTTCGGAATATTGCATAATGAAAGACTTCATTCAGCGTCTTCACCGCCGGCGTCGTCCTCACCCGAGAGACGGTTCCACAGGCGGTAATACGCTCCGCGGGCCGAGAGCAGGGAGTCGTGCGTCCCCTCCTCTTCTATGCCGTCCTTGCCGAGGACGATTATCCGGTCTGCGTCTCTAACCGTAGTCAGCCTGTGCGCTATTGTCACCGTCGTCCTGCCCTTAGCGAGCTTTTTGAGGCTGCGCGTCACGATGAGCTCGTTTTCGTTATCGAGAGCGGACGTCGCCTCGTCAAGGATGAGTATCTTCGGGTCTTTAAGGAATACCCGCGCTATCGAAACGCGCTGCTTCTGACCGCCGGAAAGCTTGACTCCCCGCTCGCCGATATATGTGTCGATACCGTCCGGCAGCGTCGATATGAAGCTGTCCGCTCCGGCGAGCTTTGCCGCCCTGACTATTTCTTCGTCGGTCGCGTCCTCCCTGCCGCAGGAGATATTGTCCCTTACCGTACCGCTGAAAAGATGGACGTCCTGCTGCACTATGCCGACTGCCCGGCGCAGGCTTTTGAGCGTCACGCGGCTAATATCCTGCCCGTCGATGCTTATGAGTCCCGAGTTGATATCGTAAAAGCGGGGTATCAGGTTGCATATCGTCGTCTTTCCGCCGCCCGACGCCCCGACTATCGCGAGATTCTCACCCGGAGCGACCGTGAAGCTTATATCCTTGAGGACGCGGTTGTGATCGTCGGGATATTCGAAGCAGACGTGCGAGAACTCGATCCTGCCCTCGGTAACGGTTATATCCTTCGCTCCGGGCGCGTCCTTTATATCGACCGGCGCGTCCATTATCTCATAAAAACGCTCTATGCCCGTCATACCGCGCTGGAACTGCTCGGTAAACTCGACGATGCGGCGGATCGTGGCTATCAGCGTCGAAACGTAAAGGATATACGCCACCAGGTCGCCGGCGGTGATCCTGCCGTAAAGAAGGAACAGACCTCCCGCGACGATGACCACCGAATACATAAGCCCGTCGAATAGCCGCGTGGACATCCCGAAGGTCGCCATCGCATAGTACATCTTCGTCTTTATGCGGCGGAACTCGGCGTTGCCCTTCTCAAACTTTTCCGCCTCCGCCTCCTCCGCGGTGAACGCCTTTACAACGCGCTCGCCGAGCAGATTGTCCTCGACGGCGGCGTTGAGCTCCCCTATCTGGAAACGCTGCGCCTTCTGAGCCGCCCTGAGCCTGTGATTGAGCTTCGAGCAGACAAAGAACATAACGGGAAGGACCGCAAAAACGCAGACCGTCAGCAAAAGCGAATATCTGCCGAGGATGATGAAAGATACGACGATCTTTATCCCCGCGATGAAAAACTCCTCGGGACAGTGGTGCGAGAACTCCGTGACGTCGAAAAGGTCGTTCGTTATCCGCCCCATTATCTGCCCGATCTTATGGTTTGAGTAATATGACGCAGACAGCCTCTGCAGATGATCGAACGCGTCGCGGCGCATATCCGTCTCTATCCCGACGCCCATTATATGCCCCTGCGACTGCATGAAGAAGAACGCCCCGGCGTCGACAAGGCGCAGACCGCCGTAGATCAGCGCCATGGACAGTACCGAACCGACGGTGAGAGCCGGCGCCTCCCCGAGAGCGGCGTTCGTGAGCCTGCGCATTATCACCGGCAGAACGATATCACACAGCGTGGTAAGAGCGGCAAACGTCAGATCGAGCGCCATTATTCCGCGGTATTTTTTGAGATAAGGCCAAAAACGCCCGATGAGCTCGAACGAACCGTACGTCCGCGCTCCGGAGCTGTCGTCTGTTCTTTTAGCGGTTGTCATATCAGACCTCCGGGTCAGGTATCGGATCACTTCATAACAGATAATACCAATTTCCGAAGGAAAAAGCAATTGTTTTCGCAAGAGATCAAAAACATATTGCAAATTAACAGGTTAGATGGTAGATTTAAAATATAAGCAAAAGAAACCGACCGCATGGATCGAACGACACGGCTAAAAGATCGGAGCGAGCATGAAAACAGGTGTTGATCACATAATCCACGGCGGGGATTACAATCCCGACCAATGGCTGAAATACCCGGAGATCATCGACGATGACGTCCGGCTGATGAAGAAGGCGCGTATCAACAGCGCGACCGTCGGCATATTCTCATGGTCCGTACTGGAGCCGGAAGAGGGCGTTTACGAGTTCGGGTGGCTCGATGAGGTCTTCGACAAGCTTTACGAAAACGGGATAGACGTCATTCTTGCGACGCCCTCCGGCGCGAGACCGGCGTGGATGGCGCAGAAGTATCCCGAGGTCCTGAGAGTGGAAGAGAGCGGAATACGCAACGAATTCGGCGTCAGGCACAACCACTGTCCGACTTCCCCCGTCTACCGCGAGAAGGTGCGGGAGATCGACCGCCGTCTCGCCGAAAGATACGGCTCTCATCCGGCTCTTAAAATGTGGCATATCTCAAACGAATACAGCGGAGAGTGTCACTGCGAACTCTGTCAGGCGGCGTTCCGCGAGTGGCTGAAGGAACGCTATCATAACGACCTCGAAGAGCTCAACGACAGCTGGTGGAACGGCTTCTGGAGCCACCGCATCACCGACTGGGAACAGATAAGTTCCCCGAAATATCGCGGAGAGGATCACGTCACCGCTCTCAAGCTCTGCTGGGACAGATTCGTGACCGACAGTCACATCTCGTTTTACGAAAACGAGATCGCTCCCATCCGCGAGTTGACGCCCGGCATCCCGATAACGACTAATTTCATGCGGTTCTACGACCGTATAGATTACCAAAAGTTCTCGAAGAAAGTCGACGTAGTTTCGTGGGACAATTACCCGTGCTACGACGGTACAGATACGCTCAAAAAAGCCGCCGAAACGGCGTTCAGCCACGATATGTTCCGCTCGATGAAGGGTGGGAAGCCGTTCCTTATGATGGAAAGCACGCCTTCGGTCGTGAACCACAGACCGGTCAACAGGATACCGGCGCCGGGTACGCAAACGCTGACCGCCGTCCAGGCGATAGCCCACGGCTCGGACAGCGTGCAGTACTTCCAATGGAGAAAGAGCAGGGGCGGTCACGAAAAGCTCCACGGCGCGGTAGTCGACCACAGCGGTCGTGACGACACGAGAGTCTTCCGCGAAGTAAGCGCGACGGGAGAACTCCTCGAAAAGCTGAAGGACGTCGCCGGCGCGCGCAGCCGCGGCAGGGTCGCGATCGTCTGTGACTTCGAAAACAGCCGTGCCGTCAGTCATTTCTGCGGCTACAACAACGTTCGCCGCGATTACCTCGACGAATGCGTCAAGTGGTACAGACCGTTCTGGCTCTCGGGCGTCTGCGCGGACGTCATCGCCATGGACGACGACTTTACGCAGTACGACGCGGTCATAGCTCCGTTCCTCTATATGCTAAAAAACGGCACAGAGGAAAGAATAGAACAGTACGTCAGAAACGGCGGGGTATTCGTGGCGACCTATCTGTTCGCGGTGACCGACGAAGACGACCTTTGCCGGCTCGGCGGGCTTCCCGCGGGCAAGCTTAAAGACGTTTTCGGCGTCATCGCCGAGGAAACAGACGCGCTTCCCGAAGGGATAAACGAAATAGCGGCCTTTGACGGAAAAGAATATAAGGCGGAGCACGTCTGCGACGTAATACGTTCGACCGGCGCGGCAGTCCTCGGCGAGTACGGCAGCGGGTTTTACGCCGGTCAGCCGTCGGTCACGGTCAACTCCTACGGAAAAGGCAAGGCGTATTACGTCGCCTTCAGGAACGACGGCGAGCTCGCCGTTGACTTCTGCCGCCGTCTGATTAAAACTCACGGCATAAAAAAGGACGCCGGCATCGCGGCGCCCGACGGCGTTGTATTCAGAAAAAGGGGCGACTTCGTCTTTGTCATGAACTTCGGCGACGGCGACGCCGCCGTTACGCTCGACAGAGAATATCAAAACGTATCCGACCGAACGACTGTCCGGGGAGATATCAGCGTAAAAGCGAACGGTTTCGTCTGTCTCAAAACACTATAACTATCTCGTCACAGCGTAACGCCGTCCTTGAAAATCGCGATATCGCGGTAACCGTTGATCTCGTTCGCGGTCTGCTTGCCGCAGGCGGTCTCAAGCAGAAGCCCGAAAAGCTCCTGCTCCGCCCCATCGGGGTCTGACAGGAATCGCTGCGCGTCAAGGTCCGTCCATCCGCGTTTCCTCTCAAAAAGGGCGGTATTCGTCGCTATCTTGAGAGTCGGGACCGGGCCTCCGAGCGGAGTTCCCCTGCCGGTAGTGAAAAGTATCAGATGACAGCCCGCCGCGGCAAGGTTCGTGACCGCGACAAGATCGTTTCCGGGACCGTCCACAAGGGTGAGCCCCGGCTTTTTTATTCTTTCGCCGTAGCTTATCACGTCGGTTATCTGCGCTCTGCCGCCCTTCTGAACGCAGCCGAGCGATTTTTCCTCAAGCGTGCTTATGCCGCCCGCCTTATTGCCGGGCGAGGGGTTTTCGCTCACGGGCTGACCGTGATCGGTATAGTACTTTTTGAAGCCGGACACCAAAGCGACGGTTTTTTTGAACACCTCTTCGTTTTCGCATCGGGGGAACAGCGCCTGCTCCGCGCCGAACATCTCGGGGACCTCGGTCAGAGCGCAGGACGCGCCGAAAGACGTTAGCCTGTCGGCTATCCTTCCGACGAGAGGATTGGCGGTTATGCCGGAAAGCCCGTCGCTCCCGCCGCATTTGAGCCCAACCCTGAGCATCGACGCCGGGACGGTGACGCGCACGTCTTCTGACGCGACGGCTTTAAGCCTGTTCACGGCCGCGACGCCGTCCGCCGTTTCATCGGGAATATCGGCGGAATTCAAGAACACTACCCTTTCGCCGTCGTATTCGCCGAGCGCCTCTTTTAGGCTGTCGATACCGAGATTCTCGCAGCCGAGCCCCAACACGAGAACGCCCCCGGCGTTGGGGTTTTTGATGAGTCCGCAAAGAACGTCGCGCGTGCGGTCGAGGTCGCCGCCGAGCTGGCTGCAGCCGTAAGGATGAGTCAGCGCGATCGCTCCGGTCATTTCTGCGATCCTTCGCGCGCTTGCGTTCACGCAGCCGACCGTCGGGATCACGAAAACGTCGTTGCGTATGCCGATCTCGCCGTTCTTCCGGCGGTAAGCGGATATCATCGGCGCATCCGTGCCGTCCGGCGCGACCGCCTCGCAGGGATCAAAAACAAAGTCCGCGTCCGCGGTCAGGCAGGTCCTGAGGTTTTCCGTGTGGACAAGCGCGTCTTTCGGGATATCCGCCGTCGCCTCGCCTATTTTGAAGCCGTATTTTATGACGGCCTCACCGCGTGAAATACCGCGCAGAGCGTATTTATGCCCGTTCTCAAGAGAAACGCCGACGTTGTCGTTCGGAGCTATCACCGTAAGATCCATTCAAGCGCCTCCCTTATACTGCGCGCGGCGATCACGTTCAGGTCGTTCTCTACCTCGGGCAGCAGCCTCGTAAGATCGCAGCCCCAGAGCTCCGCGTTTGCGAGTATCTCCGCCGTACAGCAGTCCTTTATCATAGAGACCGCCCTTTCCGAGTCGTCCGGAATTTCCGTCTTATAATACCTTATGAGCGCGGCGAGAGCGAAAACGAGCAGGCGCGGCGGCGCCCCGAATCTCGCTTCGTAGTCCATAACGCTCGGCAGCACCCGAGCCGTGTATTTGCTGACGGAGTTGAGCGATATCGCGCGCAGTCTGTGCGAAAGAAATGGATTGGAGAAACGCGTGAGGACGTCCCCGGCGAACGCGATATTATCGTCTGTTTTCCCGAGAGCCTCGAGTATCTCGCCGTAAAGGCACGATTTCAGATACCTTTCAAAAAGCGGATCGGACAGACATTCGTCGACAGTCGTAAGCCCGGCGAGCATCGCCGGAAAGACGAGCGACGTGTGCGCCCCGTTGAGGACCCTTACCTTGCGCTTTTTATACGGCTTGACGTCGTCGGTCCAGATGACGTTGAACCCCGCCTTCTTCAGCGGAAGCTCGTCCTCGTGATCCCCCTCTATCACCCAGAGATGATAAGGCTCGCAGGTGTCGAGAAGCCGGTCGTCAAAACCCGTCTGAGCTTTTAGCTTCGCCGCCTCGTCCGCGCTGTAACCGGTCACGATACGGTCGACGAGCGTGTCGCAAAACTCGTTTTCCAGGTTTATCCATTCGGAAAACTCCGCGGGGAGTCCCCACAGATGAGCGTACTTAAGCACGAAGTTTTTGAGTTCGCGTCCGTTATCGTCTATGAGCTCGCAGGGCAAAAACACAAGCCCGGGCAATCCCGCTTCCCACCGTCTGTAGAGAAAGACGGCGACCTTACCGGGGAAGGAGTCCGGCGGAGCGTCGTCAAAGCGGCACGCGGGATCGAAAACGAT
>JAFRXS010000225.1 GCA_017443405.1 Clostridia bacterium | reverse complement strand
AGGCATGACAAAGTATATTTTCGTGACCGGAGGAGTCGTTTCCGGGCTCGGAAAGGGGATAACCGCCGCGTCGCTCGGCAGGCTTCTGAAGGCGAGAGGTCTGAAGGTCGCGGCTCAGAAGCTCGACCCGTACATCAACGTCGATCCCGGGACGATGAGCCCGTATCAGCACGGGGAGGTCTACGTGACCGACGACGGGGCGGAAACGGACCTCGACCTCGGGCATTACGAGCGCTTCATCGACGAGAATCTCAACAAATACTCCAATCTCACGACCGGCAAGGTCTACTGGAACGTGCTCAACCGCGAGCGCCGCGGCGAGTATCTCGGCTCGACCGTCCAGGTCATACCGCACATAACGGGCGAGATAAAGGATTTCGTCTACCGCGTGGGCAAAAAGACGAACGCCGACGTCGTTATAACCGAGATCGGCGGGACCATCGGCGATATCGAGTCCCAGCCCTTCATCGAGGCGGCAAGGCAGGTATCGCTCGAGGCAGGCAGAGAGAACAGCCTTTTCATCCACGTGACGCTCGTGCCGTTCCTGCACGGCTCCGACGAGCACAAGTCGAAGCCCACGCAGCACTCCGTCAAGGAGCTGCAGGGCATGGGCGTGAACCCCGGCATACTCATACTGCGCTGCGATGAGCCGCTCGAGGAGGAGATATTCAAAAAGATCGCTCTTTTCTGCAACGTGAAAGAGGACTGCGTCATCGAGAACATCACTTTGCCGAGCATCTACGAGGCTCCTCTTATGCTCGAAAGGTCGAACTTCTCCGGCATAGTCTGCCGCGAGCTCGGACTCAGTACCCCGGAGCCGGACCTGACCGGCTGGCGCGATATGGTCGACCGCATCAAAAACGCCGGTCCCGCCGTAAGGATCGGTCTCGTCGGCAAATACGTGCATCTGCACGACGCGTATCTCTCGGTCGCGGAGGCGCTCCGCGCGGCGGGCAGCGCGAACGGCGTAAAAGTCTGTATCGACTGGATAGACTCCGAGAAGATAAACGAAGCGAACGCCGCGGAAACGCTCTCGGGCGAGGACGGGATAATCGTCCCCGGCGGCTTCGGCAGCAGGGGCATCCAGGGCATGATACTCACCGCGAAATACGCGCGTGAAAACGACGTGCCGTATTTCGGGATCTGTCTCGGGATGCAGATCGCCGTCATCGAGTTCGCCCGAAACGTTCTCGGGGTCGCCGACGCCGATTCGGGCGAGTTTGACGAGCAGTGCAGGAACAAGGTCATCGACTTCATGCCCGGTCAGAGCGAACACATCGCCAAGGGCGGCACGCTCAGGCTCGGCGCCTATCCCTGCCGGATAAAGCCCGGCACGCTCATGAGCGAGTGCTACGGCGGCGACTCGGTGCGCGAGCGCCACCGCCACCGCTACGAGGTCAACAACGATTACCGTGAGCGCTTCGAGGCGGCGGGAGCGGTATTCGCGGGCACGTCGCCCGACGACCTGCTCGTCGAGGAGATGGAGCTTCCCGGAAACGGCTTTTACCTCGGCGTGCAGTATCATCCGGAGTTCAGGTCGCGCCCCGACAACGCGCATCCGCTGTTCTTGCGGTTCATAAAGGAAGCCGTTTCGAACAGGGACAGAAAAAACTGACTTAAAAAGGAACAAAATAACGGCGGTCCCGCCCGGCCGCCGGTTTTTGTGTTGACATCCGTCCGGAAAATGATATGATAAAGATATGACAGATATTCGGGAGGCGTTATGTTGTTCGATATTGCCGGTTTTGAATACGAAACAGTTTGCGAGGGCGCGGTCACCGACACGGAGTTTTGGACCTCGACGGACGGCGAAACCCTGAGCGCGTTCCTTCGCGCGGGAAAAGACAGACCCATGTTTGTAAAACTCAAGTGGGCGTTCGGCTGCGACGGGGATATGCTCGTCCTCGGCGACGCGTGGGAGCGCAGCTACGGCGACCTTCGCTTCAGAAGACCCGGCGGGGACGGAGACGCCATGCCGTGGTATTTCACCGTGCGGAGCGGAGAAAAAAACTTCTGCTTCGGAGTTAAGACGGGGTGTTCGTCCTTCGTCAGCTTCCGCCTTGGCGAGGACGGTATAGCCGCGCTCATCGACGTGCGCAACGGCTCGCGCGGAGTGCGGCTCGACGGCAGGGAGGTCTGCCTCGCGACTTTCGTCTATAAGGAATATGACAGCCCGGACAGCTTCGCGTGCCTTCGCGATTTCTGCCGCAGGCTGTGCGATAAGCCGATGCTGCCGGATATCCCCGTCATCGGCGGGAACAACTGGTATTACGCCTACGGCAACAGCTCGTTCGACGAGATCGTTTCGGACGCGAAGCTTCAGGCGGAGCTCGCCGCCGGGACGGGCCTCACTCCCTTCGAGGTCGTCGACGACGGCTGGGAGATCGGCAGTACCGAGGGACCGTGGCTGCCCAACGAACGTTTCGGCGATATGGCGCGTCTGGCTTCCGAGATCGAAAAAGCCGGCGCGATCCCCGGCATCTGGTACAGACCGCTCGCGAACGAGCGGGAGGACATAACGCCCGATATGCGTATTGCGAGAGAGGGCGAGAGGCGGCTGGACCCGACGCATCCCGCCGTAAAGGAACTGATAAAAGAGGATATAAAAAGAATGAGAGCCTGGGGCTACAGGCTCCTGAAACACGATTTTTCGACCTATGATATCTTCGGCAGCTGGGGCAAGGATATGGGCGATACGGTGATCGGCGACGGCGACCTGACCTTTTACAACGACGGCAGGACCAACGCTGAGATCGTCCTCGATCTGTACAGGCTCATACGCGAAGCCTGCGGCGATATGCTCATCATCGGCTGCAACACGGTCTCGCACCTGTGCGCCGGACTCGTCGAGATAAACCGGACGGGCGACGACACGAGCGGCAGGGAGTTCTCGAGGACCGTCAAAATGGGCGTAAACACTCTCGCGTTCCGTCTCGCGCAGAACGGCGCCTTCTACCTCGCCGACGCCGACTGCGTCGGGATAATGGGCGGGCAGGACGAAAATATCCCGTGGCGCCTCAACAAGAGGTGGCTCGACCTGCTGTCCGTCAGCGGTACGGCGCTGTTCGTCTCCTGCAACCGGGCGAGCGCGACCGATGAGATACGCCGCGATCTGCACGAGGCTTATAAGCGTTATTCACGTCCTCACACTCTCGTCCCGCTCGATATTTACGAAACGCCGACGCCGCGCAGGTGGAGCGTCGACGGGACGGAAACGGTATTCGACTGGGAACAGAACGGGAAATAACAGCAAAGAAAAAAGGCTGACGTCGGGGCGTACTCCATAAAGAAGCTGTTCTGAGGCGGCAATCACCGGCTCAAAAGGATATGAAACCGGCGTGACCGCTGCGGTCACGCCGGTTTTGTCTCTTGGATTTTGTGGGGCAAAATCCGATGCTCGTTCTAACTGTGGACAATAGAAGATCTATTCGGCAAACCGGAATTTATCGGCTTATTTTGCTTTGAATTCAATCCATTCATTATCAATCATCACTACTACCATACCGTCTTCAAGAACTGCATACGGGGTACCTGTATCTCTGTTGAAGTTTGCTTCTCCATCCTTTGTAGGCACACCATTCT
>JAFRXS010000224.1 GCA_017443405.1 Clostridia bacterium | reverse complement strand
TTCGCACCTTTGGACAAGGTATTGTTGAGCTATTTTGTGCTCTGAAGACGCCGCTTTGCTGACGCAAAGCAAGGATGAAGAGCGCGAAAGAGCCAAAAAGACCCGTCCAAAGGCGATTCGGGTTCGACTCCCCTTACCCTAGACTGCCCTTCGGGCAGTAGGCCGCTTCGCGGCAGGCGGCGCTTCGCGAGCGGCGTTCCCGATATATATTCCGTATGGGCAGACATAAAGATGGGAGGATCCCATTGTCGAGGAAAAGCTCCGGATCGGGGCTTAAAGGTCGCAGATGCAGGCAGTGCCCATGCAATGAAATACTATTGAGGCATATTCTTTTGTAGATTCGGTCACAGAAAAATCAATAATTGATGCTTGACAAAATAGGATAAATCCTATATTATATAGTTGTGAGGTGAAGAAATGGCAAGATTTGAAGTCGAGTTCTACGAAAAGGAAAACGGCGATCAGCCGGCAAAAGAATACCTACTTGGGCTGGATACAAAGATGCGTGCGAAGATGGTAAACACCATCGCGATCCTTGCCGATAACGGTTATGAGCTCCGTGAACCTTATTCAAAGCATTTGTCGGAGGGCATATTTGAACTTCGAGCAAAAGCCGGCTCCGATATTTCAAGAGTCCTTTACTTCTTTTATGTTGATAAACGTATCATCCTCACAAACGGCTTTATCAAGAAAGCACAAAAGACTCCTAAAGGAGAGATCGATAAAGCCAAGAAATATCGCGCAGATTATCTGCAAAGAAAGGAGAGCGAAAAATGAGCGCCAAATTTGATGATTTTCTTCAGGAACAGCTTCAGGATCCCGAATTCCGTAAAGAGTATGAAGCTCTCCAGCCGGAGCGTGCTGTCATTCAGGCTATGATAGATGCCCGCAGAACTTCCGGTCTTACTCAGAAAGATCTTTCCGAACGCACAGGCATTGCTCAGGGCGATATAAGCAAACTCGAAAACGGAAACGCGAATCCGTCCATCCGCACGTTGCAGCGCCTTGCTTCCGGAATGGGAATGACTTTAAAAGTAGAGTTTATCCCTGCATCCGCCGTAACCGGATAGATCCTCGGCAACACATCGGCAAAAAAATGAACGTTTGGCAATGATGTGTGACCAAGATTCCGAAACAATTCAGCCGTATTGACCTTCCGCGCCGAAGGCGCCGTCGCAAACTCTCGCCTGTCGGCCCGGGGCTTGCGCTTCTCATCCTGCGGATGAGAGGTCTCCCCCGGAGACCCGCACCTCAAAACGCAAAACATATACAATGCCCGAAGGGCAATTCACGCCGTAAGGCAATTCACGACCGCAGGTCAATTCATGCCGAAGGCAATTCATGCGCCGAAGGCGCCAACCCAAAACGCCAAACAAAACCGCTCCGCAACGCGCAGCCCGCGGCTTCCGAAAATTCCGATAATACGGACGTCAATGAAAGAAAAGTCAAGTTAAGGCAATTGTTTTTGTAAAAAGAACAAAATCATCTGCCTTAACGCGCGTTCTTTGCTCCCCTCCGATCTCTTTCCCGGGCCGCTTCGCGCGTGATATGTGCCTCCGGCACGTTATGGGAGGGCGGAGCGGCGGCAAGCCGCCGCAGTGATATTTGCCCTGACGGGCAAGTGATATTGCCTGCGGCAGTGATATGCGCTTCGCGCGTGATATGTGCCTTCGGCACGTTGCGGGTGGGCGGAGCGACGGCAAGCCGCCGCAGTGATATTTGCCACTGACGGGCAAGTGATATTGCCTGCGGCAGTGATATGCGCTTCGCGCGTGATATGTGCCTTCGGCACGTTGCGGGTGGGGCTCTGCCCCACACCCCGTTCATATAAAACAACGCGAAGCGTTCCGAAATGCCCGAAGGGCAATTCATGACCGCAGGTCAATTCATGCCGAAAGGCAATTCACGCGCCGAAGGCGCCAACGCAAAACGCAAAACAAAACCGCTCCGCAAGGCACAGCCCGCGGAGCGGTTTCTTTGAAGTAAGATCAGATGAACGCGGTGAACAGCGTGATTATCCACGCGAGGCGGGAGAGTATCCAGTCGCCCATATCCTTTATGTTGTTGCGCATCTCGCCGTTGACGCCTTCGAAGAGGTCGCCGGGGATGCGGGCGGTCATGTGGTCGGGCTTCTCGATGCCGAGCGCGTAAAGCGCGATGGCGGCGATATCCCTGTTGCGGGCGTCGAGGTCGAGCTTGCCGCCGGCCTTGACGGTCTTGCCCGCCGCAGCGACGACGACGTTGGTCTCGCGCATGGTGAGGCCGCCGTGACCGCCGCTTACGGTGTGGCCGTGGTCGGCCGTGACGATGAACAGACCGTCTTCCATGAGGCCCTTTTCGGCGATAGTGTCATAGATCCTGCCGATATAGCCGTCGATCGTCTCGATCTGGCTGATGAATTCGGGATCCTTGCTGCCCTTGGAATGGCCGACGCCGTCGACCGAGTCGAACTGCAGGAAGAACAGGGCGGGCTCGTTGCCGGCGTTGAAGTATTCGCAGACGGCGTCCGTAACGCCCTCGTCGCCGTTGTCGGGATACTGCTTCGTCACGTTGATATCGTTCTCGATTATGCCGTAGGCGATGTTGTCCCAGTTGACGATCGCGCAAAGCTCCGCGTCGGGCATCGCCTTGCGGACGTAGGAGAAGATGGTGGGGTACTTCGTGTCGCTTGCGCGCTCGTTCGCGCCGGTGCTGTCGTTGGTCATGCCGTGCTGCAGATAGGAAACGCCCGTCAGTATGGATCCCCAGTTCTGGGCGCTGACCGTGATCGTTTCCGCTCGCGCGGTGTGGTCGACCGCGCCTTCGGCGAAGATGCGGTCGAAATTGGGCGTGTCGGCCTCCTCGAAGAAGCGGCCCGCGCCGTCGACGCCGATGATGAATACGTGCTTGTACGCGCCGAAGGAACCGGCGGTCTCATTTGCCGCGAGCGCCGGCACGGCGCAAAGCGCGGCGAGCAGGACGCAAAGCAGTACGCTGATTGTCTTTTTCATATTTTTCTCTCCTTGACAGTTTGAGTCTGTGACTTGATTATACCACCGTTTTCCCGGTTTGTACAGAGAAAAAACGGAAAAACCGGCGTTCCGGCGAAAATCGGCCTTCAGACGGGCGGGATGCCCGCCGTATCTGTTTCCGTTTTTTAGGATTTTCCGCGCGTCGCCGCGCTTGACAGAAAAACGGCTGTGTGATACAATATAAAAAGATTATAATCGCTATTTATATCGGTCCGTTCGGGACCGGAAAAGCGCGGAAAAACACCGGAAAACACCGGAAAAACTTAAAACGGCATCACAGAACAAAGCGTTCGAGGAGGAGTCTTATGCCTTACTGGTTCATGAAATTCGTCAATTACGTCATCGCTTTCGTCAGCACTTTCCAGCTCATATTCAACGTCCATCCCGTAGATAAGGCGCCCGGCGAAAAGATCGACACGTCCGAAATGTCGCTCGTATTCGCGGATGAGTTCGACGGCGAGACGCTCGACACCTCCGTCTGGGGACCGCACGGCAGAGGCGTAAGGCGCGGCGGCTACTGGAGCATGGACCTTGCCGAGGTCCGCGACGGCGACCTGCACATCTACACGCAGTACCTCGAGGACGGCGAATTCGGTCCCGGCTGGTACACCGCCGGCATAGACACCCGCAAGGGCTTCATGAACACCTACGGCTACTACGAGTGCCGCTGCAAGCTGCCCAAGGGCGTGGGGCTCTGGTCCGCGTTCTGGCTGATGAACGGCAACGTGTCGCAGCTGACCACCGGCGACGCGACTCTCGGCGCGGAGATAGACATCTACGAGAGCCCCTATTACGGGCAGAAGGCGCCGCGCAACCGCTGCGTGACCTCCAACATCCACTATAACGGCTACGAGCTCAAGACCCGTTATCACAACGTCGGTCTGTGGCTGCTCGACAACGACCCGTACGAGAACTTCAACACCTACGGCATGCGCTGGACCGAGGAGGGCTACACCTTCTACATCAACGGCGTAAAGGTCGGCTTCACCGATTACGGCGGGGTCTCCACGAAGGACGAATATATGATCCTCTCCTGCGAGGTCGACGGCGACAGCGCCATCCCCGGCTTCGGCTGGTCCGGCCGCATAGAGGACAATGACAAAAGCACGTTCAAGGCGGATTTCGTCGTCGATTACGTGAGGGTCTATAAATAATCAAAATGCGATTTTTAAAGGTCGCGGCTCTGACCGTCCTTCTGCTGCTCCCTCTGGCGAACGCCTTTCCGGCCGCCGCCGCGGGAAAGCTGTACGCGGTCGTCCCGGGAGGAACGTACCTGTATTCGGAGGCGGACGAGTTTTCAGACCGTCTTGCCCGCGTCCCGGGCGGGACCGTCCTTGAGAGCGCCGGCGACGACGGGTTCTTCATCACTGCTTCGTATTCCGGCAGAAAGGGCTTCGTTCCCCTCGCGGACCTGGCCGCCTATCCCGACGACGGCGGCTATACCGCGCTCGAGGTCATATCCCCGCCGGACAAGACGGTCTATTACGAGGACGAGGAACCCGACCTTACGGGCCTCAGGGTAGCCGCCGTCGGGAGCGGCGGCGCGCGGACCGAGATAAAGGACTATACGGTCACGACGGGCGGTTTCTACGCCGCGGGCACGGGGTATATAACCGTCACGCGTGGTTCTCTGAACGTCAAGATACCCGTCGCCGTCGTGAAAATGCCGATAGAGGAGATAAGCGTCGTTTCGCTCCCCGACAAAACGGAGTTCAAGCAGGGATCCGCTTTCGACCCCTCGGGCATGAAGGTGACGGCGCGCCTCACGGACGGCAGCGTCCGCGATATAAAGTATTTCACCTGTTCCGGCTTCGAGCCCGGCGTGCCGGGCGAGCAGACCGTGACGGTAGAGTACAAGGGCTTCACCGATGAGATAAAAGTCACCGTCATCCCACGCGTGCTGACCCGCTTGAGCGTAAAAACCCCTCCCGACAAGACGGTCTATTACGGCACCGATATAAGGCTCGATCTGCGCGGGCTGACGCTGACCGCTGATTATGACAACGGCGACAGCGAGACCGTCGACCCCGATGGGGCGGAGATGCGCGACGCGGTCGTTCTCGGCGAAAACACCGTGACCGTCCTTTACGGCGGAGCCGAAACGGTTTTCAGCATACTCTGCAAGCCGATACTCGCTACGGGCATATCGGTCACTCCGCCCGAGAAAACGGTCTACAAGGTCGGCGAGGAGGCGGACTATGCCGGTCTCATCGTCTGGCTGAATTTCAACAGCGGAGAACGCCGCGCGGTTGAGGATTACGAGATAATAACGGTACTCGACACCTCGCGCCCCGCCGAAAAGGACGTTTTCATAAGGTACGGCGAGTACGAAACGTTCTTCCCCGTATCGATACGCGGTCCGGCGGTCAGGGGCGACGCCGACGGCGACGGAAGCGTGACCGCGAACGACGCGCGCGTAGTCCTGCGCGCCGCGGCGAAGCTCGACCTCTACGATACCGCGCTGCTGGATACCTGCGACATCGACCGCGACGGAGCCATCGACGCGACCGACGCCCGCCGGATACTCAGAGCGGCGGCAAAGCTCGAAGATCTCGAATAGCTCTTTACCTCTGAGATTTTTATCAACTGAAGAACGGAGAGTTCCCAAATGAAACGTTTTGCGTCTGTGATATCCTTTATCCTCTGCGTCGCTCTCGCCGCGTGGACTTTGGCATTTTCGGCGTACGCCCTTGAACGGGGCGATATCGACGGCGACGGTAACGTGAACGCGACCGACGCGAGGCTCGCGCTGCGCTTTGCTGCGAAGCTCGACACAGGCACTCCCGAACAGATGCTTGCCGCGGACGTCGACGGCAGCGGCGGCGTCGATTCCGTCGACGCGAGATATATACTGCGCTACGCGGCGAAGCTCGAGGATCTGCCGGAGGTCTCCGCTCCGACAGACCCCGTTTTGCCGACCTTCGACCCGACCATAGGCATGAAGGGCGTTCCCGCGTCGGAAGCCGACGTCAGGAGCCGCGCGGTCTGCTATTACAACATCGTGATGACCGACGCGTCCGGCAGCACTCCGCTCGAGTTCGCCTCCGACGGCGATAACAGCTATATCCGCACAAAGATCGTTTTCGGCAACAGGTCCAATCCGATCGACACCGCGATAATCCAAAAGAATACGGGCGCCGTGTTCGAGCAGGGCATTTACGTCATAAATAACAACACCGGGAAATATATGTTCCTCGACAAAGGGTCGCTCTCTCTCGTCGGGGAGGAGGAAAAGCTCGCGGAGCTCCTCGCGCCGCCGACTGTCGGAGTGGCGGAGGTCGCGAACGTCGACGAACTGTCGCCCATCACGGACGCCGTCGGCAACAAATACGTCCGTCTCAACAATCCGGACGGGTCGTTCACCGGCTGCGTTTTCAACTCGGCGGGCGGCAATTTCCCGATAATCGTAAGGCATTACGATCAGAACGGCTCGCTGACCGACTACTTCGTGCTCAAGGAGATCGTTACCGCGCCCGACGACGTGGCGCTCAAGTTTAACGTGCCTTCGGATTATACCAAGGTGCTCGTCTCCGACCGCGCCGCGGCGGCGGACTTCCTCGCCGGCTTCGGCATACTTCTTCAATAACCCCCGGCGGGTTTGTCCGGAGGTGGACAGATGACGGGTTCCGGATCGTTCAAAAAGATAATAGCGGTCGCCGTCGCGCTTGCGATAGCGGCGACCGTCCCTTTGTCCTCATCCGCGGAGATATCGGACGAGCTTTTCATTATCGCGTGCGACCTTGACGGCGACGGTCTGGTGACCTCCGCCGACGCGCGTATCGATCTGCGCTACGCCGCGGGGCTCGACGAGTTCCTGCATCCGACCGAGGCGGCGATCGACGCGGGCATAGTCTGCTTCGGCGACCTCGACGGCAGCCTCGACCACACCGCGAACGACGCGAGGATACTGCTGCGCCTGTCTGCAAAGCTGGAGGACAAGTCCGCGGTCACGGTGATACTCAACGACCCGGCGCGCACGGACTCCACCGCGCCGTCGACTACGAAAGCGCCGCCGCCAACGGCAGCGCCGATAACTACCGCGCCGACGACGGCAGAGACTACGACGGCTCCCGTTGCGCCGCCTGAAACGCAGGAGCCCGCGGACCTGCCCCTCAATAAGCTGCTGACGCCGTATCAGGATCACGGGCTGGGCGCCTGCGAGGAGATAGTCGTCACCGCCGACCACGCGGAGACGCTGCCTCCGGGCAAAGAAAACGACATTTCCGACCCCTCCTGCGTGCCCTACGTCAAAGGCACGGTCGCGCAGGTAACGGGGCTTGAATATTTCGACGGAACACCCTTCTATGAGCTTGACAGCGGCGTCAAGCTGAGCTCCGAATACGTTTCTCACCTTACCGCGGGATACAGGATGCCCGCAAACAGCGTAAGGCTCGCGGCGTCCGAGGTCACCGACTCTCGCACGAGGTTCTGGTTCGAAACGGACTGGATAGTCCCTGTCAACGTGAAGCTCGGAGCGCAGAAATACTACTCCGGCTACGCCGACAGGACCTACAACGTCTCGTCGTTCACCGCAGACAGCATAACGTTCACGTTCTGCTCGACGGCAAAGGGCGAAGGCTCCTACGACTGCGGGAAAGACGTCCTTATAAAAAGCTTCGAATGGTCATCGTCCTCCGGCAGGACAGAGCTGAAGATAGGCCTGCGCAACGCGGGCGGCTACTACGGCTCCGAGATCACCGTTACGGAAAAGGGCTATATGTGCCTGAGTCTCAGGCATAAGTCGCCCGGCGTCGCCGGCAAGACGGTCACGCTCGATCCCGGTCACGGCGGCAACGACGGAGGCGGCGGGAGCGCGGGCGTTTACGAGGCGCCGATCAATCTGAACGTCTGCCTCAAGGCCGCCGAGACGCTTCGGTCGATGGGCGCGAACGTCGTGCTCACGAGAACGGTCGCCTCGCAGAATCCCTCGCTGAGGGAGCGCGCGGATATGGCTCGCGCCGCGGACAGCGACATTTTCATCAGCGTGCACTGCGACGTCAGCGAAAGTACGTCCGCGCACGGCTTCTGTCCCTACTATTTCTATCCGTATTCCTTCCCGCTCGTGTCCGCGCTGCGTACCGAGATGGTCCGCGCCTGGCAGCGGGTGTACGACCCCGGGTCGCCGAATTACGCGGGGATAGACAGGACGCCGAGGGGCTACGGTTTCTTTGTCGCGAGGGTGGAGTTCTGCCCGTCGACGCTCATAGAACTGGGCTTCCTCTCAAACGATATCGAGCGGGCGGCTCTGCAGTCGCAGACTACGCAGACGAAGCTCGCGCAGGGAATAGTCAACGCCGTGGCGGAGTATTTCGGTCAGGCCATGGGATAAAGAAGATGAGTGCGGTATGAAAAAACTGATTTGCATC
>JAFRXS010000223.1 GCA_017443405.1 Clostridia bacterium | reverse complement strand
ATCTGACCGATTTCTCCTACGACGAGCTGCTCGATTACGCCTGCAAGGCTTACGGCGGCGGCAAGTTCTCGTCGAAAGACAGGGCTCCCGTCAGATCGCTCGGCGAGAACGCCTACGTTCTCGAACTGTGGCGCGGACCCACCTGCGCCTTCAAGGATATGGCGCTTCAGATACTCCCGTTCCTGCTGACCGCGAGCTGCCGAAAGATAGGCAGCGACAAGACGCGAGTCATCCTCGTCGCGACCTCCGGCGACACCGGCAAGGCGGCGCTCGAGGGCTTCCGCGACGTGCCGGGCACGAGGATACTCGTGTTCTATCCCTGCGACGGCGTCAGCAATATGCAGAAGCTGCAGATGGCGACCCAGGAGGGCGCGAACGTCGGCGTCGCGGCTATACGCGGCAATTTCGACGACGCGCAGAACGGCGTCAAGGCGATCTTCACGAACGCTTCGATAAAGGACGCGTTCGATAAGAACGGCTGCGCGTTCTCGTCCGCGAACTCCATAAACTGGGGCAGGCTCGTCCCTCAGATAGTCTACTATTTCTCCGCCTACTGCGACCTGATGAACAAGGGCGCGATAGAGCCCGGGGATAAGATAAACTTCACCGTCCCCACGGGCAATTTCGGCGACATCCTCGCTGCGTGGTACGCCGCCGCGATGGGACTGCCTGTGAACAGGCTCATCTGCGCCTCGAACGCGAACAACGTGCTGACCGATTTCCTTGAGACGGGCGTTTACGACCGCAACCGCCGTTTTTACACGACCTGCTCGCCCTCGATGGATATCCTCATCTCCAGCAACCTCGAAAGGCTGCTGTTTATGCTCGCGGGGTACGACGACGCCCGCGTGCGCGACTGGTTCGGCTGTCTCGCCGAGAACGGCAAATACACCGTCGGCACCGACGTGATGAAGCGCATAAACGGCGTTTTCGAGCAGGGATACTGCGACGACAAACAGACCAAAAACACGATAAGCCGGATATTCCGGGAGCGCAACTACCTCTGCGACACGCACACCGGCGTCGCGTTCAACGTGTATTATCAGTACAGGGCGCGCACGGGGGACTCGACTCCCACGGTCATCGCCTCCACGGCGTCGCCGTTCAAATTCCCCGCCGCCG
Source organism: Clostridia bacterium (assembly GCA_017443405.1). Taxonomy (GTDB): domain Bacteria; phylum Bacillota; class Clostridia; order Oscillospirales; family Acutalibacteraceae; genus RGIG2893. Next base: position 7,645 of record JAFRXS010000223.1, on the reverse strand, counting down.
TTCTCGACGCGATAAAATACGCGGGGACGCTCGAGGGTACCTATGACGACGAATTCGCCGCCATAAGACAGCTCGAGCAGGCGACCGGCATTTCAGCGCCCGTCCAGCTCAGCTCGCTCGAGGGCAGGGAGCCGCGCTTTACCGGCGTTTACGACAGGGAGGAAATGAGCCGCGTCGTGCTCGATATGCTCGGCATCGGCTGAGGGGCCGATCTCAAAACTTTAATGCTCTATGTGATAGCGGACACTCATCTGTCCGGTTCGGTCGCCAAGCCCATGGACGTGTTCCGCGGCTGGGAGGATTACACGGACCGGCTGAAGAATAACTGGAACCGTGTCGTCGGAGAGGACGACACGGTAGTTTTGCCCGGGGACATCTCCTGGGCGATGAGCCTTGAGGAGTCCGCCGCCGACCTCGCTTTTCTGGACGGTCTGAACGGAAGGAAGATCATCGGCAAGGGCAACCACGATTACTGGTGGAACACGCTCACGAAGATGCAGCGTTTCATAAACGAATGCGGCTTCACCACACTGAGCGTCCTGTACAACAACGCGTACAACGTCGACGGCGTGTGCGTCTGCGGCACGCGCGGCTGGCAGGCGGACGACGATACGCAGCAGGGTATGCAGATAAAGCAGCGCGAGGCGGGCAGGCTGAGGCTGTCGCTCGAGGCGGGGCTGAAAGCGGGCGGGGAGCTCACCGCGTTCATCCACTATCCGCCGGTCTGGATGGACTGCGTCTGTCCGGAGATGGTCGCCGTTCTCAAGGAATACGGCGTCAGACGCTGCTATTTCGGGCATATACACTCGCTCAGGCCCGGCGCGCCGGGTGACTTCGAGTATGAGGGAATCAGGTTCACTCTTATTTCCGCAGACTATCTCGGCTTTTGTCCGAAACAGGTATTGATTTTTTAATAATCGGGTGTTATAATGATCCAAAATATAATATAGGTCGATTTTCGTTTTGAGTGTCAGAACGATACCGCCGCAGGGCAGGATTTGCCTGTCCGCGGCGTTTAAGACTATCCGGAGGTTATGGTATGTCTCTTATTTCCAAAGAAAGCACGGGAACCAATCAGTATAAGCTGTCGATAAAGATTGACGGCGACGTCCTTTCCGGGGAGATCGATAAGGTCATCTCCAAAATGAGGAGCAACGTCAACGTTCCCGGTTTCCGCAAGGGCAAGGCTCCCGTCAGCGTTATCCGCGAGTATTTCGGCGACGACCGTTTTTATGAAGAAGCCATGGAGAATCTCGTCAACGACGCTTACTCCGCGGCCGCCGAGGAGTCCGGGCTCGATATAGTTTCCGATCCCTACGAGTACGAGCAGGGCGAGATAGGCGCCGAGGGCGCCGAGTTCTCCGTCAAGGTCGACGTCAGACCCTCCGTCACCGTCGGCGAGTATCACGGGCTGCACGCCGAAAAGGTCGAGCCCGCCGCCGTCGACGATCACGAGGTCGAGCACAGGCTCGAGCACCTCAGGGAGGATAACTCCAGGCTCATCGACGTCGACGACAGGCCCGTTCAGGACGGCGACACCGTCAACATCAACTACTCCGGCATGGTCGGCAACAAGCGTTTCTCCGGCGGCAAGGCGGACCATCAGGACCTTGTCATCGGCAGCAACAGCTTCATCCCCGGCTTCGAGGAGCAGATCATCGGCCACAGCAAGGGTGAGAAGTTCATCATCAACGTCACGTTCCCCAAGGAGTATCACGCTCCTAAGCTTGCCGGCAGGGACGCCACGTTCATGATCACGATCAACTCCATCAGCTACAAGGAAGTCCCCGAGCTCGACGACGATTTCGCGAAGGACGTCTCCGAGGACTGCGACACCATGGATGAGCTCCGCGCGCAGATCAGGGCGGACCTTGAAAAGACCGCCGCCGAGAACGCCGAGAACGCCTTCCAGAACAACGTTCTGACCGCTTTCGCGGCAGTCGTCGAGGGCGAGATACCCGACTCCATGGTCAACGTCGTCAGCGCCCGCAAGATCCAGAATCTCGCGAACAACGTCTCGCAGTACGGCATTTCCTTCGAGCAGTACCTCGGCTACATGGGCAAGACGGTCGAGTCCCTCTACGACGAGTATCACGATTCCTCGCTTGACGTCGTCAAGATCGAGCTCGGTCTCGGCGCAGTCGCCGAAAAAGAGGGCATCGAGGTCACCGACGAGGAGCTTGAAGCCAAGTTTGCCGAGATCGCCGAGATGTACGGCACTGAGGTCGACAAGATCAGGGAGCAGGTCTCCGCGGACACCGTGAAGGGCGATCTCCGCAACGAGAAGGCGATCAAGGTCATCGTCGACAGCGCCGTAGCCGACGAGCCCGCGCCGAAGGAAGAGGAAGCTCCCGCCGAGGAAGCCGCAGCCGAAGAAGCTCCCGCCGAAGAGGGCGAGGCCGCTCCCGACGCGGAGTGATCTTTTCGGGTCTTACTGTAAGCAATTTGATATGGGCGGACTTTCCCCGCGGGACGTCCGCCCGAAACATTTTTTACGAAACTCATCAATAAACAGAAGGAGAGTGTGAATATGCCTCTTGTACCGACCGTTATCGAAACCACCAACCGCGGCGAACGCGCGTACGATATCTATTCCCGCCTGCTCAACGACAGGATCATCGTCCTCTCCGATGAGGTCAACGACGCTACGGCGAGCCTTGTCGTGGCGCAGCTGCTCTTCCTCGAGAGCCAGGATTCCGAGAAGGATATAAGCTTCTATATCAACAGCCCCGGCGGCTCCGTCACCGCAGGCTTCGCCATTTTCGACACGATGAACTACATCCGCTGCGACGTTTCCACGATCTGCATCGGCATGGCGGCGTCCATGGGCGCCTTCCTGCTCGCCGCGGGCGCGAAGGGCAAGCGTTTCGCGCTGCCCAACTCCGAGATCATGATACATCAGCCCTCCGGCGGCAGCCAGGGCATGGCGTCCGATATCAAGATCCAGGCGGAGGAGATACTCAAGCTCAGGGAGCGCCTCAACCGCATCCTCGCCGAGAATACCGGCAAGCCCGTCGAGCAGATCGCCGCCGACACGGACAGAGATCATTTCATGACCGCCGAAGAGGCGTGTGAATACGGAATAATCGACAAGGTCATCACTTCAAGGAACTGATCCGGAGGTCAAGATTTGGCTCAGAATAACAGAGGCGGACACTACTCGGAGCCCCGCTGCTGCATGTGCGGCCGTTCGCAGAATGACGTCGATATGCTGCTTGCCGGCAACGAAGGCTATATCTGCAGCGACTGTATCCAGCGCGGCTACGAGATAATAATGAACGAAAAGGGGTACTCCGACGCCCGTGCCAAGAGGAAAACGGACCGCGTGCAGTCGAACAAGCCCCTGCTCAAGCCCGCCGAGATAAAGGCGCTCCTCGACGAATACGTCATCGGTCAGGATGAGGCGAAACGCACTCTGTCCGTGGCGGTCTATAACCACTACAAGCGTATCTCGTCGAGGTTCAAGACCGACGTCGACATCCAGAAGAGCAACGTCATCCTCGTCGGTCCCACCGGCGTCGGCAAGACGATGCTCGCGCAGACTCTCGCGCGCATACTCGACGTGCCGTTCGCCATAGCCGACGCGACGACTCTCACCGAGGCGGGCTACGTCGGCGAGGACGTCGAAAACATCCTCGTCAGGCTGTATCAGGCGGCGGACGGAGATATTTCGCGCACGCAGAAGGGCATTATCTACATAGACGAGATCGACAAGATCGCCCGCAAGTCCGAAAATCCGTCGATAACCCGCGACGTCAGCGGCGAGGGAGTGCAGCAGGCGCTGCTCAAGATACTCGAGGGCACGACCTCCAACGTCCCGCCGCAGGGCGGCCGCAAGCATCCGCAGCAGGAGTTCATCCAGATAGATACGACAAATATCCTCTTTATCTGCGGCGGTGCTTTCGACGGCATCGAAAAGGTCATCGAGAAGCGCATGGGCAACTCCGCCATCGGTTTCGGCGCGCAGATAAGGACTAAAGCCGAGCTCTCGCGCGAGGCGGTCATGCACAACGTCATACCCGAGGATCTCGTCCATTTCGGCCTCATCCCCGAGCTTGTCGGCAGGCTGCCCGTCATCTCCGCGCTCGACGACCTCGACGAGGGTTCGCTCGTCCGAATCCTCACCGAGCCCAAGAACTCGCTCGTCAAGCAGTATCAGGCTCTGTTCGGGATGGACGGCGTCGAGCTCGAGTTCGAGCCGGAGGCGCTCACGCAGATAGCCAGGACGGCGCTCGAAAAAAAGACCGGCGCCAGGGGCCTGCGCTCCATTATAGAAAAGACGCTCGGCGACCCGATGTTCGAGATACCGTCCGAGACGGGGGTCAAAAAGGTCACCATCACGCCGCAGTGCGTCACGGGCGAGGGAAAGGCCGTTGTCGAGGTCGGCGCCGAGCCCGCCGCGGCGGAGGAACAGTAACAAAACATCAAAGGTCACCCGTGCGGCCGCCGGTGACCTTTAACTGTCTTTTAAGGTTTTTTCTCTTGACTGAAATCCCAAATAGTGTTAAAATCAAATGATGATTGAAATTGCGAGGTTTTGACATGATCAGAATAAAGTCCGAGAACGCGGTCATTACAAGGGCCGATACGCGTACCGGAGTCAACGGCGACAACGTAAATCTCAACGGAAGGGTGCTTGAACCCGAAAACGCGGACCGCGGCTATAAGGGCGCGGGTCTGCTCAACGGAGAGTTCGTGCTCGGTGTTTCTTCGGGCGACGTCGCGTCGCGTTCCGCGACCGTGTCGATGAGGGCGCTCAGCTCGAGGATACCCTCCATCAGGGCTTCCCACGACGATTACGCCGGCGAGATCGACGGCTATTTCGACGACGCCTACCGCGAGATCTCCATGAAGAACGGCGCGGCGGACAACGTGGATTCCATGGTGCTCTACGTTTACGGCGACAAGCTCGTCGCCGCCAACATGGGCAAGTCGCTCCTCTATCAGTACAACACTCTCAAGCTCGAGCCCGTCACGTTCAACAACGACGAGAGCATCGAGTTCGGTCAGATCAGCTACCGCACGCTCACGATCAAGACGAGATGCGAATTCATCATCATGACCGACAGCGTGCTCGACTACCTCACGCAGGAGGACGTCGTCGATATCATGCGCACGAGCGAGACCGTCAAAAAGGCGGCTCAGCGGCTCGTTTCCAAGGCGGTCGAGAACGGCTGCGAGGAGGATCTGACCATCCTCGTCACGCAGCTCACCCCGATCGAGATATCCGACAATCCGCTTCCCGTCGGCGCGGCTGCCGGCGTCGACGAGGTCACCGTCAAGTCCGAGGTCGAGGGCAGCGACGATTATCTCGAAGACGATAAAGAAGTCAAGACCGGCGCGGGCAAAAAGGCGATAGCCGTCCTGCTCACCGCCGCGATCATTTCTCTGATACTCTGGGGGACCTATATGTTCGTCAGCGGCAAATGGACGCTCGGCGGCAAGAGGGAATCCGAGTCCACCGCCGCCGTCCTGACGGCTTATACCACCGTTGCTCCCGCCACGGTGGCGACTACCGAGCCCGGTACGACCGAGGAGGGCACGACGGAGCCCGGCACGACCGAGGCGCCGACGACCGTGACCACGACGGCGACCACCACCGCCCGCTCGACGACCGCCGCTTCCACGACGGCTGCCCGCGTCACGACGACCCGCGCGCGCGTCACCGAGACCGAGGCCCCCTCCACAACGGCAACACGGCCCACCGAGCCGACCTCGTCACAGACGACGACCGAAGCTCCGACTTCGGTGACCGAGCCTACGTCCTCCGCTACGGAGCGTCCGACCGATCCGCCGACAGATTCTCCCACCGTCCCGACGACCGTGGACAACGGCGACGAGCCTCTCGGCTGATTTTCGCCGAAACGCTGTAAAACAACGGTGTATCCCGAAAAAGGGGTACACCGTATTTTTTGCATATCTGCATTAATGATAAGTCAACGAATAAATTTAATAAATCTTTACTAATTTGTATTGACAAACAACTTTTTTCGTACTATAATGCGTATAGAGTCAACAGTCAACAGTCGATAGTGAAGGAGGTATCATCATGAAAAAGATAGTATTCGCGCTCGTCGCGGTCATGCTCGCGCTCTCGCTGCTTCCCGCGGTTTATGCCGAGGGGACGAAGGCGACCGTAACGGACGCTTATATCCCGTTCGAGGTCTGGAGGGGAGAAGGCGACGCTTCAGTTACGGTGTCTTGGAATCCCAATATTGATCCCTTGTTGAAAGCGGATGAGTTCGTTTCTCTTGAAACGGGCGGCTCGGAGCTTGACATAGCGTATTACACTTTGACCTCGGACTCCGACGGCAGGGCGGTCGTGACGCTGAAGGAGGATTATCTCAAGACTCTTCAAAACGGCAAGGCGTATTACTACCGCGCTGTGTTTAAAAAGGCGATGATCGCCCTCCGGCTGTTCGTCGTGACCGAAAAAGCAACGATCACCAATGACCTCATTTTCCTGTCCGGCGTCGACGGGCCTTGGGACGGAAAAACCATGCCCGACGAGCCGTGGGACGGGAAAAGCGATCTTTCCGTCACCATCACCGGCAACGACGATTTTTCCTTCGGTCCGGAGATATTTCAAAAACTCGTCTTCGATACCGTGGTCGACCCGTCGAACTATACCGTCCGGGGCTATACTGTCCAGAGCTTCGGCGATACCGTTTCCGTCAACCTGAAAGCGGAGTACGCGAGGAGGTTCGTCCCGGGGATATTCGGCTTCATCGCCGTCTTCGAGAACGCCGACGTCATACTTAATTTCGATACGTCCTATACTTATATGCCCGGCGATCCGAGCGGCGACGCGGCCGTGACCGCCGAGGACGCGAGGCTCGCGCTCAGAGCAGCCGCGAAGCTTGAGACGCTGTCGGGCGACGCTTTCACAGCCGCCGATATATCCGACACGGGCGAGATCACCGCGGCCGACGCGAGGAAGATACTCAGAGTCGCGGCGAAATTGGAGGAGCTTTTCCCCTACATGACCTATATCGACGACGATAACGAGTCGTTCCTCCTGCGGGACCTTTACGCGCGCGACCCGCAGGAGGCGGTCCGTATCGCCGATACCGTTATCGCCGAATACGACGGTAAATACACAAAAAAACTGCAGGGCGCGATACAAGTCAAGGCGATGGCGCTGAACGATTCATCCACCCCTGAGGAAAGGAACGAATATATCAAATTCTGCGAAAAGCTCATGGACGGCGCGATGAAGGATAAGGAAGATTACAGAAAATACGTTTTGCTGTTCATAGGTTCCATTGACAGCTGGGAAACTCTGTCCTATGTCGTTGATAATGAGGAATTCGCCGAACTCAGGCCAAGTTTAATCGATGATAAAAAGACTATAATCGAAATTCTCGGAGACTCACCGGACGCCGAAAAACTGTCGGTCATACTCGGTCTGCTCGGCGATTATCCTGAGCCTGAATACCTCGCCGCCCTCGAAGACAACATGTCCGCTAACGGGGAATTCTACGCATCGCATCCCGATCTGACAGAGAAAGCCCAAAACGCATACGACCGCATAGAGGGGGAGAAAGCTGAGCGCGAACGCAACCTGCAAGCTGCCGGCGCTTGACGGAATATCCCTCAATTCCTCCGAAACGGTTTTTTGACTTATCAAGTCTGACGCTTTTAT
>JAFRXS010000222.1 GCA_017443405.1 Clostridia bacterium | reverse complement strand
TACGACAGTATTATCTGCGGCAGCTTCGTTGTCTTGAAAAAAATCTGCCTCTGAAAAACTGCTTCGCACCTTTGGACAAGGTATTGTTGAGCTATTTTGTGCTCTGAAGACGCCGCTTTGCTGACGCAAAGCAAGGATGAATAGCGCGAAAGAGCCAAAAAGACCCGGCCAAAGGCGATTCGGGTTCGACTCCCCTTACCCTAAGGTCCTTCGCCATAAGCGAATAGGAGATCTCCCCCGGGTCGCCGCTTTTTCCCTGACAGCGGCTTTCGGGCAGATAGACCGTGAATTCGTTCGCGAGATACGTCGCCGCCTCCCTGAGGGAATCCGCGCTGCCGCCGTTGCCGTGAACGAGTATCATCGGCGGCTTGTCCCTGCCGTAGACGACGTAATGCATTTCGACGTCGGAAAGACGGACGTATCCGTCCGCCTCGGGGCGCGTCACCGGCGCGGGGAGCTCCCCGACAACCAGCGTTTTCGCGTTGTACTTCGCGGGACTGACGATAAAGCCCAGCTGCGACGCCATGCCGGAGAATATCAGAGTGAAAGACAGCAGGATGTTGATAAAAGCCGCGGACCGTTTCATACCGTCAAGCCTCCCTTGCGGATCGTTCGTTTCGCTTACTTTCCGGACACATCGCCGGCAGCCGTTTCGTCCGTGCGGTCGGTTTCTTCAGTCTCTTTTTCTCCGAAAAGCGGAGCCACCGCGGCGAACACGCGGTCTGCGACCTCGTCCTCGGTCCCGAGCGCGTCGACCGTCACGATATGCTCGTTCCTGCCGGGCGCAGAGGCTATATAATCGAACGCCGCCGCGAATTTCCCGCGGACGTTGCGAAGCGTACCGGGGTCCTCGTATATCTCCCTGCCGCCGCCTCTTGCGCCTATCCTCTCAAAGCCCTTCTCTGGGTCCATGTCAAGGAAAACGCAGATATCCGGCTGCCGGATCCTGTCCGTAAAGCTCAGCTTCGCGATCGCGTCGAAGGAAACCTCGGTCCCCTGATAGGCGAAGGTAGAGTAATAATACCTGTCGCAGACGACGCTGATCCCGCTGTCGAGGTATTTCACGATCTCGGCGGAATGGGCTTCGCGGTCAAGAGTGAACAGACGCGCAAGTCCCTCCGCGTCTGTTCTGTATTGTTCGTCGCCGCTGAGGGCCCGGCGTATCCGCACGCCGTATCCGGAGCCGGTCGGCTCGCTCTGGGGGACGCAGCTCACGCCGATAGCCCCCAGAGCCTCGCAAAGCAGCTTCGTCTGCGTCGTCTTGCCCGCGCCGTCTATGCCCTCTAAGACTATAAAGCGGGGCTTCATTTGCCGGCGTCTTTCTGCTTTGAGTATTTGAGCTTGTAGATGATACGCATGAGCCTCGCGTCGAAACGGCTTATATAGCCGCCATTGATGCCGGCGACCCTCGCCGCGACCTCGGCCTTCGCCTCTTTTTCAAGCACCATCTCGACCGCCTCCGCGTCGCTCTTGTCGCCCGCGGCGCAGATGGCTCCGCCGTTAAACAGCAGCAGGGCGTTCCTGCCCTTCATAGCGCGGACGTACTTCTTGCCGTCGCCCGGTTTTTTGTAGGGGAAGGCGGCTTCCACTGTCCTGACGTTCACGCCGACGAGCTGGGCGAAATCGTCGAGCCTCGGGCGCAGCTTTATCATCATGCGCGAGACCTCGTCGAGAACGAGAGAATCCGAATGGATGATATAGTTGATGTCGGGGCGCGACGCGTAGACGCCGTCGTAGAGCTCGGCTATCAGGATATTGCCGTATTTGCCGGCGTAGTCGTCTGTCAGCGTGGCGCGGTCGGCGCCGGTGACCGTTATTCGCTCGCCGCCGCCGTGCGGGATGAGGTCGAAGCCGTCCCCGGTCCTTTCGCTGTCGTACCTAACGCCGCCGCGGAAGCCGGGGGCCTCGTAGCAGGGCTTCTTTACGCTTGACGCGACGAGATGCGCCGCAGCTTCAAAGGTCTCGACAGCGGCGCCGAACGCCTGCTCCGCCTTGCCGAGGACGAACTTCTTGCAGACGGTCTCAAGCTCGGCGGCGACGGCGAAGGCGTCGTCGTAGTCGTCGCCTATGCACACGGCGCCGTGATGCGCCATGAGTATCGCCTTCGACTCGCAGCCGGCTATCGCGGCGGAAACGCCCTTGCGAAGCTTGCCCGTGCCGGGCAGACCGTAGGACGCGAGCGGCACGCAGTCGCCGATTATCTCCGCGCTCCTGCCGGTGAGGGAGTCGATCCCGCCCGAAAGCACGCAGACGGCGGAGGCGTTGATCTGATGCGTGTGGATGACGAAGCCGCACTGCGGGCGCAGCTTGTACGCCGCGGCGTGTATGCCCTTTTCGGACGAGGGCTTGACGTCGCCCGACCACGCGAGGTCGGAGATCGCGACCTCGACTATCTCGTCCGGCGTGAGCGACTCATAGTCCCTGCCGGAGGGCGTGATCACGAAGCTGTCGTCGCTTACGCGGCAGCTGACGTTGCCCCAGGTGCGGGCGATGAGCCCCGCTTCGACAAGTTTTTTGCCGGCGTGTATGACCAGCTGTTTCGCTTCAAGGATATCCATTGAACTAAACTCCCTCAGACGTTGATCGCTTTTCATATGAAGAACGGATAGTTCTCCGCTCCCGAAAGGTCCCTGTTCGGACGGACCGTGACGTTTTTATCGAGGATGGCGCAGTTGACGGACGCGCCGTCCGCCACGTAGCCGCCCTGCATGATGATCGAGTTGCGGACCACGGCGTTCCTCGCTATCCTCGCTCCGCGGAAGACTATCGAATTCTCGACGGTGCCCTCGATGACGCAGCCGTCGGCGATAAGGCTGTTCGCTACCCGGCAGCCGGGCTGGTAGAGCGTCGGCGCGTCGTCGCGCAGCTTGGTGAACACGGGCCTGTCCGTCCTGAACAGCTCGGCGCGGTAGCCGGAGTTGAAAAGCTCCATCGAGACCGCGAAATACGACCTCAGCGAGCTTATCACGCGGCAGTACTGCTTAATTTCGTAAGCGTAAGCCCTGTATCTGGAAACGCCGGGAAGGATGAGGTCCTTTTCGACGGATTCGTAGTTGCGGGAGTCCGCCTCCGCCATGATCTGCACGAACAGCGACCTGCGCATCAGGAAGACGTTGACCCCGCAGAGCGTATCGCCGTCCGCGGCGCCTATCTGCGCGTCGGTGATCCTGCCGTCCGCGTCCGCCTTGTAGGAGGCGATGCCGGGAAGCTCGGGTCTGACGCCTCGCACGCAGGCGACGGTTATGTCGGCGTTCTTCGCGGTATGGAAGTCGAAGATCTCCCTGTAGTCGATATTGCAGACGATGTTGCTGTCGGTGAACAGGATGTACTCCTCGCCCGCGTCGACCGCGAACGCGAGAGCGTTCTTCAGCGTTTCCATACGCCACTCGCCGGAGCCCCTCGCCACGGAGAACGGCGGCAGGAGATAGAGCCCGTCGCGCTTGCGCGCGAGGTCCCACGGTCTGCCGGAGCCGACGTGGTCCATCAGGGAGTGGTAGTTATGATCCGTCAGCACGCCGACCTTTGCGACGCCGCTGTTGACCATGTTCGACAGGGCGAAATCTATCAGCCTGTACCTGCCCGCGAACGGGACCGAGCCCATCGTGCGCATCGCGGTAAGCTCCGGCACACATTCGTCGTAGCTGTTCGAGAGGATCATCCCGAGTACGTTCTTGCCGTTCATAATACCTCGCCCTCCTCTATGTCGTGATCTATCATGAGGTCCGCGCCGATGACGGCGTTTTTGCCGACGGTCAGCCCCTCGCCTATGGTCGTGATGCCCCATTTGGAGGCTTCCTCCGTGCCGGACGGCGGCTCCTCGCCGACCACGGCGCCGCTTTCGACGACCGTGTTCTCAGCGAGCATGGAGTACTGCACGACCGCGCCGGACTTGATGACCGCGCCGGGCATTATCACGCTGTACTGCACCTTCGCGCCCGGCTCGACGGTCACGTTCGAGAACAGGACGGAATAGTCGACCTCGCCCGCGACGTAGCAGCCTGCGGAGATTATCGCGCTCTGGATGTCGGCGTCGGGGGAGATATAGTGCGGCGGACGCGCGTCGTTGCGCGAATAGATGCGCCAGCTGCGGTCGTTGAGGTCGATGTTCGCCCCGGGGTTGAGCAGCTCGAGGTTCGCGTCCCACAGACTGCCTATCGTGCCGACGTCCTTCCAGTAGCCGTCGAAGCGGTAGGCGTACAGCTTCTCTCCGGCGTTGTGCATCGCGGGGATGACGTCCTTGCCGAAGTCGTTGGACGAATCGGGATTCGCCTCGTCGTCGATGAGATACTGGCGCAGCTTTTTCCACGTGAAGATGTAAACGCCCATCGACGCCTGGTTCGTCTTGGGATTCTTTGGCTTTTCCTCAAAGGCGGTTATCCTGCCCTCGTCGTCGGTGAACATCAGGCCGAAGCGCGACGCCTCGTCCCACGGCACTTCCATCATGGCTATCGTGCAGTCCGCCCCGCGCTCCTTATGCGCGGCGAGCATCTTGGAGTAGTCCATTTTGTAGATATGGTCGCCGGAGAGCACCGCGACGTAGTCCGGGTCGTAGCGGTCGATGAAATTGATGTTCTGGTAAATGGCGTTCGCCGTGCCCTTGTACCACTGCATCCCCGCTATCGCCTGATAGGGCGAGAGGATATGGACGCCGCCGTCGGCTCTGTCGAGGTCCCACGGCTGCCCGCTGCCGATATAGTCGTTGAGCGCGAGCGGCTGATACTGCGTGAGCACGCCGACGGTGTAGATACCGGAATTCACGCAGTTGGACAGCGGGAAGTCGATTATCCGGTATTTGCCGCCGTAGGGTACGGCGGGTTTAGCGATCTTTTTTGTCAGTATGCCGAGCCTCGAGCCCTGCCCTCCGGCAAGAAGCATGGCGATACATTCCTGTTTTCGTGCCATATGTCATCACCTTCCGGTTTTTTTGTTTTTTGTTTCTTTTTCCGGCTGTTTCGCCTTCGGAGCCTCTTTCACGAGGTAGAGAGTCGTAAGACCCGGGAGAGTGAGACTCAGCGACTGGTCGAAGCCGTGCATCGGTTTGTCCGCGGTCCTGAGCGTCGGACGGCGGACGGCGCCCGTACCGCCGTATTTTTTGCTGTCGGAATTGAACACTATCCGGTATTCGCCGCTTTGCGGCGCGCCGATGACGTAACCGTCGCGCCTGACCGCCGTGAAATTGCAGACGGCTATCAGCTCGTTCCCTTCGCGGTCCGAGCGGATGAACGCGACGACGGAATTGTCGTTGTCGTCGGAAACTATCCATTTGAAGCCTTCCCACGAATAGTCTATCTCCCACAGCGGAGCGTTCTCCTTGTAGAAGCCGTTCAGCTCGCGCACGTAGGAATGAAGACGCCTGTGCGCGTCGTAGCTCTCGGGGAGCATCCAGTCGAGCTGCTTCTTTTCGTCCCACTCGCTGAACTGCCCGAATTCCTGCCCCATGAAAAGCAGCTTCTTGCCCGGGTGCGCGTACATGTAGCCGAGGAAGGCGCGCGTGCCGGCGAATTTCTCCTCGTAGGAGCCGGGCATCTTGTCCAGCAGCGACTTCTTGCCGTGGACGACCTCGTCGTGCGAGATCGGCAGCACGAAGTTCTCCGAGAAGGCGTAGAAGAAAGAGAACGTGATCAGGTCGTGGTTGAACTTGCGGAACCAGCCGTCCAGAGCGACGTACTTGAGTATGTCGTTCATCCAGCCCATGTTCCACTTGAAGTTGAAGCCCAGGCCGCCCGTGTAGACGGGTTTCGAGACCATCGGCCAGGAGGTCGACTCCTCGGCTATCATCAGCGGGTCGCGGAAGTCGCGGAACAGGTTCTCGTTTAGCTTGCGAATGAAGGCGACCGCCTCGAGATTTTCGTTCCCGCCGCGCTCGTTCGCTATCCACTGCCCGTCGTTCCTGCCGTAGTCGAGGTAGAGCATCGACGCGACCGCGTCGACCCTCAGCCCGTCGACATGGTAGACGTCGAACCAGAAGCCGGCGTTGGAAACGAGGAAACTCTGCACCTCGCCCCTGCCGTAGTCGAACACCTTGGTGCCCCATTCGTAATGCTCGCCCTTGCGTGAATCCGCGTACTCGTAGCAGGGCTCGCCGTCGAACATCGCCAGGCCGTTCGCGTCCTTCGGGAAGTGGGCGGGGACCCAGTCCATGATGACGCCGACGCCCGCCTGATGGCATTTGTCGACGAGGTACATGAAGTCCTCCGGCGCGCCGTAGCGCGAGGTCACGCTGTAATAGCCCGTGACCTGATAGCCCCAGCTGCCGTCGAACGGATGCTCCGCCAGCGGAAGGAACTCGATATAGTTGTAGTTCATCTTCACGACGTAGCGCACCAGCTCGTCCGCCAGCTCGCGGTAGGTCAGGAAATTGCCGTCCTCATGCCGCCGCCACGAGCCCGCGTGTACCTCGTAGATGTTCACAGGACTGTCGTAGACGCTGCGCGCGCCCTTGAGCCTCATCCATGCCGAATCGTTCCATTTGTAGGAGCCGAATTCGTAGAATTTCGACGCGGTCTCGGGCCTGGTCTGCATATGAAAGCCGTAGGGGTCGCTCTTCATATGCTCCTTGCCGTCCGCGCCGACGATGCGGTACTTGTAGCAGTCCCACTGCTTCACGTTCTCGACGACGGCTTCCCAGAGCCCGGCGTCGTTGACCTTCACGCAGGCGTTCACGTCGGGCGACCAGCCGTTGAAATCGCCGACCACGCAGACGGCTTTGGCATGCGGAGCCCATACCCGGAAGACCGCCGCGCCGCCGTCCAGACGGTGCGCGCCCATGAATTCATAGGCGCGGGCGTTGTTCCCCTGATGGAACAGGTAGACCGGATAGGATATATCCGGCAGCTTGTGTTCCGACATAATTATCCCCTAAATATAAAATGTATTATGATTATATCAAATAATGCAAGACAATGCAATAGACAGATTGAGAATTGTGCAGCTTGTACAAAGAGAGATGAAAGCGGCCGGAAGACAGTCAAACTTCCGCTTGACGGAGCCGCCGGAAGGGTAGTATAATACTTTAGATTTTTCCGTAAACACCCGGTTATTTATCAAAATCCCCGAATTTTCTGTCGGAAAGAAGAATGGTCTTATGAAACAGTTGATGCTCGGCAACGAGGGCATTGCCCGCGGTCTGTACGAGGCGGGCGTCAGGGTCGTGTCAAGCTACCCCGGTACGCCCAGCACGGAGGCTACCGAAGCCGCCGCGAAGTATCCGGAGATGCGCTGCGAGTGGGCTCCCAACGAAAAGGTCGCCGCGGAGGTCGCCGCCGGCGCCGCGATAGCCGGAGCGAGGAGCTTCTGCTCCATGAAGCACGTCGGCATGAACGTCGCCGCCGACCCGATGTTCACGATGTCCTACGAGGGCGTGAACGCCGGCATGGTGATGCTCGTCGCCGACGACCCCGGCATGCATTCCTCGCAGAACGAACAGGATTCCCGCCACTACGCGCAGGCGTCGAAGCTTCTCATGCTCGAGCCGGCGGATTCCGAGGAGTGCCGCGTCTTTACCAAGACGGCTTACGAACTGTCGGAGCGTTTCGACACGCCCGTCATCATAAGGGAAACGACGAGGATAGCCCATTCCCGCTCCCTCGTGAACGAAGAGGAGCGCGTCGAGCTCCCGCTTCGCGAGTATAAAAAGGACCCAGGCAAGTACGTGATGATGCCCGCGATGGCAAAGGGGCGTCACGTCATCGTCGAGCAGAGGACGCTCGCCGAGCGCGCCTTCGCCGAGACCGAAGCGTTCGAGCTCGGTCTGAACCGCGTTGAGTACAACGATACGCGCGTCGGCGTCATAGCCTCCGGCATCTGCTATCAGTACGCGAAAGAGGCGCTCGGAGACCGCGCGAGCTATCTCAAGATAGGCACGGTCTGGCCGCTGCCCGACAGCGCGCTGAAGGATTTCGCGTCCCGCTGCGAAACGGTCTGGGTCATCGAGGAGCTCGACGGCTTCATCGAGTCGCGCTGCCTCGAGCTGGGCCTTGAGGTCCTCGGCAAGGATAAATTCACGCTTCTCGGGGAATATTCCCAGCAGATGATAAAGCAGGTCGTGACCGGCGAGCATTCGCCCTACGTAAAGCCCGGGCTCGATATCCCCGGCAGACCGCCGGCGCTCTGCGCGGGCTGCCCGCACAGGGGGCTTTACTACGCCCTTAAAAAGATCGGCTGCTACGTCTCCGGCGACATAGGCTGCTATACGCTCGGAGCGCTCGCGCCGCTGGGCATGATAGACACCTGCATCTGCATGGGCGCGTCGGTCTCGGCGCTGCACGGCAGGAACAGAGCCGACGCGGCGAACGCGAAGAACTCCGTCGCGGTCATCGGCGACTCGACGTTCATCCACTCCGGCATCACCGGGCTCGTCGACATCGCCTACAACCGAACGGACAGCGTCGTGATAGTGCTCGACAACAGCATCACCGGCATGACCGGTCATCAGCAGAACCCGACGACGGGTAAAAACATCTACGGCGAGCCCGCTCCGGCGGTGTCGATAGAGGGCGTCGCCCGCGCCGTCGGCATACAGAGGGTGCGCGTCGTCGACCCGTACGACATAAAGGAGTGCGAGGACGCCGTGCGCGAGGAGCTCGCCGCGGACGGTCCCTCCGTCATCATCTCCCGCAGGCCCTGCGTGCTGCTCAAGCACGTGAAGCACGAGCCGCCGAGGAAGGTCGACCGCGAAAAATGCCGTTCCTGCCGTCAGTGCCTCAAGATAGGCTGTCCGGCGATAAGCATGCGCGACGGCAAGGCGGAGATCGACTTCACGCAGTGCGTCGGCTGCGACGTCTGCAAACAGATGTGCCGCTTCGGCGCGATAGTCGACTGAGGGGTGTAATTATGGCATACAGCATCATGATAGTCGGCGTCGGCGGGCAGGGAACGCTTCTCGCGTCCCGCCTCATAGGCGACGCCATGGTCAGGGCAGGCAGGGACGTCAAGGTCTCCGAGGTGCACGGCATGAGCCAGCGCGGCGGATCGGTCGTCACCTACGTAAAATACGGCGACAGGGTCGACTCCCCGATAGTCGACCTCGGCGAGGCCGATCTCATCCTTTCCTTCGAGCTGCTCGAGGCGGCGAGATGGCTGCCCTATCTCAAAACGGGCGGCAAGCTCATCTCGAACGACCGCCGCATCGACCCGATGCCGGTCATCACCGGCGCGGCGAAGTACCCGGACGGGATCGACGCCGCGATACGCGCCGCGGGAGCGGACCTTACGCTGCTCGACGCGCTGTCTCTCGCGGTCGCGGCGGGCTCCGCCAAGGCGGTCAACGTCGTGCTCGTCGGCGTCGCCGCCCGTCAGACGGACATTCCCAAAGAGGTCTGGCTCGAAAGCGTAAGGGAGACTGTCCCGCCCAAATTCCTCGAAATGAACCTGAAGGCCTTTGAACTGGGGTACGCGTATGGGGATAAATAAGGAACAGTCGAGGTCGGACGCCTACGCGGCGGCGGGAGTCGACATAACCGCCGGCTACCGCGCAGTCGAGCTTATGAAAAGCCACGTGGCGCGCACGGCGACGCCCGGCGTCATCAGCGGCATAGGCGGCTTCGGCGGGCTTTTCGCCCCCGACCTTAGGGGGATGAAGGAGCCGGTGCTCGTCAGCGGCACCGACGGCGTCGGCACGAAGCTGCGCATAGCCTTCCTCACCGGCAAGCACGACACGGTCGGCGTGGACTGCGTCGCGATGTGCGTCAACGATATAATCTGCTGCGGCGCGAGGCCCCTGTTCTTCCTCGACTATATCGCCTGCGGGAAGAACGTCCCCGAGCGCATAGCCGACATAGTCAAGGGCGTGGCGGACGGCTGCGAGCAGTCCGGCGCCGCCCTCATCGGCGGCGAGACCGCCGAGATGCCCGGGTTTTATCCCGAGGACGAATACGACCTCGCCGGTTTCGCCGTGGGCATAGTCGATAAGCCGCGTATGCTCGATAAGGACAGGATGCGCCCCGGCGACGTCATGATCGCCCTGCCCTCGTCCGGCGTGCATTCCAACGGCTTTTCGCTCGTGCGCAAGGTCTTCGACGTCGAGCGCGCCGACCTGACCTCTCCCGTCGCCGAGCTCGGCGGCAGGAGCCTGGGAGAAGCGCTGCTCGAGCCCACGAGGATATACGTAAAGCCCGTCCTCGCCCTCTTCGACGCGGGCGTCGACGTGCGCGGCATATCGCACATCACGGGCGGCGGCTTCTTCGAGAACATCCCCCGCAGCCTCGGCGCGGGCTGCTCCGTGAGGATAGACGTTTCCGGCGTCCGGACGCCCCCGCTGTTCTCTCTTATACAAAAGGCGGGAAACATCTCCGACCGCGACATGTTCAACACGTTCAATATGGGCGTCGGCATGACCGTGACGGTCGCGCGCGACTGCGCGGACGGTGCTCTCGCCTTGCTTAAGGACGCGGGCGAGGACGCCTATGTCCTTGGCGGTATCGTCCCCGGAGACGGCGAGGTCCTGCTCGAAGGGCTGTCGTGATCCCCGGCGATTTTGTTCTTTGTTTTGCGTTATTGTTGATTTTTCGGAAATTTTAGTGTATTTTGACGGATATTTCGATGAAACGCTTGCAATTTGATTTCGGATGAGGTAATATATTAAAGCAATCAAAACCGATTCTATTTCAGGAAGGTGAAAACAGAATGAAAAAGGTCATATCTGTCATTCTTGCCGTTATTCTTGCCGCCGGCTGCTTCGCCGTTGTCGCGGGCGCCGCGGACAGTCTCTCCGGAGAGTACAAGTACTTCGTCAGCTTCACCCAGGGCCAGAGGGTCCACTACACCGTGCTTGACGAGATGGGCGAGGATTATCTCGTCGGCGAGAGCGGGCTGATATTCTACAAGCCGGGCGCGGTCTGCCACTTCAAGGTCGAGCTTGACGATCCCACCACCTACAAGTTCACCGGCATAGTCACCGTCAAGGTCAACGACTATACCGAGGCGGATTACGACGCCGAAACGGGCATCTACTCCTTCAGAGTGACCGAGGATTCCCGCGTCAAGATCTCCGACACCAGCGTCATCTCGCAGAAGGCTTTCTCGATAATCGACGTCCTGATGTACTGGATCAAGTTCATCGTCGAGTATCTCCGCAACGTCATGAGCTACGGCGAATGATGCGCGTTTGACGTAATTACAGGCGAGCAGGGGGTTCCCTGCTCGTTTATATGTAGAGTACTGCGACGGTGGAGCCAATGTGTAATCTAATGTGCAATTAGCAATGTGCAATGTGCAATTTCGGGCGGGCTTT
>JAFRXS010000221.1 GCA_017443405.1 Clostridia bacterium | reverse complement strand
TAGGGTAAGGGGAGTCGAACCCGAATCGCCTTTGGCCGGGTCTTTTTGGCTCTTTCGCACTCTTCATCCTTGCTTTGCGTCAGCAAAGCGGCGTCTTCAGAGCACAAAATAGCTCAACAATACCTTGTCCAAAGGTGCGAAGCAGTTTTTCAGAAGCAGATTTTTATCAAGACAACGAAGCTGCCGCAGATAATACTGTCGTATTATCAAGGCAGATGAGGCAGTATTGGGGAAAAGATGCTCTGAAAAACCGTTTTGTGTTCAACTCCCCTTACCCTATATTCGTTTTCGGCTGTTGTGATTTTTGTACGGTCCCGGGGCCGTCGCTTCCGTCAGCGGACGGCGGCGCGGTACCTGACCTCGCCCCGCAGGGACAGGTCGAGTAGGACGATCCTGCCGCAGTGCGGGCATTTGAGACGTATCACGCCCGAGGTGGGCGTTATCTTGTCAAGAACGCGGCGGCAGCACGACGGGCAGCAGACGACGATCTTCATTTCTTTTTCCGTTTTACATCACCTCCGCGTCAAGGCAGCGCAGCGGAGCGCCGCAGTCGTTCACCTCTACGAGCCCGAGCCGCTGCATGCGCAGCGCGAGAGCCGAGGCGGAGCACTCCATCATCGCGGCTACCTCGAGGAAGCGCCGGTAGGCGTCCGGGCGCACGACCCTGTCGAGGATATCTATGACGGGCGGCAGCCCCGCGAGGAACATATTGCGCCTGACGAGCGTTTCGGGCATGAGCATGGCGGCGGCGAGCCTGTCCGCCTGGTATTCCTCGGGGGAATGGTCGGGCGACGACGGCGCGCCGCGGTACGCGGGCATGCGGCTCCCTCCGGCGTTGTAGCGTCCCGGATAAAGTCTGTTCAAAAGCAGGTGCGCCGCCTCGTGCATCACGGTGAAATTGCGCCTGCCCCGGCTCGCGCGGCGCGTGTTGAGCTCTTTGTCTATCAGCAGGGTGGAGCCGTCGAGCGCGAACAGCATCGGCGAGCCCGCGTCGTCGTAGACGCGCGTGAAGCACGGCTCATAGGCCGTCAGCCCGAGCAGGCTCCCGTCGTCGGACAGGCGCTCGAACCTGAATTTCAGAAACAGCACGCCGCGGCACAGCAGGAGCGGGTCGACGCGCAGCATGCGATGGGGATCGGTGATCTCCGGCAGCTCACGGTAGGCGTCAAAGACGTCCCGGGCGATGCTTTCTATCTCAAGGTCGGACAGATACATCAGCTCACCGCCCCTCCGTACTTTTTCGCCTCGACGAACCATCTGCCGTTCTCCTCGTCGTAAAGGTTCGTCGTCTGACCGCACACGTCGATCGTGTACTTCACGCCCTTGCCGCCGACGGCGGTCGAAGCGCTCCTGCGGCGGTCGCGCACGCGGTCGATCTCATACTCCCGGTCGTTCACGACGAGCGACCTCGGCGTACAGGTGCCGTCCGCGCTGTGATCAGCGTTGACGAGCACGTACAGTTTGTATTTTGTCATGACGTCCTCCCCGGTCAACACCGTAGTGATTGGATAATAATAGTGTTTTTCAC
Source organism: Clostridia bacterium (assembly GCA_017443405.1). Classification (GTDB taxonomy): domain Bacteria; phylum Bacillota; class Clostridia; order Oscillospirales; family Acutalibacteraceae; genus RGIG2893. Next base: position 2,774 of record JAFRXS010000221.1, on the reverse strand, counting down.
AAAAGACTTGACATTCAGTACCAAACGGATTATACTTATCGGTGACGAGTCACAAGTCTGTTGTGAATTGAATATATCACAATCCGATTGTGATGTCAATACCCTGAGAGGAAAAATTTTTCCTTTTCTGTTTTTGATCGCGTCGGGAGGAACGAACATGACTTTCGGACAGAAGCTCAGATATTACAGAAAGAAGAAGGATATGACGCAGAGGGAGCTCGCGTCGCTCGCCGGTCTCGGCTTCAACACCATCGGGAATTACGAGAACGGCAACACCTATCCGCACAACCGCAGGACCTATGAGGTCCTCGCCGGCATCCTCGGCTGCGACGTTTCCGAGCTCACGGGCGAGACGGACGGCGATTTTGTCAGCGACGCGGGCAGATACTACGGCTCGTCCGGCAAACGGCAGGCGCAGGAGCTCGTGGAGCGTATCGGCGGTCTTTTCGCCGGCGGCGAGCTGTCGGAGGACGACAAGGACGCCGTCATGCGCGCCCTGCAGGACTATTACTGGGAAGCGAAGTACAAGAACAGCCGCGGGGACTGAAGCGGCAGAAAAATGTTAGACAACGCCGAAGAAATATACTCGCGCGCGAATTCGCTCGTGAGAAAATACGGTACCCGCGATCCGTTCCGGCTCGCGGACTGTACGGGCGTGGATATAATAAGGCGCCGGGATTTCACCTCGCTGCTCGGCATGTACGCCGTGGTCTGCCGCAACAGGGTGATCTTCCTCAAAGACGGGCTCGACGGCAACCTCGCCCGCGCCGTGGTCGCGCACGAGCTCGGTCACGACGTTTTCCACCGCGACCTCGCCAAAAGAGGGTTGATCCGCGAATACGGGCTTTTCAACATGAAGAGCGAGACGGAATACACGGCGAACGCGTTCGCGGCGCACGTGCTCATCGACACCGACGAGTTCCTCTCCCTCGCGCGCGAGGGCCGCGGCTTCGCGGCAGCCGCCCGCATGCTCTATACCGAGCCGGACCTGCTGCTCATCAAGATAAGGGAGCTTCGCCGCATGGGCTGCGACATCCGCCTGCCGGAGGAACCGGACGGGGAATTCCTCGCCGGGATCGGGCGGCAGGATACCGTCCCGGCGTGAACAGTAAATAGATTTAAAACTTACTATTGATATATGTCAATAGTAAGTTTTTTAAAAGTTGTTGATTTTTAAAACGAACCGTGCTATACTTGGATCGAAATGATGGGAAGTGATATTTTGAGTTATCAAATATCCGAGGATATAGAATTGATAAAGGAACTGTTGAGTATATCTTCAGCCGAGTTCGCGGACGCCATAGGCGTATCGCCCGAAACGGTCTCACGCTGGAATTCATCTGCCTGCGGGATATCTCCCGAAAACACCGAGAAGATATATGATTTTGCCTTTTCGGAGGGCGTCCGTCTGAATAAGATAAAAGAGCAGCTTTATAAAGAGGACTGTCGGGACAAAAATCGCGTCATCCTTTTTCACGGAGCAAAGAGTACGGTTGAAGGCCCGGTATCTGTTGACAGATCCCGCGGCGCGAACGATTTCGGCAAAGGGTTCTATTGCGGGGAAAGTCTTGAACAGTCCGCAATGTTCGTATCCGGCTTCAGGGATTCGTCCTTGTATATTTATGAATTCGACAAGACCGGTCTTGAGGGGGCGCAGTTCTTTGTTGACCGCGATTGGATGCTGACGATCGCGTTTTTCAGAGGCCGCCTGAACGAGTACGCCGACCATCCGGTAATAATGGAATTGATCGGAAAGGTCGAAGGCAAGGACTATATTATTGCTCCGATCGCCGATAACCGCATGTTCGAGATCATCGACAGCTTTATCGACGGCGAGATCACCGACGTCCAGTGCCGGCACTGTCTTTCGGCGACCGATCTCGGAAAACAGTACGTTTTCAAAACGGAAAAAGCCGTCCGTCAGCTGTATTTTAAACGTCACTGCTATCTTTGCGATAAAGAAAAGAAGTATTATCTTACATCAAGGCAGGAAGGCTCAAGGATCGGGAACGATAAGGTCAAAATCGCGCGGAGGCAGTTCCGCGGACAGGGTGATTATATCGAGGATATACTGAAATGAAAGCAATGGATGAAACAGGGCTCAAGCTTTGCAGAGCGCAGGCTGAACTGTTCGTGTCTTCGATCACGCTGACGGACTGCAGTTCGGCGGTTTTTCTGCGCCGGTTCATGAATTCATCGGCGGCAAAGCGGATGGACAGCGGAAGCTATTTGTTTGAATCGAGCACAGACGCGTCCGTCATCGCGGAGATCGAGGAGGAGTTCGGGAAGTCCGGTTACGGAAAGGTGAAGTTTTCCGAGAACGAAATGTATTGGATGGGCTACCTTTACCGTTATTGGTGTTATACCTATGAAAAGACGAGCAGACAGGTTTACAGGATCATCAAGCCGCCCGAATTGAGGGAACTGTTCTATCCGTACCACACTCTCGACGTCGCCGCCGCGGTTGAACGCATTCTGGAGGCGAAGAACGGCAGGGAAGAAGACCTGACGAAACGGGGGGTGGAGATCCTTCGCAGGATAAGCAACGAAAGAAAAACAGCGCCGGTCGCGTGAATGCCAACGTTTTCCGTCTGCGCTGTCCGCTGCGCGCAGCGCGGCGTTATATATCTGCGGCATAGGGTAAGGGGAGTTGAACACAAAACGGTTTTTCAGAGCATCTTTTCCCCAATACTGCCTCATCTGCCTTGATAATACGACAGTATTATCTGCGGCAGCTTCGTTGTCTTGAAAAAAATCTGCCTCTGAAAAACTGC
>JAFRXS010000220.1 GCA_017443405.1 Clostridia bacterium | reverse complement strand
GTTGACCGTGTTGCTGCGATCGAGATCGCAGGCGATGAACAGTACGGAACCGTCCTCGCATTTGTCGAGCTTGGCGGCTATGCGGAGGATGGACCTCGCGTCCATGGCGGTGACGACGCCGTCGGCGTCATAGTCGCCCATGAGGATGTTGACGTACTCGTCCGCGGGGTCGCCGTTCGAGTTCTTGACGACCGTCTTGCTGCCGGTCGCGACGACCGCGTCGTCGGCAAGCTGCGTGCCGTCCGCCGAAACGACCGTGAGATCGCCGGAATTCGCGAACTTGGCGGTGAAGTCGGCGGGGGAGGCGGACTGCGTGTTGAAGAGGATGTATTTGCCTTCCTTGCTGACGATGACGCCCGCGCCTTCGACCGGAGTCGGATCAGTCAGCGTCGGAGCCGCGGTAGTGGGCTGAGTGGTCGGCTCGGCGGTCGTAGGCTCGGCGGTGGTGGGCTCCGTCGTGGGAGCGGTAGTCGGTTCGGTCGTAGGCTCGGTGGGCGCTTCGGTGACCTTGGGGACAGTTTCTGTCTCGGTCTTTTTGCAGACGGAGCAGGTCCTGGCGCGTTCGCCCTCCGCGTCGACTGTCGGTTCTTTCGTTACCGTCCAATCAGACCAGCTGTGCGCGATCATGTCGGTCTCTCTGGTCTCGGTCTCGCCGCAGTCGGCACAGACGCGTTTTTCGGAGCCCTTCGCCGTGCAGGTCGCGGGAGTTACCGTCGTCCATTCGCCCCACTTGTGCTCAAGCTTAGGAGTGATATTCGACTTCGACGCGCACTTGCAGCCGTCGTACCAGGTCAGCGTATAGCCTTCATGCTCGTAAGTCGCGGCGCAGATCGCGACGTATTTCGTTCCGGAATGGCTGTGAGCCGACGTGCTCTTATCTATTATCTTGTCGCCCTCGTTGGAGCAGTACTTGTAGTAATAATCGGTGCCGCCCATGCCCAAAAAACCGCCTTCCTTGACGGTCGTGGTCGACCAGTAATAAAGATGAGAGGGGACCTTGACTGTCGTGGAATGAGAGGGATCGAGCGTGCAGATCGCGGTCGCGGACCCTTCCTTGCTCTCGGTCGGCTCGGTCGTGATGACCCAGTCGCCCCAGCTGTGATTGTTGGCATTTACGGCGACGTCGCCGGTCTTCGTATCCTTGCATATAGTGCAGGTGTACGTCCTGACGCCCTTCGCGGAGCAGGTCGCGGGAGTCGTGATCTTACCCGCGTCCCAGGAATGCGCGAGCTTGAACGAATAATCAAGAGTTACGCCGCTGTCGAACGTGAAAGTGATCTTCCTGTCGCCGAGCGAAAGCTTGGAGGTATCCGAAACAGGGATGACTACGTTCTGTCCGGTAACGCTGAACGAGAGATCGACGCCTTCATCCGACTTTACGGAAGTGATATTCGTATTGTTGAAAGTAAAGCTTACCGTGAGTCCGGCGGCGTCCTTCGGGCATCTTGTGACGCTCGTGGATTTAAGAACGGGCGCGAATATCTCAAGATTGCCCGCTGCGGCGGAAAAGCCGTTCGCGAGCGCGAAAGCGCATGCCGCGGAGTTGAAGTAGACTCTGAGCTTTACGCCGGTATTGGGCGCGAAAGCCTTTTCGCCGACCGACGTGACGGAAACGGGGAAGGTCACCGTGATATTCTCGCAGTCCTCAAAAGCGGACGCGGCGATCGACGTCACCTCGGCGGGCACGTCATAAGAGGAGAGTCCGGACTTCGCCGGGCAGGCGACGATCTTTTTGCCGTCGAAGGTCTTGAGTATGCCGTTGTCGACCTTGTAGGACTTATTGTCGGGGTCTACGGTTATCGACGAAAGGTTCGGAACGTCGGCAAACGCCCCGTCGTCTATTGCCGTGACGGCGCTGCCGAGAGAAACGGACGTTACGCTGCTGTTATTAAGCTTGCCGGCGCCGAGTACCGTGAGCTCGTCCGCCGCGTGGAAAACCGCGCTCCTGCGCGCCGCGGGATAATGCTCGACAGATACGACGCCCGAATCGGCGTCCGCCTTATAGATGACGCCGTCCTCCGCGAAGTAGCAGGGGCCGGACTCCGTCGTCGCTATATATTCAAGCGCCGGGAAATTGTTCCAGAACGCCGGGTCTATCGAGGTGACGGAAGCGGGAACGAAAACGGCCTTGACGGCTGCGAGAGCCGACGAGCTTGACGCGAAACTGTCGATATAGTCGACTTTGGTTTCGCCGTTGACGGCGGGAATGGTAAGGTTCTCGGTCCCCGCGCCGGAATAGCCGGTCACGTGCAGCTTGCCCTCGCCGTCCGTCGAATACGTGAAATCGGAAGCTGCGGACGCCGCTGCGAAGGTAACCGTCGCGCCGGAGACTATCGGGGTGACCGACGAGCCGTTCACGTCAAGATAAGAGCAGATTAGCTCTATGTCCGCGGTGCCGGAAGCGGCGTCGGCAGCGGTAAAGGAGAGGTTCATGAAGCAGGCGTCGGAGTCGTCTATCGCGTTCCTGACCGTGAAGAAGCTGAGAGAAACGTATGCCATACCTTCTCTGCCCGTGTAGTGCGCCGCGGGTCCGTCGACGTAAGTGAGATTTTCGTCGGTGAATTCGGAGCCCGCCGACGTGTTGAGGCTGCAGCCCGAATACGTTAGCTTTGCGGGATCGTAGCCGAAGATCAATACGCCGTCAATGCAGTTGCTGGCGTTAGATACGTAAAGCGGTATGCTCAACGTCCCGCCCGGCGCGGCGTAGGCGTCGCCGAGTGAAAACCCGATCGCGTCATCTGCGGATACGACGCAGGGAACGACGCCGATGATGAGCGCCGCCGCGAGTAACAGTGAGATCAGTTTTTTGGATAAAGACATTTCTATTCCTCCGAAAAGGGTATATGACGGCCGTCTTTTACGGCGTTTTTACTGTTTTTGTTCGGTATCAGTCTTCCGATACGCCGGATTCGGCGTCGGTTATCTTCTGCGCGGTCTCGGAACGTCTTGCGTTGAGCTCGGCGTACATATTGTCGCGCGTCGCCTTGTCTATCTTGTAGCCGAACATCGGCACTATGCTGAGTATCGCGAGTATCGCGGGGAACAGCGTGCTCATCGCGAATATCCACGGCTGCGCGCGTTCCGGCTGCGGCTGGACGTTTTTGTAGGCGTTCTGATCGTATCCTATCCAGTCCTTGATAAGGGGCGTGAAAACGGCGTTGAGCCTTTCGGGTATCTTGCACATTATCGTGCTCGCCACCTGCAGGATGGCTTCGTTGCGGTGCCCCGTCTTCCATTCGATATAGTCGTTGCACTCGTTCTGTATCTCATCCCTTGATATGCCGATTATGCCCTGGAACGAGGCGTAGACTATCTCCCACAAGGCCGTGACGGGGAACATCGCTATCCTGTTTTTGAACAGCTGTTGACCGTCCTTGTCCCTGATCAGCAGGCCGTAGAGGAATACGGGTATATAGCTCGCTTTGGGTATGGAATAGCCCATCATATACAGACGTTTTGTCGAATACTTCGCGGCGAGCTTGTTGTATTTCGCGTAGCCCAGCGGCTGGAAGAATACCGACGGTATGCCCGCGAAGGTCTCGAACGTCGTCATGAACAGTATCCAGCGGTAGTAGTTGTTGGTGGATATGCCGGTGCTGAACGAGCCGAGCGAGTTGGATATCATATACATCAGCAGCGGCTTGTTCGTGAAAACGACCCTTAAGCTGTCGATTATCCTCGGCGTTTCTATGCTCTGATGCACTCTTTCCTTCGCCAGCGTCGAGTACCATATCGTAACGAGTCCCGTCACGATCGCCGTGAACGGTCCGAGTATCACCAGCGCCCATTTCATCATGTCCGCCGTCGTTCGCGTGGGAGACGCCTTTATAAGACCGTTCGTGATGAAGTCAAGAAGGAATTCGACGAACGTGTTCGGCAGCCCCGCGTAGAACAGATTGAAGTATTTTGTGACGGAGAGCAGCCGCCGCCTGTCCGACGGGTACGGCGTTATCGTCGACAGATAGCCCGCCGTCGCGACGCCTCTGAAATTCTTGACCGTTTCCATCAGCAGCTCGAGGACGATGAATGCGATGAATTTCGGTATATAATTCAGGTCGTTGACGTGTTCCTCCGAGAAGAACAGCGGGAGCATCCAGTACAGACCGACGACTATCGCGTAGGGTATGCCGATCAGGAAGAAGTACGGCACGAATTTGCCCCAGCGGGTGCGCGTTTTTTCTATGACGCCGCCTATGAGTATATCGTCCACGATATCCCAGAGACCGGCGAAGATGTTGAACTGCGACTGCTTCTTGAGATCGATCTGCAGGATACTGTCGACGAACAGCTCCCTCTGCGAGTCGATATTGAAGCCGGAGCTGCCGTCAAAGAACATGTAGCCGATCGTTTCTTTGCGGGAAACGACGCGGCGGTCGACTCTCGTCATCCTTTGCAGGTGCCTGTTGACTTCCTCGTCGCTGCCGTGCTCGGCAATATCCTTTGCTTCCCTGAGCTTGAATTCGTTCATTTCGCGGCACCTTCTTCCTCAAGAGTTTCGTCAAGCTTTGCGTCGAGCTCGGCGAGCGCCACGAGCATCTTTCTTCTTATTTCGGCAATGCTGTATCCCTGCTCGACGTAGGAGTAATATTCTTCGCTCGGCAGACCGCCTATAAGGCACGGAGTGTACTTGACGGGTATGCCTTTGTTGATAAGAAAGACATTGTAAACGAACAGTACCAGGAAAAGCGCGGCGTAGATATAGGCACCGACGCCGGGGCGGAAAACCTCCGCTCCGTCCGAGAATACCCCGGTCGACTCGCCGGCGAACAGGGCGGTGATAAGGGACCCGGCCGCCAAAAGGAACATGACGCCGTAGGTTATGACGACTCTTATTTTTCCGTGGTTGCCGAGCGACATCGAGATCAGAACGATGCTCACTATCAACGAAGCCGCCGAAAGCAGCAGCAGAGCTACCGCAAGGCAGGCGGGCTGTTTGAGCGCGTCGGAAAACACGTTGCCGAGTCCGTAGGCGTCGATAGCCTTATAAACCTCGATGACGTTCGCGCCTTTTCCCGATCCGCTCACGACGAGCGGCAGGAAGAGCGCGCCGATCGGGATAAGCGTGAGGACGATCCTGATTATCGCGAGAGGGGAGCCCGCGTAAGCCGCTTTAGCTCTGTCGACCTTAGGCTGGAAAGCCGCGTGCTCGATCTCGGTCCTTTCGGATTCCTCGAGAAGACGGAGATTAGAGTTATAGTAGGTCAGATGCGTGCCGCAGTCGGGACATTCGGGGCGCCAGTCGCGAAAGTGAAGCTTTCTTCCGCAGTGCGGACAGGTTGCCATTCGCACAAGCCTCCTTTGTACTTTATAATCGTTATAATTTTATCAAATCCGGGAGCGGTTTTCAATAGAGATTTATCGCTTTTTTGCGGTCACGTGAAAAATTTTGAAAAATCAGATGAATGCTATTGACAGTCAAATGAACTTGTGATATAATCCGATAAACTCAACAGAGAGGTGAGCGAATATGGAAAACAGAGTCATTCCGGGGACTTCGATCCCCTACGGGGGCGGAGGTATGTTCTCGGTATTCCGGCCTCTTATCCTCGCCGCGGACGGGCTCACTCTCGGGCAGGTCTGCTCCCTTACGGGGCTTGAGCCTTCGACCGTCCAGAACTGGGTCAAGCGAAAGTTCGTCGCGAACCCCGTCGGCAAGAAATACCGCGAAAGGCAGCTTGCCCGCATACTGCTCATCTCGGCGCTTCGCGACAGCATGCGTATAGAGAGCATAGGCGAGCTTATGTCAATGGTCAACGGCAGCGCGGACGACGAGAGCGACGATATCATACCGGAGGACCGCATGTACGATTACCTCTGCGAGATCATAGCAGAGGCGGGAGACGGAGAATCCTTTGACCGGATACCGGAGACGGTCCGCCGGGTGACATCGGATTACGATCCGCCCGATAAGAACGCGGCTCAGCGTCTCTGCGAGGCGCTCACGGTCATGGCATACGCCTGCGCCGCGGCAAGATACAAAAAAGAAGCTGAATCCAGGTTCATGAAGATGAAGGAGGAATCAAAATGAGGATCATCAACGCAAACGGTGTTCAGAGAAAGACTGTAGTGAAGATCTGCGTCGCGGCGGCAGTGCTGCTGCTTGCGGTCGTGATAGTGGCGAACGCGGTCACCGTAGTCGACGCCGGTCATACCGGAGTCATCGTCACTCTCGGCAAGGTCAACGACGAGGTCGTTCTGCAGGAGGGCGTCCACGCCAAGATCCCCTTTATCCAGAATATAGTCAAGATCGACAACCGTATCCGCAAGCTCGAAGTCAATACTCAGGCGTTCTCAAAGGACCTTCAGAGCGTCGACACCGTACTCGCGATCAACTACCGCGTCGACACCGCGAAGAGCAACAGTATCTACAAGAACATAGGCGCCGATTACGAGTCCGTTCTTATTGTTCCCGCCGTGAACGAGGTCCTCAAGGCGATCACAGCGACCTACACCGCCGAGGAGAGCGTCACCAACCGCGCGCTCATCTCCGACGGGCTCGTCGAGGGGCTCAACGAAAAGCTCAACAGCATCGGGCTTTACATCACGGACGTGAACATCATCGACTTCGACTTTTCCGAGGCGTTCATCACCGCTATAGAGGAGAAGCAGGTCGCTCAGCAGAAGCTCCTCAAGGCTGAAACCGAGAAGCAGACCGCTATCAAGAACGCTGAAGCAGACGCCGAGTCCATAAAGATCCGCGCCGAAGCGGAGGCGGAAGCTAACCGAATCATCAGCCAGTCCCTTACCGACCAGGTAATCGAGAACAAGAAGATCGAGAAATGGGACGGCGTTCTGCCCAGAGTCTCCGGCTCGGGCGGAACGATAATCGATATCGGCGGAATCGAGGAATAACGTACGGCCGGGCGTTTCCCGGAACATAAAACACTCGGCGCGGAACCCCCGCGCCTTTTTCTTTGTAGCGTCTTTACATGCGCCGAACCGTGTTATATAATAAAAGCGTCAATACAGCACGGAGGCGAAGTCGTATGAACGCGCAGGACAGGATGATGTCTAAAAAATGGGGCATATTCAACCACTTCCTTTACGGGAGCGAAAGAGGATATACCCGTTTCAGAGGAGACGATCCGGACGAGATGGTCAAAATGGCGGAGGAATGGAACGAACAGGTCGATTCCTTCGACACGGATAAGCTCGCCGCGACACTTCATGAGATCGGCTGCGGCTACTACTTCATTACCGTCATGCAGGGGACCAGATTCATGATCGCTCCGAACGTGGCGTACAGCCGCATCACCGGCATCGCGCCCGGGGAGGGCTGCGCGAAGCGCGACCTGATCCGCGATCTCGCCGCGTCGCTCGGAAAGTATGATATAGACCTCTACCTTTACTATACCGGCGACGGGCCGCATTTTGACAAGATCGCGGGCCCAGCTATGGGGCTTTACGAGGATTATGAGGCGGGGATACACGGCAAGGTCGACCGGAACTTCGTCGAGAATTGGGCGGCGGTCCTCGGGGAATACGCCCTGCGCTACGGCAGCCTCGTAAAAGGCTGGTGGGTTGACGGCTGCTACGCTCATCTGGGCTATAACAACGAGCTGCTTTCCATCTACGACCGAGCGATAAAAAAAGGCAATCCCGACGCTCTCGCGGCGTTCAACAGCGGCACTGCGAGCTTTGTCAACGACGGCGACGATACCCCCGTAAAATGGTTTGAGAACGAGGGCTTTACCTGCGGCGAGGACAACGACTTTACATACGTTTTCAAGACCCGCTTCACGGACGGCGCGCAGAACCACCTGCTCATTCCCCTGGGCGACTACCGCGACGGCAATATCTGCGCCGGCTGGCGCAATACCGGCGTGCGCAGAAGCAAGGAATACGTCGCCGATTATATCCGCAAAAACAACGAGGCGGGAGCGGTCATCACCGTCGATATCTTCGTCGATCAGCACGGCAATCTCGACCCCGAACAGGTCGAAGCGCTCAAATATATAGGCGCGCGGATCGGGGAATAGATCGGGACGCTTCTGTTCTATAATGATATAAACAGATATTATCTGTCCTTAAGGTGTATTATCAATCCACAAGTATTCGGAGTGATCGTTATGAAAAAAAGCTTCGCTTTAATTCTTTCTCTTATTCTTTGCCTTACGGTGGTGATCGGTATGTTCCCGGCGGCTTTCGCGCAGGATGATCTGACGACCCGCGCTTTTCACTTCAACAGCGACGGCAGATTCAAGATACTTCATATCACGGATACCCATCTGCATGAAGACAACGTCAAAAACAGCGTGCGTCTGATCGCGCTTGCATGCGACCGCGAAAAGCCCGATCTGGTGATGCTCACCGGCGACCTCGCGCCCGAAAGCACGTACGAAGCCACCGCCGAGCGTATCGATCAGCTCATGCGCGTCTTTGAGGACAGGAGCATTCCCGTCGCCGTGTCGTTCGGCAATCACGATTCCGAGAACGGCGCGTATACGAGAGAACAGGTCATGGCTCTGTATAACGGCTATTCCTGCAGCGTTTCTATCGACGACGGCGACGCCCTTACGGGCTGCGGCACTTATCTTGTCCCGCTCTGCGCGTCGGACGGTGACGAACTCAAATTCGCTTTGTGGGTATTTGATTCGGGCGATTACGACGAAGAGGGGCATTACGCCAACGTCGCGGAGGATCAGGTGCGGTGGTACCGCGAAAAGTCGGAGGAACTCGAACGTCGGAACGGCAGGAAGATCTATTCTCTCGTGTTCCAGCATATAATCGTTCCCGAGGTCTACGAGGCGCTTGAAAAGAGGGACCGCAGGTCCGCCTTTACCTATGAGCACCTGTACAATAAAGGGGAATACTACCGTTTTTCGAAGGAGTACACCAATTACGGCATGCTCCACGAGTATCCCTGCCCCGGGTACTATGACCACGGTCAGTTCGCCGCCATGGTCGAACGCGGCGACGTCCTCGCGATGTTCACCGGTCACGATCACACCAACGCTTTCGGCGTGAAATACAAGGGCATAGATATCACAAATTCTCTTTCCACCAGATACAACGGCGACGCCTTCTCGACGCAGTACGGCTATCGCGTGATCGAGCTTGACGAGAACGCGCCGGACAAATACGAAACTCGCGTCGTCCGCTGGTACGACTTCGTTAACGAAAAGGACGTCGTTTCGCTTGCCGGGAGCCGCGAGGATAAAGCGCTGCTTGCCGATATACGCTTCAAGGGCTTTTTCCAAAAGGCGTATACCGACGTCTGTGTGTTTTTCGTTCAGGCGTTCACCGGCAGGACGGTAAGGTATCCCGACTGATAACTCCACAATGATCAAAGATCCCGAAGGCGTTTGTCCCTCGGGATCATATAATATTGTCCGCTCTTACGCTTTGTCCGTCATGATAAAGGTCAGCGTACCGCCGTCCCTGATCTGTTCATGCGTCAGGTACGGGCCCTCGATCGGGTCGCCGTCGAGAAGAACTTCGCGGACGTAGACGTTTTTCGGGCTCTGATCGATGGTTTCGATCTTAAGCCGGGCGCCGTTTGCAAGTTCAAGCGTCGCGTTGTCGACCGCGGGGGAACCGATCCAGTAGCGGTCGGTGCCGGCAATGGGATAGAAGCCCAGAGCGGACAAAACGTACCACGAGCTTATAGTGCCGCCGTCGTCGTTGCCGTCAAGTCCGTCGGGATCGAGCGAAAACCGTTCGCGAAGCGTCCAGCGCACCCATTTCTGCGTAAGGTCCGGTTTGCCTGCTTCATTGAACAGATACGCCGTGTGGATGTCGTGCTGATTGCCTATCCAGTAACCGGAGCCGGGGTCTATCGCCGCGCGTGTGAGCGAGGCGTCCTTCATGAAGTCCTCAAGCTCGCGGACGAATATCTCTTCCGAACCGAAAAGCGCGATAAGGTCCGCCGGGTCCTGCTGAACGCTCCAGCGCCACTGCCTTGCGCTGCCCTCGCAGTAGGAGGAGAAAAGGTCGGTGCCGAAGATGTCGTCGAAAAACGACGTGATCTCCGGATGCAGGCTGCCCCACGAGCCGTCGGAGTTTCTGGGGCGGAAATACTTTGTTTCGGGGTCCCAGAGATTGCGGTAATTGCGCGCGCTTTCGGCGTATTTCGCCGCATCTGCGTCGCCGAGCGCTGCGGCGAGCCTTGCTGTCGCGTCATCCTCCCAGGCGTACACAAGCGTTTTTGAAACGGAGAAACGGCCGAGGATATCGTCGGGGATGTAGCCGTATTCGTCGTACAGATCGGCTCCCTCTCGCGAATCCTTGCCCGGATACTCGCCGTGGGACGATCTTTTCATGGCGTCGAGCGCCGCCTGAGCGTCGAAATCGAGCCCCTTGAAATAACTTTCCGCGAATACGATGTTTGCCGGGTTGCCGAACATCGAGCCGGTATAACCGCAGCCCATCGGCCAGCGCGGGAGCACGCCGCCCTGCGCGTCCATCGCCAGCAGACTTTTAAGACAGTCGTCCTGTATGTCGGGAGCGATGAGCGTATAAAGTGAGTGCGTGCAGCGGGCGGTATCCCAAAGCGACATATCCGTGCGGTAAGTATAGCCGTCCGCAGTGTGGACCCTGCGGTCGAAGCCGAGGTACTCGCCGTTTGATTCGGTAAAGTCGGTCGGCATTATCATCGAGTGATACAGGGCGGTATAAAAGATCCGCTTCGTTTTGTCGTCGGCGTCTATGACGACGGATGCGAGTCGCTCTTCCCATGCGTCGCGGGCAAGGTCCAGGACGCCGTTAAAGCCCGCGTCCCCGGCTTCGGCTTCCAGATTTGCCCGGGCGTGCCCGACGCTTATAAAGCTTATAGCCATACGAAGAGTAACGGGGGAATTTTTGACGCTTCCGAAATCCAGCCAAAGACCGTCGCCGGAATCGGCGGGGACGAAATCCGCCTGCGTGTCGCAGTCGCCCGCAAGATACACGGTCAGCCCGCCGAAACGGTCGGAGAATGAGCAAAGCAGCGTTATCTGACCGGAGAAGGTCCGCGCTTCCTCGTCCCACTGTATTCTCGCGTCCTTATATTCTCCCGCGCTCACGACTGCGGCTGCGTCGATATAAACGCCCGCGTCGCGCGCCGTGTCGAAGGTGAAGCGAAGCGCGGCGACGTGAGAGGTCGCCGTCATCTCACACAGAGTCGCCGCGCCGGGCAGCCTTACCGCGTAATAGCCCGGGCAGGCGGTTTCCGCGTTATGTGAATAAGCGTAAGCTGCGGGGCGCGTCTTGCCGGAAAACGCGCCGAGACCCGGCGTTACGCGGAACATGCCGTAATCCCTGGCGCCTGTGCCGGACAGCCGCCCGAGGCTGAAGCCGAGCATATGGCGGTGTTCATAGTAGTAGCCGGACGTGTTCGTTTTTATCTTTGCGATACCGCCTACGGCGCAGGTGTCGGGCCCCACGCGAACGGCGCCGAAGGGGGAACAAGCCGCGGGGCTGAGCATGCCGCACACCCACGGTACGCCGCCGGTGCCGACGAAGGCGTTGACGTAAGAGCCGTATTCGCCCGCCGGCGCGTCGGGTACGGGGGCTATCGGCGCGCCACCGGAGATCATCCCGCCGAAGATCAGCTCAAACGAAACGAGCAGAGAGATGAAAAGTCTGAAGATACGCAGCATGGGCTTAACCTCACTATGAATAGTACTATCAGAAAAACAGATAATCCTCTCTGAAATAGTGTTCTTTCTCATCGATCAATTGAAGCAATCGATCCAATTTATTAAGGAGTATCGTTCGTCTTTCCTGAACAACAGAGTTATAACCGGTTTCATCTCCTATTTCTAAATCTGCAGTTAGGGAATACTCATCCCAATGCACCCAAGCATCAAGATAATTCAGAATATCAGTGTACAGATTTCTGCAAAAGTCGATCATTGACAGGTTGATTTGAGAAAAACAATCACATTTCGGGTTTGGATCTTCATCTTCAAATAAAACATAGCAACTCCAATGACTGATGGTACAAACCATTCTTCCCGGTTCGCAGTTTCCGTGAACAGCAAAAACGTCCATGGTTTCTAAACCGTGGATCGCATGAGTGAGCCAATCGAAAGGGACATCTGTCAAATAACTTAACATATACTCGTTACTATCGTTTATCTTAAATGTCGTCCAACCGGCTTTCGGAACAGAAAGCATTATTTCTAGTCCTTTCAATTTGTTAGAGTAATAATACCATTCAAAATGTTAAATGTAAATAGGTTAGCGACCGATAGCAACATATTAGTCTTAAATGATACATCGCATTAGCGACAAAGAATATAAGTGAAATCTATTGCCATAACGGCAAAAGGTGAAATCAAAGGCT
>JAFRXS010000219.1 GCA_017443405.1 Clostridia bacterium | reverse complement strand
ATCAACAAGAACAAGCATCAATTCATAGCGCTCGCTGCAATAGTCATTAATATTATCGGGTTATTCATACTCTACCCCGTCACATCCTCGCAGGTCGATCCTTCAAACATATTCAATGCAAGGATATGGATCGGCATTTTTGTCGTCGGAGTCGGCTATGTCGCGATCCTGCAGACGACAAAGGTCTGGACAAAACAGCTCTACCCCGCCGATTCGCGCGGTCAATTTGAAGGCATCTGGATACTGTTCTTCGTGCTGTTGCCGATGATATTCGGATCGCTCATCGGTCAGGCTGTAGTCAAAACAAGCGGTGAAACTTTCCTTAATGAAGCGAGCGGCGCCATGGAGTATATACCTAACGGTAATATCTTCCTTGTCGGCGCGATCATCGTCGCGCTGTCGGTCATTCCGCTGATACCGACGTTTAAAATCAGAAAAACAGTCAAATAACGTCACACCAAAGCGAAAACCACCGCAGGCAAAAGCGGTGGTTTTTAGGATGTGTCAGAACGATTCCTTTACCGATCCCATTTTCGGTTCTCGACTTCGGTCGCCTCGGCGTACATAGCCGTATAGCTTTCCCAGCGCTCGCGAGCAATAAGACCGTTTTGAACGGCTTCAGTCACGGCGCACCCCTTATCTTTGACGTGAGCGCAAGACGAACCGAAGCGGCAATCTCCGAGATATGGAAGAAATTCAGGAAACAGATAAGCCAGTTCGTCCGGCGGTATATGCTCGTCATTCTCGAAATCAAGGACGGAAAAGCCCGGAGTATCGGCGACAAGCCCGCCGCAGAGCTTATAAAGCGTTACCGTGCGGGTCGTGTGACGCCCTCTGCCGAGTTTGTCGCTGATCCCCGCCGTCGCAAGCGACAGCGAAGGATCGAGAGCGTTAAGAAGGGAGGACTTTCCGACCCCCGAATTACCGGTCAGAACGCAGACGCGGTCCTTCAAAAGCGTTCGGATCCTGTCGATATTCTCTCCCGTTTCGGCAGAGAAACCGAATGAGATCATGCCGGCTTTTTCATAGATACCCACATAGTATTCGGCGGTCTTAATATCCGTCTTTGAAAACAGCATTACGGGAACAACTCCGCGTCTTTCCGCGCATACGGTCATACGGTCATTGACAAGCTGATTCGGCGCGGGATCGGCAACGGAGGACACACAGATGAGCATATCTATATTCGCGCACGGCGGACGGTTGAAGAAGTTTTTCCGGGGCAGTATCTCCTCTACACTGCCCTCGCCTGTCGGAGTAACGCTGAATCTGACCTCATCGCCGACAAGCGGAGATATACCGTTTTTGCGGAATATACCCCGTGCGCGGCATTCTGTTATTACAGATCCGGCGGTCTCTACGTAATAGAAACCGCCGTTGCTGTTTATGATCCGTCCGACAGAAAGATCAGCCATTTATATCTTCCCTGGTAGTGACAGGTCTTGTAGTTGTCGGGGCGACGACAGTGGGTTGAACCGTTGTGGTCTCGGTAACCGCTCTGGATATCACTATGGTGATCTCCGTCTGAGAGGGTTCCGGTTTCCCGGCAGCGGGCGTCTGGCTGATGACGTAGCCTTCGGCATAAGCGGCGGTATCGCGATAGACAACGTTGATATTATTAAATCCGCTGCCTTTGAGCTCCTTGGTCGCTTCTTCAAGAGTCATGCCTACGACGTCCGGAACGGAAGTATTGGACGAGCTCCACTCGTGAGTCGCGGTCACGGTCGCCTTCGGGGAATCTTTGGTGAAATCTATCGTCCCTTCCTCGTAGAGAGCATTGGCGAGATAGACCTTGAAGCTGTCGGATGAACCGGAGCCGGAGAACGTGATCTTATAATCGGAGCCGTCCAGGATAACGTTAGAACGGGTAACAACCGCGTCGTTAAGATAGCAGACCAGCTGAACGCTGAGATCGGAATCGTCGGGAAGGGAAACTGTGAGATGGCATTCTTTTTCGGCGGGTACCCCGCTTCCGACGGTGATCGTAACTTCACTTCCGGCAACGGAATCCGTGTCCGCTTCGGGAGTCTGGGCTATTACGAGTCCCTTTTTGTCGGCTTCGCTTGCGTCGATCTTGACTGTCACCTTGAATTTCAGGTCATCAAGCGCCGAAACCGCCTCCGCGCGGGTCTTGCCGATAAGATCGGGGACCTTGACGGTCCCGCTTCCGGAAACGACGTAAACCGTAATGGTCGATTTCGCGGCAACGGTGGTATTTGCAGCAGGATCGGTCCGCACTATATATCCGTCCTCTTTTTCCGGATCCTCAACGGGAACGGTCACTACAACGAAGCCTCGTGATTTAAGGATACTCTCGGCTGTTGAATACATCTTCCCGGTGACTTCCGGCACGACAGCAGCTTCGCTGCTCGCCGCGACGGTAAGGCGAATGGTCTTGTCCGAATTGATCAACTCGCCGGCTGCGACAGACTGCTCGCATACGACGCCGTCGGCGTATTCTGTGTTGTATTTGTACTGAGGAACGCTCTCAAATGTAAACTTTGAACTATACTGCGAAATGACCTGCTCGTAGGGTTGTCCGATAAAATTTGGAACTTCAGTCTTCGGCGTACTGAAATAATTACGGTAAATATTATATCCCAGAATCCCGACGCCGGCGAGAAGCAATACAAACACTGCGACAAGAACGCCTACGGACACGCCCGACTTTTTATTGTCGTGAAAATCGTCATCCTCGACCGGCTTAGCGGGCGGTTCGGGTTCCGGTTCCTTAACGGCGGTGGGCTGCTGCTCGACAGAAGGAGGACTGACTTTGACGTTATTAGGCTTATTTATCGTGTCGAGATAATCCGGATTGCCGCCCGTAGAAAGCGAATAACCGAAATTATACGTGGGATCCTGTCGGGCTATTTCCATATCGGTAAGCATCTCGGACGCGGACTGATAACGGAAATCGGGATCCTTCTGTATGGCGCGAAGAGTGATCTGTTCAAGGGCGCTGGGGATGTCGGGCCTTATGGAGCGCGGCCTCTCGGGTTCCGCGTAAAGATGCTGGATGTACAGCTCGTAATCATAACCCTTATAGGGATACCTGCCGGTAAGAAGCTCATAGAGGATCAGACCGAGCGAGTATATATCCGAGCGTCTGTCGGTATGTCCGCCGGGCTGTTCGGGCGACATATACTGCGGAGTCATGAGATTGGTGGCTGTCCGGGTCTTGTTGCCGACCGCTATACGGGCTATGCCGAAATCCATGACCTTTATATTGCCGTCCTTACGGATCATAATGTTTGAAGGCTTGATATCCCTGTGGATGACGCCTGCGTCATGAGCGCACTGAAGAGCGATAAGCACCTGCGTGATGATCCTGCAGGTAACGACGATCGGAATAGAAGGCGTATTGCTGATGAGATTCTCAAGCGTCGTGCCTTCGACGTATTCCATGACGATGAACTTGAAGCTTCCGTCCATGTTATAGTCATAAAGCTCGACTATATTGGGATTATCGAGATTTTTAATTATCTCGCACTCGTTCCAGAAACGGCGGATATAATCCTCGTCTTCCAGATAGTCCTCCTTGAGGACCTTGATCGCCACGCTGCGGTTATGAGTGATATCAAACCCCTCGAAAACGACGCTCATTCCGCCGCTCCCGATCTTCTTGATTATCTTATACTTGTTGTTGTTGTTTTCAAGTATACTGCCAATATAATTCTCGTACAATTATATCTCCTCCAAGGTTCTACGCGGTGCTGTGATCGTCATACCGTATGATGAGCCCTGTTATTCTTCAAGTTTAAGAGTGACAACAGTGACGTTGTCGCCGCCGCCTCCGGAGAGAGCCGCCTGCGCGAGAATGTCGGCGGGCTGATCGACCGATCGGCTCAAAGAGAAGATCTTATCCTCACCGACGTAATTTGTCAGACCGTCGGAGCAAAGAATGATCATATCCCCGGGGACCACGTCGAACATACCGAAAGACGGGTAGACCTGCCTGTCGGTACCGACTGCTCTTGTGATAATGTTTTTATACGGAGATTCCTCCGCCTCGGCTTCGGTCATTGCTCCGCTGTCGATAAGGTCCTGAACGTACGAATGATCCTTTGTCAGCCTGTGCATCTCTTTATCCGAAGAGAGATACGCCCTGCTGTCGCCCATATGCATGATATAGGCAAGATCGCGCGTCACGTAAGCCATAACGATCGTCGTGCCCATACCGCGAAGCGTGGGATTATCGATCTGCGCCTTGAGAAGATCCTCGTTGGCGGATTCAACGGCTCGGGTCATAAGATCGCGGATCTCATTTTCGCTCAGCGAATCGGAAAGACCTTCCGTCAGAATATCCTTAACGGCGTCAAGCGTCATGCTGCTGGCTATCTCGCCGCCGGCAGCGCCGCCCATACCGTCACAGACAGCGGCAATAACGCCGCCGCGGCACTCGTGCCAATAGTAGCCGTCTTCATTTATCTTTCTGATGAGACCGATATCAGATCTTGCGCTTACGATCATGATTCTCCCCTCGCTTTTCGTCTCAGCTGACCGCAGGAAGCGTTTATATCGGAGCCGAGAGTTCTTCTTACGGTCACGGTAAGACCGTACGATTCAAGTATGGACTTGAAGCTTTCT
>JAFRXS010000218.1 GCA_017443405.1 Clostridia bacterium | reverse complement strand
TGTTATGCAGATAATAGACCTGTCCGCCTCTTCTGAGCTCTCTGTCTACGGCGCGGGCTACGACCTCGTCGTCGTAGGGCAGCACAAAGCTCTGGATAGGCAGCCTGTCCGCGGGCGATTCTTCAATAACGGAGAGATCTCTTATTCCGACCATAGCCATATTCAGCGTGCGGGGTATGGGCGTGGCAGAAAGAGTCAGAACGTCGACGGACGGGAAAAGCTCTTTTATCTTTTCTTTCTGTTTGACTCCGAATCTCTGTTCCTCGTCAACGATAAGGAGTCCCAGGTCTCTGAATTTGATATCCTTTGACAGCAGTCTGTGCGTTCCGACTATAAGATCGACCATTCCGTCGACCATATCGGGAGCGGCAAGTCTTTTGATTATCTTTTTCTGCTCTTCGCCGGTACGGAAACGTGAGAGCATTTCAATATTGATCGGGAAGCCCTCAAAGCGCCGCAGCATCGTCTGATAGTGCTGAAGCGCAAGAATCGTTGTGGGTACGAGTATCGCGCACTGCTTCCCCTGAGACACGCATTTGAAAGCAGCGCGCAGCGCAACTTCCGTTTTTCCGAAGCCGACGTCGCCGCAAAGAAGCCTGTCCATCGGGTGGGAGGCTTCCATATCGGCTTTTATTTCACGCGAACAGCGAAGCTGGTCGTCGGTCTCTTCATATTCAAAACGCGATTCGAAATCACTCTGAAGATCGTCGTCCGCGTCAAAAGAAAAGCCCTTTGAATGAAGCCTCTGCGAATAAAGCTTGATAAGCTCCTGAGCTATTTCCTCGGCTGCGCGGCTGACTTTTTTCTTTGTGTTTTCCCAGTCCGCTCCGCCGAGTCTGTTTATTTTGACGCGGACGCCGGAGTCGTCCGATATCGGGCCTATGTATTTTGAAACAAGATCGAGCTGAGTTACCGGGATCTTGAGAACGTCGCTGCCTGCGTATTTGATCCTTATGTAATCACGGGTTATGCCCGCGGCGGTATCTTTCTGTATGCCGTCAAAAATACCGATGCCGTACTTGGAATGGACGACGTAGTCTCCTCTTGTCAGTTCGGAGATGCTCTGGAACGCTTCGGCTGATTTTTTTCTCGATCTCGCCGCTTCTCTTTTGAAGCTCTGACGCGCGCCTTTTGTATAGGAGAAAATAATAAACTTTTCGGTGTTGAACTCGAGCCCCGAAGACAATCCGCCCTCGATTATATTTACGCATTTCCCGATGAAGCGCGCGGGAAGAGAAGGATGATATACGCAATCGTACCCCGCGTCGGAAAGATCCTGCGCAAGGGAAACGGACGCTTTGTCGTTACCCGCGAAAACAATCGCGGTCATACCGCGGCGCAGGGCAGGTTTAAGATCGTCCTCAAGCTGTGAGATGGAACCGTTCCACGCCGCGGTCCTGTGGATATTGAAATTTATAAGGTCCTTTAGCGGAGTGTCATATGTACCGGGCGCAAAATCGTTCATATAGATCACACCGCGTTCGGTGTAACCGGAGTGGATCAGGCTCCATGGAAGACGGTACTCGTCAAGGCCTTTGCATAGATAACCGTCTTCAAACCCCGACTTTACGTCTTCAAGATACAGCTTTTCGGATGCTTCCGCTTTTTCTTTTACGGCATTCGATTCACAGACTATAAGATGCGCGTCGGGAAGGTAATCAAACAGCGTCGCGCGTGTTTCGTAGATAAGCGGGAGATACTTGTCGATAGAATCCGGGATGCTCCCCCGCTCGAGCTCGTCGGCGTCAGCGTTAAGGAATTGTCTGGCGACAGGCGCGTTCCTGCCGCGCAGTGTCGAAGCAAGTCCCCTTATCCTGCGCGCGAGACCCGACACGTCATCTACGGTCGTTTCCATCGACGGGGTTATGAGCGCTTCTCTTAAGGTATCGGTCTTTCTTTGAGTCAGTATATCAAAATGCCCCATCGTGTCGGGCGATGATCCCCAGAATTCAGCCCTTACCGGCGCGTCGGAATCGACCGGGAAGAAATCTACGATACCTCCGCGAACGGCAAAAAGACCCGGACCGTCAACCGTGTCGCGCCTTACGTATCCTGCCGAGCTGAAAAAACGAGCAAGATCGTCTATCCCGGAATCCTCTCCGAGTCTGAGGGTAACGGTCCGTTTTTTCAGTTCGGTTTTCGGTATCGTGTACTGTGAAGCCGCCGCGGGTGTAGTCATTATTATATCGGCTTCTCCGGAGCAGATCGCCCGAAGTACGGCAAGCCGTCTGTGTTCGAATTCTCTTGAATCGGAATCCCCTGCGCGGAAAACCAGATTCTTTTCGGGATATACAAAAGCCCTGACTCCGAGAGCTCTGATATCCGAAGCCATATGCGAGCAGGTATTTTCATCGGGCGCGAAGATAAGCAGCTGCCGGCCGAGATGCATAAAAAGCCCTGCTGCGACCATGGCTTTGGCTGTTGAAGTAAGCGACAGCAACGCCAAAGGGACCCTGCGGGACTTGATATCCCCCACAGCGGCCCTGAATTCATTCGAATTATTGAGAAGATCACCGAACGCGTTTATCGTCATTTCAGTTGTATTTCGCCATCGCTCCTTCAATATCTCCTCTGACTATGCGGCATACAGCGTCGACCGCGTCGTCGGTTGCGCTGTCGACGGCTTTTCCGTCTTCGTCGTTGAATCCTCCGAGAACATGATCTTTAAGATCGGAACCGGGCGTGTTTATACCGACGCCGATGCGTACCCTCGGGAATTCGTCGCTGTTAAGCAATAGAATTATACTCTTAAGTCCGTTATGTCCGCCGGCGCTTCCGCTTCTCCTGATCCTCAGCTTTCCGGCTTTAAGGTTTATATCGTCGGATATCACAATGATATGTTCGGGAGGTATCTTATAAAAACCGGCAGCTTCCGAAACGGCCTCTCCGCTTAAATTCATATAGGTCTGCGGCTTCATGACAAGACACCTGTGTCCGCCGATCATGACCTCGCCCGTCAGGGACTTGAACTTGAGTCTGCTTATCCTGAACGACTCCTTATCGGCAAGCCGGTCTACGGCCCTGAAACCGCAGTTATGGCGGGTCGGTTCATACCTGGATCCGGGATTGCCCAACCCCACGATAATATATTCGACAGGACCGAATGGCGCCCTATCGACGGATACGGGTGGTTTTTTCTTGAAAAAAGACATAATAAACAGAAGATGAACAAGCGTTCCACTTACGTTAAAAAAAGCAGCCTGTATGGGCTGCTCTTTTCTGGTCGGAGTGGGCAGACTCGAACTGCCGGCCTCCTGGTCCCGAACCAGGCGCGATACCAAACTTCGCCACACCCCGATCCGGCTGAAGCAAAACTTCAGCACAGCTTTTGTATATTACTACATTAATCCCGAAAAATCAAGTGATTTTATAAAAAAATGAAAAATAATCCGATCGGATAGAATGAGGAAATGTTAAAGCGTCAGATATCTTTTACCGATGGCGAATCTGTTCTTGGCGCGGCGGGGACCTTTTCATCGAGTCTCAACTGTGCTTCGTAATTCAAGCCGTCCCGGTTGAACGTAACTGAAAAGGTGTTACCGGAGCTTTTTCGTGAAAGCAGCAATTCGATATCCTCGACGGAAGATACGGCGGTGTTTTCGACGGCAACGATCACGTCGCCTGCGGCGAGCCCCGCGTTTGCGGCAGCGGTCCCCTCGCCGACGGCTGCGATATATACTCCCGGAACGAGACCGTATCTCTGAGCCGTACGCAGCGTCAGAGTCTGGACGCTGACGCCCATCGACGCCTGTCCGCGCACGTATCCGTAAGTAATGATATCGTTGATGTATCCGAGTATATCCGACGACGGAATAAAGAACGAGAGACCCTCCGCGCTGTTTGATGTGTATTTTGCGCTGGCTATCCCGACGACTTCACCGTTCATATTGAAAACGGGACCGCCGGAATTACCTCTGTTGATCGCTGCGTCGGTCTGATGCATGTTGACTACTCTGCTTCCGGTGTTGATCGACCTGTCAAGCGCGCTGACAACGCCGCTCGTAAGCGAATATGTCAGATCGCCTAGCGGATTGCCTATTATAAGCACGGAGTCGCCGACCGCAAGCTTGTCGGAGTTCCCGAACACGGCAAAATTCAGATCCTTCGCGTCTATTTTCAGTATGGCGAGATCGTTGCTTTGCTCATATCCCACTACGGCAGCCTCGTACTGCTCTCCGCCGTAAAGCGAGACAACGGTCGAGAGACTGCCCTCAATAACGTGATAGTTGGTAACTATATAGCCGTCGGCGGTGATAAGAAAGCCCGACCCGGTAGACGTTCCCAGCCTTGAACCGAAAAACGAGGTGTTTACCGCCACCTGCGACGCGACGCCGACAACGGTATTGACGTATTTTGAGTAGATCTCACTTGCGGATAGACCGGGAGTGCTTGAAGAAAGCGCTGCCTGCGTCACGGGAGCTGCAGTCGTAGTGGGAGCGGAAGTCGTTTCGACGGTTTGCCTGATCGTTGTGTCGGATTCGGTCTCGTTCGTTTCTTTATACGTGACTTCTGTCGTCGGTTGCGAAGCCGCGGTTTGCTCAAATACCGACGCCGTTGTCGTCCCGGCGGAAACCTCCGTTGTTTCGGATACAGGTATGTTCTGCCCGGATATAAGACGGTAAGCGGTCATTCCGCCGAGGATGCCTCCGACAACAGCGGATATAACGCAAACTATTCCGATAACGGCTATGTGTTTTTTGCTCCAGACCGAAGGAGCGGATTTGTCCTCCAAAGCCGATGCGGATGTGATATATATCTTCCCGCTTTCCTTTACGTCGCTGTCGGCGGAAGGGATTGCGTTTTTCTCTGAAATATCGGGATCATGTTCCCGGGGTTCGGCTGCGTCGGATATAGAACCCGGTATTTCGGGGGGCATATCATAGTCGCTTGTCTGTATGCTTTCGGCTTCGCCGTGCTCACTCTCGCGACCGTCGTTGCCGTTGCGGAGGATATCGACTTCATCATTATCGTTCATGACAGACGCTCCGGTAAGAATAATAATGATCGGTTAAGGTCAGATGAGTTCGTACATAGACGACGCGTTTTCTTTGGTGGCATATTCGGATATAGTAAGCACGCGCGCCCGAACGGTCTGAGAGCCCGCGCGGATCTCTATGACGTCGCCTTCCTTGACCTCATAGGAGGCGCGCTGGGTCTTACCGTTAACGTCGATATGCTTCGCGTCGCAAAGCTCGTTGGCAACGGTGCGGCGTTTTACAAGACGCGATACTTTAAGGTATTTATCAAGACGCATTATTTAAACATTCCTTTGAATCTTTTTCGGACTTTTCCGTTATAAATTGCCATCATTTTTGACAGCAGCCGGTCATAGATGAAAAAAGTAAGATTTCCGAGAACGGCGAGGACCGGGACAGTCCATACCCCGAAATCTCCGAGTCCCTCAACGGGTATCAAAAAGACTTTGATTATCAGCAAATACGCAGCGGCTATCGAAATGTTGAATACGAGGAATTTGCAGATATATGCCGGAGCTTTTTTCAGTTTTAACTCGAATATACGCTTTACTATCGGATAGTAACCGAAAAACGCTGCATACATCATAGCGACTTCTTTATCCGGTATTATCAGGAACGACAGTATGCTGACTGTGATATAGGCGAGAAAGCTCCATCCCTTGCCTATCTCCTCGACCATTATCATAATGACAGCGCCGGCGATCATCGGCAGTACGTAGGTGAGGTTCGGTATCAGGGCGGAGAGAAGCATGACTATCAGCGACAGGGCGGAGATTATTCCGCCGAGAGCGGTTTTGGCACTTTTACGCATTAGGTCCTCCGATCAGAAAAACCGTCTGAGCAACCGGATGACGTAAAGCGCAGCGCTGATCCAGCCGAGGTATTTCAGGGCTTTTTTCCAGCTGTCGTCTTCGGCATCGGAACGCGAGAAGGAACGGCGGCTGCGAATATCCCTGTAGGCTTCCGAGAAATCGGGATCGTCGGGGTCTATCCGTGTCGCTTCCGAAAAATGCGGCTCAGCTTCATCTGGCTTGTTCATGCCGAGAAGCGATCTTCCTTTCATGTAATGCCATAATGCGCCGCGATCGCTGAACGGGATATCGTCAAGCTTTCGGTCCGCGCCGTAAAAATCGCCGTCGTCAAGCAGCCTGCCGATCTCGTCGTAAAGATTAGCGTAACGGTCGGATGACTTTTCCGTCGAATAGTAGTTCCTGCGGGCGTTGCCCTGAAGCCTTCGAAGATTTATGACGGTATCATACGCTTCGTCAAGCTCCTTCATTTCACGCGCGATATCGTCGGGCATATCCCTGCCGATATACTGCGACGCGCCCAGCTCCGCTGCTTTTTCGCGGTAGGCGGATCTTATTTCGGATTCGGATGCGTCCGATGAAACACCGAGTATCTCGTACGGATTCTTCAAGATCCGCCCTCCTTTTACACTTAAGTATCAAATCAATGATAACAAAACAATATTTACTAAAGGTTAAATCAACAGAAATTATCTGTGAATATCCGTGAAGATCCCCGTTCTTCTGACGTTTACCGGAAGACCTTCATATCCGACTGCCGAGGAAAGGGCTTCAAAAAGCCTGAACGGATTGATATTGTTTTCATTTCCCGCGCCGACATTGACAGATAGTAAAGGCTTTTCGGATGAGGTGTCGATATTCCATGAATAAATGCTTGCGGACAGATCGACCGTTGTTTTGACCGGCTTCGTCCCTTTTTTGCCTTCCTTTTCAAAGGTAAGACCGCCTGTTTCAAGCCGTTCGGAAGCCGCGGAAACCGGATAATCAGCCGGGAGCGTGATGTCCCAGGACGCGGATACTATATCTTTTGTTTTGAAAGCAGGCTCCTCAAGGGCGGAAATCCACAGTCCCTCGGGAAGTTCATAAAGGTCCAGTCTGAGGAGATCGTCAGAAGAGACGTCGGCCGTAAATCTCGTATCAAGTATATCGTCGACGCTTTCGGCGCCCAGGGGAAGCGGCAGAGCGAAATTAAGGTAAACTCTCGGATTGAAGCCCTCCGTGACCCACACCGGTATACCGGCGCGCCTGAACGCTCTTGTGAAGCAGCGGTACATGTCAAGATGCGAGATATATTTGACAGCGCCGAGTTTATTGAATCTAAGCCTTGCGTCTTGCATCACAATGTCCTCCGTTCAGAGCGTCCGCTCCGCAGCCGCGGCAACCGAGACGGCAGTCCGGGGTTACCTCTCCTCTGTGCGCTTTTTGGTTTTCCGATATCAGAAATTCCTTGCGGATGCCTATATCCATGTGATCCCAGGGGAAGACCTCGTCATATTCCCTGACGCGGAAAGCGTAGAAATCGGGATCGATCCCGTTCTTATCAAAGGCTGCCCTCCAGCGGACGGGATCGAAGCTTTCTCCCCAGGCGTCAAATTTGCAGCCGTTTTTCCATGCGTCCTCGATAACGTCAGAAAGCCTTCTGTCGCCGCGCGCGAAGACCGCCTCAAGGAAGCTCATATCCGAATTATTGAAGCTCACGGAGACTTTATTTGTATGCAGGGACTGAAGCAGCACCTCCTGTCTGTGAAGTACCGTGTCGGGTGTGATCTGCGGTTCCCACTGGAAAGGCGTGAAGGGTTTCGGGACAAAGGTCGAAACGCCGGCGTTGATCTTTACGTACTTGCCCTTCGGCCTGTCTTTCATGCTGAAATACAGATCGACTACTTTTTCGCAAAGCTCGGATATTCCTTCAATATCCTCATCGGTCTCGGTGGGAAGTCCCAGCATGAAATACAGCTTGACTACG
The DNA here is from genome assembly GCA_017443405.1 of Clostridia bacterium. Taxonomy (GTDB): domain Bacteria; phylum Bacillota; class Clostridia; order Oscillospirales; family Acutalibacteraceae; genus RGIG2893. The sequence continues at coordinate 123 of JAFRXS010000218.1, read as the reverse complement.
TTCCATCCGCCCGAAAAAGCCTCCTCGGCGGCGGATAGAACGTCGTTCTCCGTGACGTTTTTATTGATGACGTCGCGTAGTCTCTGCGTGCCCGCTTCCGCGGCAAAGGTCAGACCGCTTTTT
>JAFRXS010000217.1 GCA_017443405.1 Clostridia bacterium | reverse complement strand
GTCTATGACGGTCGAGCCCGCGGGCAGGGAGATGACCTTGCTGCGCGGCGTGAACACGAACACCTCGTCAGGAACGAGGTCGTTCTTTATATTGCTGACTATGTCGGTTATATCCGCCGTGTCGCGCGAATTCTCGAGCATCTCGCGTATCCACGCGAGGCGGATATTGAGCTGACTGTCGTCGGCCTTGCCGTCGGTGTTGTTGCGCTTGTATTTCCAGTGCGCGGCTATACCGAATTCGGCGGTGCGGTGCATCTCGCGGGTGCGTATCTGCACCTCGAAGGGGATGCCGTCCTTGCCCACGACGGTCGTATGCAGCGACTGGTAGCCGTTGAGCTTGGGCGTCGAGATATAGTCCTTGAACCTGCCCGAGAGCGGCTTGAACATATCGTGTATGATGCCGAGCGAGTTGTAGCAGTCGATGACCGTATCGACGATTATCCGCACGGCGTATATGTCAAAGATCTCGTCAAAGTCCTTGTTCTGCATATACATCTTGCGGAAGATGCCGTGGACGCTCTTGATCCTGCCGCTTATCTCCGCCTCGGCGGAAACGTCGCGGTGTATCCTGTCGGAGATGAGCTGTTCTATGCGCCCGAGGAAGATCGTTCGCTCCCTGTTCTGAGCCGAAAGAGCTTCCTCTATCTCACGGTAGGCAACGGGGTCGAGGTATTTTATAGCGAGGTCCTCGAGCTCCTCCTTGATGCCGCGGATACCCAGGCGGTGGGCGATCGGCGCGTAGATGTCGAGCGTTTCGAGGGCTATGACCTTCTGCCGCGCGGGCTCCTTGAACTGCAGCGTGCGCATATTGTGCAGCCGGTCCGCGAGCTTGATGATGATGACCCTTATGTCCTCGGACATGGCGAGCAGCATCTTGCGCAGATTCTCCGCCTGCTTCTCTTCGGGCGTCTGCTCGATGAAAAGCGTGCTGTGCGCCGGCACGGTATCGCCTATCCTGACCTGACCGAGCTTTGTGACTCCGTCGACGAGCTTGCCGACCTCGTCGCCGAAAAGCTCCGTTATCTCCTGAAGGTCGCTGTCGGTGTCCTCCACGACGTCGTGCAGCAGCGCAGCCTCGATCGAGGGCAGGTCCATGCCCAGATCGAAAAGTATCTCCGCCACCGCGATGGGATGCGTTATGTACGGCTCGCCAGACTTTCTCCTCTGTGAGCCGTGAGCCCGCCCCGCGTACTCGCAGGCGCGGTCGACAGTATTCGCGTCGTCTTTACCGAAAGCCTCCGCGATCTTGTCATGCAGTTTTGCGTAACCGTTCTGCCACGGATCGTTTACGTTTACGGGATGTTCCTCCATGACCGCGCCTCCTTTTACTTTATCGTTGCGGGATCGACTGACCTGAGGTCAGCCCGTATAGCCGACGGCGCGCAGTATCGCGCTTTGCGTCAGGTCGACTCTCTGCGGGTTTTTGTTTATCTTGTAGACCGCGCCCTCGTGCGATACGAGCCCCGTCTGCGTCAGCGCCTCGAGCGCGGCGGAGACCTTGCCGGTGTCCCGCGCCGGAATGTCCAGCCGGCGGGCGATGATCTCCGCGTCGCCGCGCACCTTGATTTGGGAGCGGATGTGTTTGTAAATGCTTTCGATGAGCTTCCTGTCGGGCAGGCAAAGCTCCTTTTCGTTCGCGCCGCCCGCGCCGCGCATAACGTCGCCGAAGGCCTCGAGAGCGGTGATGACCGCTCTGTCGTCCGCGCCGGCGGGCCTTAAGTCGACGAGCTTCGCGGACAGCGAGTAAGAGCCCATATAGAAATTCTTCGACAGCTCGACGGCGGCGTCGACCGTGTCGCCCATCCTGTAGGGGAAAGCGTCGGGGCTCATGTTGAATTTAAGGACGTCGACGGACGCGCTGTCCTTTTTGAGAACTATCTTTATATGCTTGCCGTTTTTCAGCGGTATCACGTCGCCGACCGTCATGCCGTAAAGACCGATGACCGGAACGGGATTTTTCGCGCCGAACGGCTCCAGTTTTTCGATGCTGTCGCACATCGACACGTCGAGAGACGACGGATTCACGCGGCAGGACAGCTGCAGAACGGGCGGCTCCGTTTTGTGCGAGGCGGCGTATTCATTCACGGCTTCGGTGAACGCGCCGAGCATCTCTTTTTTGATGCCGAGACCCGCCGCCTGCGTATGTCCGCCGAAATGCGTCAGCGTGTCCGACACAGCCGAGAGAGCGTCGTAGACCGAAAAACCCTCGATGCTCCGGCACGAGCCCTTGCCCTCGCCGCCCTCGAACGAAATGACGCAGGACGGTCTGCCGAATTTCTCGGTCACCCGGGCGGCGACTATGCCGATGACTCCGGGGTGCCAGTCCTCGCCGGCGAAAACGAGGAACCTGCGTGTCAGCAGGGAAGGGTCGCGCTTCGTCATTTCGGCTATGGCGCCGAGTATGCGGTTCTCCTCCTCGTGACGCCTGTTGTTGCACTCCTCGAGTTTCGCGGCGTGGTGCGCGGCGTCGTCGCGGTCCTCGCTCAGCAGCAGAGCGAGAGCCGTGTCCGCGTCGCCCATACGCCCGCCCGCGTTTATTCTCGGAGCGACGGTGAAAGAAACGGATGACGAGGTCATCTTTTCGGGCTTGAAGCCCGCCCCGTCGAAAAGAGCTTCAATGCCGGGGCGCGGCGAGGTGTTGATATTGATGAGTCCCTGACGTACTATCTTCCTGTTTTCGCCCGTGAGCGGTACGATGTCGGCTATCGTGCCGACGGCTACAAGGTCGGCGTAATTCTCCATTATCAGATCGTCGCCGTCCTCCATCGCGCAGATGAGCTTGAGCGCGACTCCGCAGCCGGCGTAATCGTGATAGGGCGACTCGTCGTCCTCCCTGTGCGGGTCGACGACCGCCTCCGCCTTCGGCAGGACGGGCCCCACGGTGTGGTGGTCAGTCACGACGAGCTTTATGCCGAGCTCGGCGGCTCTGTCCGCCGCGTCGAGAGCGCTTATGCCGTTGTCGACGGTGATTATCAGCCCGACTCCGAGCTCCGAAAGTCTGTCGACGGCGTCGGGGCTGAGTCCGTAGCCCTCGGTGAGCCGCGAGGGGATGTAGGGGAAAACGTCCGCGCCGAGCGATTCGAGATAGCTCATCAGAACGGCGGTAGCCGTCACGCCGTCTGCGTCGTAGTCGCCGAACACGCAGATCTTTTCGTCCGCATCCAGCGCGTCGTTTATCGCCGCGACCGCCTTGTCCATATCCTTGATTAGGAAGGGATCGGAAAGCTCCGTGTCGTCCGACATGAATTCTTCGATTTTTTCGGGAGTGTCTATGCCCGCCGAGCAGAAAAGCGCGGCGGTGAAAACGTCCCCGCACAGCGGCGCGAGCGTGTCAATTTTGTCAAGGTCCGGTTTGCGGACTTTCCAGATCCTGCGGCTCAAAATCTATTCTCCCGAATATATAATTATTTAAGTTTAAGTATAACACCCGACAGGTGTTTTGTCAAATAAGGATTGCGCCTTCGGGGGCGTTAAAACGCATAAAATCGGGCAAAACCGCAAAAAACGGAAAACTTGAAAAAATACTTGACTTCAAACTTATTCTGTGCTATATTACATACGCTCTTTTGAGCTTGCGCCGGTAGCTCAGCTGGATAGAGTGACTGGCTACGAACCAGTAGGCCGGGGGTTCGAGTCCCTTCCGGCGCACCAGAAAAAAGCACGCGGAAGCGTGCTTTTTTCAGTTAAATCCGTCCTTGCGGACGGATGAAATCCACCTGACAGCGGATGAAATCGCGTCGCGATGAAATCCCGCTTCGCGGGGTTGGAGGACGGATTTGATT
>JAFRXS010000216.1 GCA_017443405.1 Clostridia bacterium | reverse complement strand
GGGGCGGACTTCAGCTTTGAGTATTCCGACGTCGAGGCGGACGTTATCGGGCATATCATATCCGTGAAAAATCCGCGCTCCGGCACGATAGTCGCCGACAGCATCGGCGAGATCATCAGCGAGGACGCGGTCATGGAGTGCGCGGGAAAGTGCGTGATACGTTCCGCGAATGATCAAACCTGACGACCGCGGCTTAAGAATAAAAATAACGGGTATGGGCTTAGTCCGTACCCGTTTTTTATAACGACGCGAGGCGTTCCATAACTGTTGATTAAGCTTTCGGTATTTCATATATTTCCAACGCGTCCTTCAGTCCACGCGGCACGCTCCGCGGGCCTCTGACGGCGAAAACGCCGTATTCGCGCCCGAGTATCTCAAACGTGAACGCGGCGGGGTCGAAGCGCTTTAAGAGCTTTATCTTCATCAGCGCTTTCATGCGCACGTTGCCGTCGTCGTAGCGAAACGGGATATCCGTTTCGGTGACCGCGCACTTGTAAAGTATCGCCGAGACGGGCGCCGCGACGTACATATAGACCGTGTCGCCCCGTCTTATCCCGGCGCCCTGCTTCCAGTCGATCTCGTCCGAGGCGGCGAACGCCTGTTCTATATCGTAGTATTTCGGATTCGCCGGGACGATCCATTCCTTTGCCGGGCGTGTTTTTTGCCTGCTTTTCGCCGACGCCGTGACGGCGTAGCTTTCGTCGAGGGCGCTGCGGATATCTTCGAACGGTACGGTACCGTCGAGCAGTATCGACACCCAGTTCCCTTTGCCGAAATGATAGCCCCTGAAGTATCCGGGCTGTTCGAGCAGGAGCTCGGCAAAAAGCCCGTCGGCAAGCTTGACGTTGAGGACGTCGACCTCACCGTCGCCGTCAAGCCCGAGCCTGCTTCTTCGCAGATCCATGACGATGCCGAACCATTTGCGGTTGTCCGCGTGACGGAAGACCGCGTAATCCGGGAAGCGGAGCCACAGGTATTCGGGCTCCGTTTTGTATTTCTCCCTGACGTATCCGATAAGGCTGTCCCTGTAAGTCATCGCGGTACCCCCGTTTTCTGCGCGTGCGGCATGCGTCTTAGGTCCATTTTACCGCGGGTAAAGAATAAAAGCAAGACGGAACGGCGCGGTTTTGATGATTTTGCAGATATTTTTTGCGTTAAATTGAAAAATATTATTGCTATTGTAATAATTTATTTGATATAATACATTTGATTTATAATTTTATATATCAGGGTAATAAACTACCCGGATACGGAGGGTATATGATGAACAAAAAAGCAGACTACAGCGGACCGATGCGCTTCGCGCACACGGGCGTTACGCAGTTCGCGCCGGAGAATACGCTCGAGGCGTTCAAAAAAGCCGCCGAGCTCGGCTGCGAGGGCATCGAGCTCGATATCCAGATAAGTGGCGACGGCGAGATAATCGTCACGCACAACGGCAATATGGGCTATATGACCTTCGAGCGGCACCGCGACAGGCTGCTCGACCTGACCGCCGATGAGATCAGGCGCTTCGATATCCCGTACCGCGACGCGCTCAAGCTCAAGTATCCGCCCTATCCGTGGACGGAGCACGACGGCGGCAGGCGTATGGTCATGCCGCCCGATTACCGCGAGGAACGCGTGACGCACCTCATCACCTTCCCCGAGTTCGACGCGTGGCTCGCGACTGTCGGCTACGACCTGACCGTAGAGGTCGAGTTCAAGACGAAGGGCATGTGCCCGCGCATGGACGAGATACTCGCTTCTTCAAAGAACGTTTCGCGCTATATCTTCTTCTCCGGCGATCGGGAGGTCCTTGACGAGATGCAGGCGCATTACCGTGAAAAGGGCAAGCCCGACGGACTCAGGCTCGGCGCGAACATCCGCTTCATAAACGACGGGACGATCGAATTCGTGCGCCGCTCCGACCTCTGGGAGGTCGGGCTCAACAACGAGGCCTTTACTGAGGACGACGTGCGTATGTTCGCCGGCATGGGCATAAAGGTCTTTTCCAATCTCGGGGATTACCCCGAATGGTGGGCGCGGATCAACGATATGGGAATAGCCGGCTTCAAGACGAATTATCCCGACGCGTACACGGAGTGGTGGTACGGCTCGCGGAAATAAAAAAAAGGAGACTCACCCGATGAAAACATGGCAGAAAGCAGCGTTCATCATTGTTCTTATCCTGTTCGTCGCCGCTTCTATCGTCATCTCCCTTGTTTCCATCTCGCGGCCGCCGTATAAGTACGAGCTTCAGTCCGTCGCAGACGGCGGCGCCGTGGACGGCTGGCTGTTTTACGGGTTCAACGGCAACGCCGGAACGAAGAAGCTGTATATTGACTTTGTCCGTGATAAGGACGGCAACGCCCCGGACGAAAGCCGTCCCGTGCTCGGCATACGCAAATACGCCGTGAACGCCGACGAATATATCGACGAGATCGTTATCGGCGCGTCGGTGGAGTATATCGACGAATACGCGTTTTTCAACGCGAAGAAGCTGCAGAGGGTCACCGTCGATCCCGCGAATAAGCATTTCAAGGACGTCGACGGCGTGCTGTACACGAAGGACGGAAAGACTCTGATACTCTATCCCGTCCGCTACGGTCAGCAGCCCGGAGAGAAGGAAGACGAATACTCTTATCCCGATACCTACGCCGTGCCCGACGGCGTGGAGCGTATCGGCACTTTCGCGTTCCTTAAAAACGGACACCTGCGCGACGTGACGCTGCCCGGTTCACTCAAAGAGATCGGCGACATGGCGTTCTTTGACTGCGGCAGGCTCGGGACCTACGGCTACGACGCCGGGAGCGATACCCTTACGGGGACGGGCTTCCGTCTGCCGGAGGGGCTTACAAAGATCGGTACCGACGCGTTCAGTAAATGCGGCGGCATCGCTCCCGTCATCTATATCCCGTCGTCCGTCAGGGAAATAGGCCATCACGCGTTTTTCTCCTGCGGAGGCATCAAGGACGTTTACCTCGGCGCCGCTGACGGCTCCGCGATCGAGACCGGCGACGCGTGGCTGCCCAAGAGCATCCGCGTCGGCGCGGCATGGAAAGCCCCGAAGCCGCGGTACGGCATGACGATGGAGGACGCCGAGGCGCTTATAAGGGAGTATCAGACGCAAAGGCTCGACGCTCTGAGAGAGGAGGCGAGGGAGAATGGCTGAAAATAAGGGTAAAGTCAAAGCTCTTTTCACGAACATCAAAGAACACTGGAACACCCCCGCGCCGGGCAGATACGTACCGTTCAAGGAATACCTCGCCATTTTCGGCGCTGTCGGCGGCGATTACTCGCTGGCGTACCTCAGAGGGCTGCTCTCGTTCGGCACGGGCTGCTATCTCGTCGCGTTCTATTATCAGATACCGATACTGACGTTCTCGGCGATAGGCGCGTTCTTCATCGCGTTCAACTACCTCTGGGGCATCCTCAACATGGGCGTTGACGCCAACCTCGGCTTCCTGCCGAAAAAGGTCGAGCGGAGGTATTTCGCGGTCTATCTTAGCTTTTCCGCGCTCGGTATACTGATGATAATCTTCGATTTCTCCGCGTTCCTGCCCTCCGACGTCGGGCAGATGCTCGACACGCGCTGGCCCGGACTCAACGCCTTCAGTATCTGCAAGATCTTCGGTACCTATTTCTTCTGCAACGGCTGGGGAGGCTTCCGCGGCATCGTGATACGCAAGCTGCTGCTGAAAAAACTCGGCAGATACAAGCTCTTCGCCTATGCGAACATCGTGCAGGGCATGGTCGTCACGCTGCTCATCTGCTGGCTGCCCATATACGAGGAGCCGATGACCGAAAGGGTCTGGAAGCTGTATCTGCTGTTCTCGCTTTACGGCATGTTCAATTTCCAGGGCTTCACACAGTCCGTCGCGAACAACATCAGCCCCAATCAGGAGGAGCGCATGCTTGTTCGCGCGTATCCCGGCAAGCTCAGCCACCTGATGCAGAATATCGTCAACTTCATCCTGCCGACCGTCGCGGGCGCGCTGTTCGTCGGCGGAATAAGCGACAGGGACACGTTCCGCTACCTGCTCCCCGTTTTCTTCATCATCAGCTCCGTCGTGATGTTCGTTTCGCTTCGCGGGCTCAAGGAGCGCATACCCGCGCCGCCTATCGAGAAAAAAGAGTATTTCTCCTTCTGGACGTGCATCGGCGGGATATTTAAAAACAAGTATCTCTGGATCAATACCATATCCGGGCTTCTTGACTCGCTGGGCAACGGCCTGATGGCGATGAAGACCATCCTTATGATCTATACCTGGCGCGAGACGGGTCTGTTCTTCTCCGTCGCGGAGATCGTGCTGAAATTCGCCGGCACGCCCGGGCAGATGCTCTCGCCGTTCATCCGCAGGAAGTTCCAGTACAAGACGCTCGTCATCTTTAAGAACCTTGTCAACGCGACGCGTTCCGGCGCGTATATCGTCGCGTTCCTGCTTCTGGGCAAGAGCCCCATGATCTGCGGCATCGTGCTGTTCGCCTCCTACTTCATCGGCGATATGCTGCAGTCCGCCGTCAACGTCGCGCAGGATGATATGGGCATCCGCGTCAGCGACTACCAGATGTATATCTCCGGCGAGAGGTTCGAGGCGTATCAGGGAGTTATAGGGTGGTTCACCGGCCCGATAGCCTCGCTCGTCAGTCTTATAATCCCGCTCATCTTCGCGAGCATCGGCTTCACCTCCGACTGGGACGTGCTGTATATGGACGACGTGCGCATAAAGTGCATGGTCATCGGCATCGCGTTCGACCTTGTCGGCTACCTGCTCATGACGCTGCCGTATCTGTTCTTCTGGGATTTCACGGACGAGAAGCACAGGGAGGTCATGCGCGTGCTGCAGGAGAGGGCGGACGCTGCCGCCGCCTCGCCGGATGACGGGGCAAAGGACGCGGTTCTTGCCGGAGTCTCCGCGGAAGAAATGGGGGAAAAGGAATATGAAGCTTGAGAGATCGACTCTTGAAATAGGACTCGAAAGACCCGTAAAGCTGCTTCACGTGACGGATACGCACCTCGCTCTGTGCGACGAACGCGACAATGAGAAAAAGCGCGAAATGGCGCGCAGGCGCACGTCCATGGCGATGGCTTTGCCGTACCTTGAAGAGCATATAGCCTACGCTGAGGAAAACTGCGATCTGCTGGTGCATACCGGCGATCTTATAGATTTCGTTTCCCGCGCGAACGTCGAAAAGGCGAGGGAGATACTTAAAAACGATCGCATCTTCTTCATCGCGGGCAACCACGAATACTCGCAGTATATGGGCGAGGCGTGGGAGGACAACGCCTACCGCATGAATAGCTATATGGAGATCGACCGTATGGGCGGCTTCGGGTCGCCGATGCTCTGGAATACGCGGGTCGTCGGCGGCGTGAATATCGTCGGCATGGACAACAGCTACTATCTGTTCGAGGATTGGCATATCCAAAGACTGAAAACGGAGGTCGAAAAAGGTCTTCCCGTCATCCTCGCTTTCCACGACCCGCTGTTCGAGGAATCGCTTTACCGGTATCATTTCGAGCGCGTTCCGGGCGAACCCTGCGCCTACCTCGTCGGCTGCGACGAGGAGCATCTCGGGCGCTACAGCGAATTCCGCGCCGTCCAGCAGCGTCCCGACGCGCCGACTCTGAGGATGATCGGGTATATCAGATCGGAGCCGCGCATAAAAGCCGTTCTCACGGGGCATCTTCATTTCAGCTTCGTGAGTGATATAACGCCCTCGCTGCCGCAGTTCGTCACAGGAGGAGGCTATGAGGGCGTCGCCCGAGAACTGACGATCGTATAGTCCCCCATGAAACGAACACAGTACACAAAGGAGTCTCTGCGCGAGATATCGTTCCCCCTGGGCGGTATCGGAACAGGCTGTATCGGTCTTGCCGGAAACGGAGCGCTGACGGACTGGGAGATATTCAACCGTCCCAACAAGGGCGGAGACAACGGTTTTTCTCACTTCGCGATAAAAGCTGTCGAAAACGGCAAGACACGGGACGCGCGCGTACTGGTCGCGGATACCGATAAAAACCTGTCCGGCGCGTACGGGCACGGCTTCGGCACCGGACTGAGCAGTACCTCCATGCAGGGCTTCCCTCATTTCCGGGATTGCGTGTTCACCGGTGAATTCCCCTTCGCGAAAGCGGAATTCATTGACGGCACTTTTCCCGGAAGGGTGACTCTCACGGCTTGGAACCCGCTGATCCCGCTCAACGTCCGGGATTCGGGCATCCCCGCCGCTTTCTTTGAGATATCGGCAGAAAACACAGGGGCGGATACGCTCGAATACTGCATTGCGGCGTCTCTTCGCAATCCCTGTGAAGCCTCCGTCAACACCATACTGAAAAAGAATAACGGCACTTTCCTCACTCTGCGTCAGACAAAACACGCTGCGGACGACCCCGGGTATACGGATATGACTCTCGGCACAGACGCTGTCGACGGCGTTTGCTCTCAGGCGTATTGGTACCGAGGCGGCTGGAACGACTGCCTTGAGCGCTTCTGGCGCAGTTTTACGGAAGAAGATACTCTGCCCGAACGGGCCTACGACTCCCCCGGGAACCGCGATACGGGTTCGCTCGCCGTCAGGCTCACGGTACCCTCCGGAGGAACGGGGAAAGCGCGTTTCGTCATCGCGTGGAACGTTCCCAACAATTACAATTATTGGTCTCCTTATAAAGAGAAAACCGAAGAAGGCGGGGAACGCGACGTTACGTGGAAAAACCGCTACGCTACGATCTATCCGGATTCCCTCTCCGCCGCCGAGGAGTCGCTTTCCCGATGGGACGAGCTTCTGAAAGGCACGAAACGCTTTCACGACGCGATCTTCAACTCTTCCCTGCCAGAGGCGGCGACCGAAGCTCTGGCGAGCGCCTTGTCCGTGCTCAAAAGTCCTACGGTGCTTCTGCTGGAGGACGGCTCATTCTACGGCTGGGAGGGCGTCAACGAAAAAACGGGCTCCTGCGAGGGCACCTGCACACACGTCTGGAACTACGCATACGCTCTGTGCTTCCTGTTCCCGGAGCATGAAAGAAGCATCCGCGAAACGGATTTTAAGTATGATCAGGACGAATACGGTCGTATGGCGTTCCGTATGCGGCTGCCGCTCGGCAGAGAGCGGAGCGGTTTCCGCGCCTGCGTGGACGGACAGATGGGCGGCGTCATCAAGACCTACCGCGAGTGGAAGCTGCGTGGCGACGACGGTTGGCTGCGAGAGCTCTGGCCTCGGGTCAAAAAGTCGCTCGAATACGCGTGGAGCGAGCATAATCCCGACTGCTGGGACCGCAACAGGGACGGCGTTCTGGAGGGCAGACAGCACCACACGCTCGATATGGAGCTTTTCGGTCCCTCCTCCTGGCTCCAGGGTTTTTATCTCGCGGCTCTGAAATGCGGCGCAGCTATGGCGCGGCGCATGGGCGAGCCGGAAACGGCTGCGGGATATGAAGCTCTTTTTGAAAAAGGCAAACGCTTCTGCGACGAAAAGCTTTTCAACGGCAGCTGGTACTGTCAAGATACGGATCTGAACGACAGAACGCTGCTCGCGCCGTTCCCCGACGCCGACGGTACTTATTGGAACGAGGAATCCGGCGAGATAAAATACCAGATAGGTCAGGGCTGCGAGATAGATCAGTGTCTCGCGCAGTGGCACGCCGATCTTTGCGGTATCGGTGAGATATTCGATGAGAAGCAGCTGCGGACGGCGCTAAAAAGCATCTATAAACACAATTTCCTGCCGGATATGCGCGGTCATTACAACACCTTCCGTCTGTTCGCCGTAAACGACGAGGCGGGAGCAATCATCTGTTCTTTCCCGGATGGAGTCAAAAAACCGGCGATACCTATCCCCTACGCTCAGGAGAGCATGCACGGCTTTGAATACGCGCTTGCCGGTCTTATGATCGCGCACGGCATGACGGATGAGGGGACGTCGATAGTGACCGCCGTTCGCGACCGTTACCGCGGTTATAACCGCAACCCCTTCAACGAGATCGAATGCGGCTCCAATTACGCCCGCAGCATGGCTTCCTTCGCGCTGCTGCCGCTCTTTTCCGGCTTTTCGTTCAATATGCCGGACAATGAGCTCGGCTTCGCTCCGGTCCTTCCCGGAGTATTCCGAGCGCCGTGGTTCCTTGACTGCGCCTGGGGCGAATTTGAGAGGACTGACGGCTCGACGTCGCTGAGCGTCATATCCGGAAGCCTGCCGTTGAAAAAACTGCACCTGCCGTATCATAAAAGCGTCCGTTCCGTTCCGGTCGACGGCGAGGAGATACAGTTCGCGTTCAAGAACGTATCGCTGCTTCTCGACGCGGTCATAAGCGACCGGATCTATATAACGGAATAACAGAAAAGGAGTGTATATATGGAACCTCTTAAATTCCATCTGATCACGGACACGCACTATTTCTCGCGCCGCCTCGACGCTTTCGGCGAAGCGTACGAGGACTTCATGGACAGCGAGCAGAAATGCTTCGCCGAGACCGCGGCGATCGACGAAGCGGCGTTCGGGTGGCTCGCGGACGCGAAGGACGCGGATACCGTCCTTATCGCGGGCGACCTGTCCTTCAACGGCGAAAAAAAGAGCAACGAGGACTTTTCGAAGCTGCTTCACGATTTTGAGGAAAAGAGCGGCAAGAAGGTCTACGTCGTCACCGCCGGTCACGATTTCAACGATCACCCGTTCGAATTCAACGATAAGGGACGCGGCGAGCCCGAGGGGACGAAATTCTCCGAGCTTCTCGGCTATTACGGCGATTTCGGCTATAAGGACGCGATCGCGTTCAACGAGGAGCATCTGTCCTACGTCGCGGAGCTGTCGGAGGACGTGCGCCTTCTCGTCATCTGCAACGACGTGGACGGCAAAAAGCACGTCACCTACGACGACGGCTTCCTCGGCTGGATCGAGGCGCAGGCGAAGCAGGCGCAGGCGGACGGCAAGATGATGATAGCCATGGAGCACTATCCCGTGCTTCCCGGGCAGCCGATACTCGCCCTCATAGGCGACGCGAGACAGGCGGAAGCGCAGAAGCTCATCGATACACTCGCCGACAACGGAGTGCACATCATCTTCACCGGGCATATGCACAACCAGAGCATCAACGTGACGAGCACGGAAAAGGGCAACAGATTCTATGACGTCTGCACCGGTTCCGCCATCGGCTGCCCGGCGTTCATGCGCCTTGTGACCGTAGAGGACGAGGAAACGGTAAAAATAGAGAGCATCCCCGTCCCCGAATTCGATTGGGACAAAAAGGGTCTCACCGGCGAGCAGTACCTGAGGGCGCAGTTCGAGCGCATGATCCGCAAGCTCATCGAACGCATGAAGAGCGACCCCGGAAAATTCATGGGCAAGCTGCATATCAAGCAGTCGCCCGCCCTTATGAAGATCTTCCCCGTGATAGGAAAGAAGCTCTCAAAAATGACGGTCGGCTCCTTCGCCCGTCTGCTGGCGGTGAAGGCGGACCCGCAGATAAAAGACGATCTGTTCCTCGAGTTCGCGGTATCCTTCGTCCGTTCCGTTTTTGAGGGCAACCAGCCCTACGTCGAGGGCACGCCGGGCGGCGACACGCTTCTGCGCGTGTTCCGCAGGATCGCGCCGTTCATGAAGAAGATGAAGGGCTCGCAGGGCGAACCGCTCGATTTCTACGAAACCATGAAGCATACCGTGGGCAATTACGGAATCGACGACTATAACGCAGTTCTTAAGCTGAAATAAAGGAGGGAACGGTCGTGAAAAAACGATCCGAAACAACCAAACCTGAGAACGCCCTTGGAAACAACGGAAAATTCGTGACCAAGCTCGAATACGTCTGCATCATCCTGCAGCGCGTGGGAGGTATGTTCGGCACTACGCTGACAGGGACGCTGGCGTCCGCTTTCCTGCTCGAGCTCTATTTCGGTCCCGTGGGCGTAAATTCCAAGGAGATAGCCAAGATATCCGGCGTCCAGACGGCTCTCACAACGGTCGTCAGCGCCGTTATGGGTCTTATCGCCGGCATCATAGTCCAGAAATGGAAGAGCCGCTGGGGACGCTTCCGTCAGTGGAACATCATCTGCCTCGTGCCGATGTTCGCCCTGACCGCTCTGTTTTTCTACGTTCCCAAGGGCTGGACGGTCACGCAGATGACGATGTTCCGCTATGGTATCGCGCTCTGCCAGACGGTATTCGGCACGTTCAACACCTTCGGACAGAACGTGTATCAGGTCATCTCGCCCAATCCCAAGGAGAAGAAAACGCTTGCTACGGTCTGGCAGCTCTCTTACTATATCGGCTACGGCGGAGCGTATCTCGCGACCTACATCTACGGTCTGTTCAGCGACGATAAAAACGCGATGTATATGACCCTTGCGCTCGTCGCCGCCGTTGTCACAGCGTTCGGCAACCTGATGGTCGGTCTGTTCTGCAGGGAACGCATAGAAGCGCCGAAAAAAGAAAAGGTCAAGATCACAAAAGCGCTGTTCTCCCTGTTCAAATACAGGAACTACCGCGCCTATCAGTATATCTCCTGGGTCAACAACTTCGCGGCGCTCGGCAAATTCAGCACCTATCTCGCCGCGATCACGGTCGGCTCCTCCAAAAACCTTCTTCTCACTCTCCCCACCGCCGCCGGCACCGTCGTCGGCAACCTGATCACCGCAAAGATCTCCAAAAAGTACGAACCCACCAAGCTCCTGAAATTCTGCGGACCGTACTCGCTTATTTCCGCGGGCGTTCTGTTCCTGATCTGCTTCGTCGAGGCCAAAATGGGTCTGCAGTTTTTCTCCGGCTGGAACAGCGTATTCTTCTACGTGTTCTATTTCCTTTTCGGAATGGGCATAGGAGTTCAGGAGCTGTCAAACTCTCATTTCACCGTTGAATACTTCGATTACCTCGAGTGGCAGACCGGCGACCGTATGGAAGCCATCCAGGGCATCATCCCCGGCTGGGTCAATACGCTCATCAGCACCGGCAAGGAGATCGCCATCCCGTTCCTGGTGTCGGGCGTCGGAGTGCTTTCCTCACTCGAGGGCGACCTTGTCAAGACCATGCAGGCGCAGCCCAACTACCTCAATACCTGCCTGTGGCTGCTTGGCTTTACGGTTTTCGGCTACGCTCTGAGCAACGTACTAAAGGCGATCATCCTCAAGCTGTTCTACGACGTCGAGGGCGAGAAGAAGGAGCAGATGTACCGCGAGCTCGCGGTCATGCGCGCTGAACGCCATAAGGAAAACGAAGCCGTCGCGCAGGAGACCGTCTGATCTGAACAGGAGAGCCCCTATGGGAACTGTGGACCGTAAGTGGAATTACGATTATTCAAAGATACTCTGGATGAAGATGTATCTTGCGGATCCGGACTTCAGCGTCATGCGCTCGAAGGTCTACGTGACCTTCGAGCAGGCGCTCGGGATCATAAAGCAGGTCGACGCGATAACGCAGGGCGTGCCGAAGATAGTGTATCTCGTCGGCTGGCAGGGGCTCGGTCACGACGACTGCTACCCGGAGATGGACGTCGTCAACGAGGCGCTCAAAAGGGAAGAGGACGCGACCGCCCGGGACAGTCTCTGGTGGCTTTTCCGCGAGGCGAAAAAGTATAACACCGTCGTCAGCTTCCACGTCAACGTTTCGGACGCCTATACCGCGACGCCTTGCTTCCCCGAGCTCGCTGCGGCGAACGCCGTCGTCAACGACATAAACGGCAGGCCTACGCCCATCGAGGTCTTCAACGGGCGCGACGGCTACAAAACGTCGTATAAGCAGTTCTGGGAGAGCGGCATTTTCAAGCGCCTGTTCGACCGTTTCTGCGAGGTCACGCCCGTCAGGGAAGCCGGCACGGTGCATATCGACAATTTCTGCATAGCCGAGAACCTGAACCCCCGCACGACCGTGGAGGAGCAGGACGCCGCGCGCAACGCGATGCTCGACTATGTTGCGTCCCTGGGTATCGACGTGACCAGCGAATATACCTACCGCGAGGCGCCTTTGCGCAACGAAAGCCCGACGCATCCGATCCGCAGGTTATATAAGCAGGCGGGCGAGGATATGACCGAGGTCGACTGGCGTACGGTGCCCATACGCACGCTCGGCAGGATACCCGCAACGTGGTGGACGAGCTGCGTGAGCATGGACGAGTGCATAAGCGTCCCGCCGTCGCTTTACGCCGGACATCTGAACGAAAGAGCGCAGATGAACGTGTTCTACGGCACGATGCACGGCGAGGATATCTGGCGCGATCACGGCAACGCCCCCGAAAACTGGGGTCCCGCCTTCATAAAGGAATTCTGTACGTATCACGCGCCGTACGTTTATCTCAACCGCTATGAACGTCTGCGCTGGGAGGAGGAGGCGGGCGCGCCGGAGGACGGCCGCTACACCGTGTTTTTCTCCGGCGGCGTCGTCAGCCGCGGCAGGGACCGCTCGATAAGCAAAAACGGCGTCGTGCTTAAACGCGAAAACGACGTCATCCTGCCTCTGACGGAGGACAATATGACCTTCGTCGCCTATTCCGAAAACGGCAGGAGCGGGCTTTGGAACGTCCCGGACGCGGCATTCACCGCGGGGGAGGTCTTTGAGATAACGCCCGAAGGCAACCGCTTTATTTGCACAAAAACCGTGACAGACGGCAAGATGGAACTTGAACTCGCCGCGGGGCAGGGCGTTGCCGTCCGCGGGCTGATCGGGAAATAAATCAAATCGAGGGAGCTTCTATGATCCAGGCTCTCACTTACGTTTATCTGGTTTTCGTCCTGATCTTTAAAACGGTTTTCCCGTTCGGACTGCCGCCGAAAGCCGTGCCCGCGGCGGACACCGGCTCGCTTGCCGCCGTCGACGCGCTCGGCAGGAAAGCTGTATCCGCGGGCGAGAGCAAAAAAAGGACGGCGTTTACGAAAAGATCGGCGAGGCGGATATCCGCTTTGAGGGCGACCGCCTTATGCTGCGCGTAGAGAAAACCCTGCTCGGCATGGGTAAAAACGCCGGCTTTACTTTCAAATGGGCGGACAATTACGTCGACGGCGATATCTATTCGTTCTACACAAGGGGCGACAGCGCGCCCTACGGCAGACTCAACTGGATCTACGGCGACGGAGGCAAGTCCGTCTGCAGGATGTTGACGGACACGCTGTTCCGATGAATAAGGACCGTTCCTTCGATGGGTCCTGCGGTCCGTCAGATACCGGAGGTAAAAACTGTATGTTCCGAAAATATGAAGGCAATCCGGTCCTGGGCGATCCCGAGCTCGGCACGCTCTTTGACGTTTACGTGACGCCGCTGCCGGGCGGGGCGCTTCGTATGGACCTCTCCACGAGGAAGGACGGATCGGTCGCCGTCTCTTTCTCCGAGGACGGTATCGATTGGACTTCTCCCCGAACGACTCTCGGACCGGACGCATCCTCGGGATGGGAGGACGGCGTCAACCGCAACTGCGTGCTCAGGGTCGGCGGCGTCTATAAAATGTGGTATACCGGGCAGGCGCACGGCAACAGCTATATCGGTTACGCCGAGAGTGAAAACGGTCTTGATTTCAGCCGCGTTGCCCGTTCTCCTGTCCTTTCTCCGGAAATGCCGTATGAAGGGGAATCCGTGATGAATCCCTGCGTGCTTTATGAAAACGGCGTTTACAGGATGTGGTACAGCGCGGGCGAGACCTTCGAGCCGAACGTGCTGTGCTGCGCCGAGAGTTCCGACGGCATTTCATGGAAAAGGTCGCCCCGGGGGCCGGTCCTCGTCAAAAATCCGCAAAAGGAATATGAACGGGACCGCATCGGCGGTTGTCAGGTGATACCGCACGGGGAGCTCGGTTATCTGGTGTTCTACATAGGTTACCGCGATATTAATACCGCGTGTATCTGCGCCGCCCGCTCGGATGACGGAGTCACGGACTTCCGGCGCTGCAAGCTGAATCCGCTGGTCGCGCCGACAGAAGGCGAATGGGATCGCGATTCCTGCTATAAGCCCTCGGCGCTGTACGACCGGGAAAAAGATCTTTGGCGTATCTGGTACAACGGGCGCAGCGCCGGCGCGGAATACGTCGGTTTGGCGGAGAAGCGCGGCAATTTTACCGCCGGGGACTTTGAATAAAAATCACTCATTTGATAAAACGGGAGGATAACGCATCATGACCGGCTTTTTGAGCTTGTTCCGACGCCTGACGGCTTCGTTCCTGGCGTTTTATTTCATTCTGGTGACCTTCTCGATGAAGCCCGCGCCGATCGAGCCGCTCGACAGGGAAAACCTGAAGCTCGACCTCGCGCTCATTTCGGACGCGCATACCGAGGGCAACAACAAGAACCGTTTCGACGTCAATTCCGCCTGTTTCAAGAACCTCGAGGGCGCGAAGGACGACCTCGACGCGCTCGTGCTGCTCGGCGACCTGACGATGAACGGGCAGGAGGGGGAGTATCTGTTCTTCTACGGCATGATGGAACGCGTCAATCCGATAAGACCGTATTTCCCGATCATCGGC
>JAFRXS010000215.1 GCA_017443405.1 Clostridia bacterium | reverse complement strand
TCTGACACGAAGCCTCGCTTCGAGGCACTGGCTCTGCCATACGGGAATGAGCCTTCCTCCGTCGTTCCTCGCGGCAGAGGCGGCAAACGAAAAGAAAGCGCCGTCCTCGTCATAACCATAGCCGGTCTTCGCTTCGACGCCTTTTCCCATATTATCGAGAGTTCCCCACGATGCCCAGTAATCCGGCAGCTCAAAGACTGTCGGATCGTAATATACCTTCATCCAGACAGCGTCCGAATGGTTCGGGAGCGCAGGGATATTTATGTACACGGTGACAAGCTCCCCACGGATAGCCTCGACTGTGGGGCTGCTTGTCCATACGCCGTTGCGGGACACGCTTAACCCGTTCGCGTCCGCAGCTTTGACGGGGGTCGCCAAAAAAGCGGACACGAACAGCACCGCTGTGATTAAAAATATTAACTTTATTTTTAATCTGCCTGCCATGGGTCAAGCGTCCTTTTACTGATTTGATGAATTATGCTCTGCCGTTGAATGTGGACGGAACACCTATTACCTTTCTGAGTATCTGTGTCGCGTCCTTTGCGTTGAGAACGCTGTCGCTGTCCATTACGTTCGCAATGCCCTTATTGATCTCGGTCTCTTCGGCAGTTGTGCCGTCTATGAGAGATGCATTTCCGACGATATGTCTCAAAATCTGTGTTGCGTCGTTTGCGCCGATAGAACCGTTCTTGTCAACGTCACCGAACAGTCTGAACTTAAGAGTACCGATAGGTCTTATATCCTTGCTGCCCTTTATCTGTACCGTACCGGTCTTGTCTGTGAGCTTGTTCTTTGTGAATTTAGGGGGAGTAAGCGTTACGGACTTATCGTCCTCGGGATAGAGAGTACGCTCCGTAAATACGCCCCAGAGCGATCTTATCGCATTGGTCGCGTCTCTTACTCCAAGCTTAAGATCGTATGTCTTTGAAACGTCCTCGGGACCGGATTTGATCGTAAATCTTCCGTTCGCGGGGTCAACATCGCCCGATGCTACAAGCGTGGTGCCGTTGTAAATGAGCACGGTCACGGTGCCGTCCATATCTCCGAAATCTATACCGTCGATCTTGCCCGAGATCGAATTTGCGACCTTGGCAACAACAACGGAATCCGCGTCGGAAGGCTTCCAGCATTCAATGTAGCCTGTCGCGCTGACATGATAGCCGCACTGGAAAAAGTCGGCGGACCTGTCAAGTGTGATATCATAGGAGCCGCCCGTAACCGCAACGTCCGTTCTGACCATAAGTGTCGCATCGAATGTAATACCTGCGGACAGGTCGATAGTGCGCTCTTCCGTGGGAGCCGATATTTTCAGACCGTTGGCGCTGTATGAGAGGAAACTGAATCCGTCCTCACCGTCCACCGGTCTTACGCCTGCGGATTCGGAAAGCGCTCCGTAAGGCGCAAGAACACCGCCGTCATCACCATACCAGTCAACTACCTCAAACGCGGCGGAGTTGAACTTGATATTGAAGTAGATCGTATCAAGAAGTTCATCTATCGGCTTGACGTTAAGCGATACCTTGAACCGGTCGCCGGGCATCAGAGCCTCCATATCCGCACCGCCGAGAGCCGTGATCGAAAGTCCGTCGGTATCGGAAGCCTCCGCAACGGCGCTGAGTCCCACACCGCTGTCCTTCGGAGCGGAAACACAGCAGATCGCGACAGCAAAAGCCGCAAACAACGATAATAGCTTTTTCTTTTTCATGATAAATACTTCCTTTCATTATAAACTCGGCATTCGTCCGTAAATGCCGCATTAACCGGACTCTGTCCGGATAATTACCTTAATGATCAATCAACGTAGGTCTTTTTGCGCTTTCTCTTCTTTATGACCTTTCTCGAAAGCAGAGCGCAGCCTACAAGCGCCGCAGGAACAGCTATCGCGGCGGTAACGCCGGTATTCGGGTTGAGCGGTCTTACACCTGTTCCCGACGAACCGGAGTTCGTCGTGTCCACTATGCTCGCCTGAACATTATCGGCGAGCTCTCCGACCATATCCACTATCACATAGGTCGAGAAATCGGAGGCACTGAATTTTATGCGGTACTGGCCGTTTTCAAAGGCTATCCTGCTCGGTATCGACGTCGCTTTACCGCCGGATATATGATATACCGAAAGGTCGCTCATTGCGCCGGTAAGCTTTTTCGGGACAGGTATCGCAAACCCGACCGAACCGCTTTTCAGCGTATTCACGCGTTTGTTCGAGACTGCATCGTAAAGGCTTATATCGAACGCGTAATAATCGTGCTTTCCGAGCCCCATGCTCTTAAGAGCGTTCAAAGCATCGTTATCTGCTCCGCCGTTTCCGGTGAGCACGATGCGCGTATCCCTGTCGAACGCGGCTCCACTTGTGGAAATATGTATCTTTCCGTCGGGAAGCCCGCCGAGCGACACCTTATATGTTACTTCAACACCGCTTCCGCCGCCGTTTACCGGCGCAGTCGTGTCTCCGTCGTCATTATCCGTATCGTAGATCACGCTGTCTCCGGCTTCGGGATATTCGTCCTCGTCGTCGTCAAGCGCTGCGGCGTTCTCATCCGCTTTCCGTGTTGTATCGGCTGCGGCGTCATCGTTATCGGCCGGCTGCTTTGTTGCAGAGACCAAAGGCGTCGTGGACGCAGTTGTTGTTTTTGTCGTCGACGAGATCGGAGAAGGCGCTGCAACGGACGGTGACGTTGTAACAGCGGGAGACTGTGACGTCGTTATTGACGGAGAGGAAGCTCCGGTACCGGAACCGATCTTTACCTGCACTTCCGTTACCGCGGGAGTCCAGAGCTCGACATAATCATAGCCGTTGTCCTTGACGTATGAGAAGCTCGCGCTCACGAGCTTTATGGGGTATGTTCCGGAAGCGGCGCTTCTTTTTACGGACATCGTTGCCGTGAACTCTGCGCCGCGGCTGAGGTCTATCGCTCTTACTGCATTCGCCGAGGTGAGGGCAAAGAACCCGTCACCGCTGTTATAAAAGCCGTTGGCAAGAGTCGGAGCCCACGAGGTCACCTCAAAGACAGAGGCATCGAACTCGACGCGTATCGACGCGGTATCGGCGGCTTCGGCGGAGGGAACGCTCAATGTTACGGTGAACGTATCACCAGGGCTAAGCTCGCTGTCGGAGACGCTTATTCCGCTGCCCGAAGCCGCAAAAGCGGTCACGGACAGAACCGTAAGCGCCAAAACCGCGCAGATAACGGAAAGTATCAACTTGAACGGTTTATTCATAAGTACATTTCCTTTCGGAAAGCACCCTCAGACTTCCGTGCCTTTAAGATGCGTTTTTGAGACTTACGGTGTCTCAAAACCAAAATTATCTGAAAAATTACAAATTTTCTCATAATATACTATGATATAGTATAGCACTATTTCCATTCCCCGTCAACACTTTATTTGTTTTTTTGGCATTTTTAACATAAAACGCTCAAAAAAATATTTAATGTCTGCTCATCAACCGCGAATCAGCTTCATAACGCAGCTTGAAGCTGATTCGCGGTTGCAAAAGTGCAAGGAAAATCGCTTAAAATTCAAATTTTCCTTGCACTTTTGTTCGCC
>JAFRXS010000214.1 GCA_017443405.1 Clostridia bacterium | reverse complement strand
CGCAAGCTCGGCTACCGCCTGCTGCGCGAGCTCGGTCCCGGCGAGGTCGTGAGTTTGAACGCCTATGGCGCGCAGACGCTCGTTCCCCCGGGGAGCAAGATGAGGGTCTGCGCTTTCCTGTGGACCTATTACGGCTATCCGACCTCGGTCTACGAGGGCAGGAACGTCGAGACGGTGCGCAACCGCAACGGCGCCGTCATGGCGAGAAACGACCGTGAAAACGGCGAGCTGCCCGAGGTCGATTCCGTCAGCGGCGTGCCCGACAGCGGCGTCGCGCACGCGATCGGCTACTCCAACGAGAGCCGCATAGGCTACGCGCGTCCGTTCATCAAATACACTCCGACGTGGCCGAGGTCCTTCATGCCCGCGAATCAGACGCAGAGAAACGAGGTCGCGCGCATGAAATTAGTGCCCGTCCATGAGCTTATCACGGACAGGCGACTTTTATTCGTTGACGACAGTATCGTGCGCGGCACTCAGCTCCGCGAGACCGTTTCGTTCCTCTACGACAACGGCGCCGCGCAGGTGCATATGCGCTCCGCCTGCCCGCCGATAATGTTCGGCTGCAAGTACCTCAACTTCTCGCGCAGCACGTCGGATATGGAGCTCCTCGCGCGAAAGACGATAGACGAGATAGAGGGGAAGCAGGGATTTGAGCGTATAGACGAGTATTCGTCGGCAAAAACGGAACGCGGCAACGAGATGCGCTGCCGCATATGCCGCAAGCTCAGGCTCACCTCGCTCGGCTTCCAGACCGTCGACGGCTTCATCGAGGCGCTCGGACTGCCGAGAGAGAACGTCTGCACCTATTGCTGGGACGGCAGGGAGTAAAGCGACCTTCCGTCAGATGACGAAACCGCCGTTCCTGAACACAGGGACGGCTTTTCCGTCCTCGGTGATGCCGTCTATCGACAGGTCCGCGGTGCCGACCATGAAATCGACGTGGTTGACGCTTCTGTTGCCGCCGGCGGCGAGCAGCTCGTCGTCGGAAAGCTTTTCGCCGCCCGCGAGGGTGTTGGGGTAGCTGTCGCCCAGAGCCAGATGGCAGGAGGCGTTTTCGTCGAAAAGCGTTTCATAAAACAGCAAGCCCATATTGGATATCGGCGAATCGTAGGGTATCAGCGCGACCTCGCCGAGGCTCCTCGAGCCCTCGTCGGTGTCGAGCAGGCCCTTTATCGCGTCCCCGCCCTTCTCCGCGGAAAAATCGACGACCTTGCCGTCCTTGAACGTGAAGCTGAAATTCTCGACCAGCGTGCCGCGGTAGGAAAGGGGCATCGAGGCACAGACGACGCCGTCGGCGCGAAGCCTGTCGGGCATCGTGAATATCTCCTCGGTCGGGATGTTCGGGAAATAGGGCGTCCCGTCCGGAGTCTGATCGCTGCCGCCGAGCCAGATATGGCCTTTGGCGAGACCGACGGTGAAATCGGTGCCGAGGGAGTTCGTGTAGCGCAGAGCGGAGAACGCCGCCTTGTTGAGCTTTTCGGCGCGGGATTTGAGGTCGCGGTCGTGCTTCTCCCAATTCTCCCTGTAATCGCCGTCTATGCGGACGGTCGAGAGTATGGCGTCCCACTGCTTTTCGACGGCTTCTTCGGGAGCGACGCCCGGGAACATCTTCATCGCCCACTTTTCGTTGGGACAGGCGACTATCGACCACCTGATGTTGCCGGCGTCCATGACGTCGTAGAATTCCTTGTACGCCTTTTTCGCGGCGCGCGCCTTCGCGGTCAGCTTTTCCTGCGGCGCTCCGGTAAAGACTTCCGGATCGTCCGCTATGACGACGATATTGCAGCAGCCCTCGCGCGCGTAGAAATTGCGGCTCTCCGCCTGCCACGCGGGCAGCGCCTCGAAGACCGACAGCGGCGCGTTGTCGTACTTTATCCTCTCAAGCTTTTCGTCGTACCAGTTGACGATGACGTCCCTGGCGCCTCTTTTCCACGCTCTCTCGGCGAGCATCCTGCCGAACTCCGCCTGACAGGTGGGGCAGGTGATGAGGCAGTAGCGGTCGGGCGTGACGTTCGCGCCCAGCTCGACCGTCATATCCGCGTAGCGTTCCAGAATATTGTTAAGATCTTTCATTTTATTCCTCTTGATCCGTATTCTTACAAAAAAACGGCGGCCGTTCTGACTCGGCTGCCGTTTGTTTTTCCCGTCTTATTTATTGACGGCGTCTTTGAGAGCCTTGCCGGCCTTGAACGCGGGGACCTTGGACGCGGCGATCTCAATAGCTTCGCCCGTTCTGAGATTGCGACCTGCCCTTGCGGATCTGGCGCGGACCTCAAAAGTGCCGAAACCGATGACCTGAACGTTATCGCCCTCGGCGAGAGCCTCGCTGACAGCTGCGAAAACAGCGTTGACGGCCTTCTCGGAATCCTTCTTGGAAAGACCGGCCTTAGCGGCGACAGCATCGATAATGCCTGATTTATTCACTCTGGTATCCTCCTTCTTTTGATATTTTGGGGTCTATTCTTTATTCTTCCCGCGGTATCCGTCGATAAAACCGTCGGTGGCGCGGTATAAAGCTTCTTCGGAGTCGATACCTGCCCTGTCGCAGGCTTCGGCGATGAGGAAGAGCAGCTTCCCGGCGTTCTGCGCAGCGCATTCGCCTGAAACGAGGCTTGCCCTGAAATCCGCCCAGCTTTTGTCGAGCTCTTCCGCTCCGGCTGCCGGGGAGGGCTTTTCGGGAAGATCCTTGTCGGCTTTGTGGGCTATCTTCCTCGCCCGCATCAGAGCCGGCATCTGTTTGGGGACGGCGCGCATCGCGTCGAGAGTCGTGCGCTGGGCTTTTGACGCCCTTTTTATCTTATCCCAGTTGGTAAGGACTTCTTCGGCGCCGTCGACCTTGACGTTGCCGAAAACGTGCGGATGACGCTCGATGAGCTTTTTGCAGATGCCGTCGGCTACGCCGTCGAAATCAAAAACGCCCTTTTCCTTCTCCATCTGAGTGTGGAAAACGACCTGGAGCAGAACGTCGCCCAGCTCCTCGCGGAGCGCGTCGCTGTCGCCGTTATCGATCGCCTCGACGACCTCGTAGGTCTCCTCGATGAAATTGGAGCGGATCGAGAGGTGATCCTGTTCGCGGTCCCACGGGCAGCCGCCCGGCGCGCGCAGTATCTCCATGATGCGCAGAAGATCGCTGACGGTGTAAGCGTCCTTGAACTCGAAATCAACGGGCATATCCGTCCCTCCGTTATCACATTAAGTATTCTACCGCAAAAGTTTCAGTTTTGCAAGCACTTTTGCGATTTTTTCGCCCTTCGGGAGCATTTTTATATCGTTTTCGCGTATGGAACGCGTAATAAACAGCAGAAGTACGTAAATGACGACGGCGCAGGCGACCGCGGCTATCGCCGCGACGGTGTCGTTGTTGAATCTTCCGCCCTCCGTCAGCAGCCCCGCGGACGCCATCGCGGCGGCGAGGACCTTCTGGATGAAGAACGCGGAGACGTCGGTCACGCCGGCGCAGAGCAGGGGTTTTAAGAAGATGGAAACGAGACTGATTTTGACCCCGGAGTACTTGCGCAGCATTATGAAGTTGATGACGCCCGATACCGCGTAGCAGATCACGGTGCCGATTATCGCGCCGTAGATATTTATCGAGGGGATGCCGACGAGCAGGAAGTTCACGACGACCTTGAGCACCGCGCCGACGGCTATGGATTTTACCGGTATGTCCGCCCTGCCGATGGTCTGCAGCAGGTTCATCATCGGCTGTGAAACGGCGATTATGAACACCGTTGCCCCGTAGCCTATCATGACCGTCGACGAGATGTCGGCGGACGACCACGACGCGGAGCCGTAGTACATGAGGCGGAGTATGTGCTTTGCTATCGCCGCCATCCCGAGGCCCGCGGGCAGCGAGATGAGCATCGTCATGCGAAGCACCGTTTCGATCGAGGTCTTTATGTTTTTTTCGTCCTTGAGGGTCCACGCCTCGGCGAGAACGGGGATCGCGCTTATGCCCAGCACCGTCGTTACCGTCGGTATCATGTTCTTGAAGTCGACGGCTATCTCGTACGCGCCGTACAGGTAGGTCGGCCACACCTCGGACTTGCCCGCGTACCCCGCGGCGTCAATGGACGAGCGGAACATATTGTAGATGACGTCGCCGCCTCCGCGCACGGCGTAATCGAGCCTGTTCTGTATCGACCACGAGTCGATGAAGTTGGTTATATTGAAGATCAGCGTGCCAGCCACTATCGGCAGAGCTATGGCGAGCAGGGCTTTTGTCATCGCCTTCGGCGATTCCGGCGGCGGGGCGACGCGCAGCTCCTGAACGGTGATCCCGTCGCCCTTTTTCTTATATAACAGGGCGAGATACGCGGTCGCCAGCACCGTGCCGATAGTGACGCCCAGTATCGCCGCGGCGGCGGATATCGGGTAGATGTTCAGGAGCACGTCCTCCTGCGTCATATCCGGCGTGACCGCCATGCCGAAAACGCTCTTGCCCTGCGCGGCGCGCATCAGGCCGTACTGCTTGACCGCCTGCGCGAAGAGTATGCCCAGCACCATTTTCGCGGCGGATTCAATGACCTCGGACACCGCCTGAGGCGTCATGTTCCTCAGACCGTTGAAATAGCCTCTGTACGAGGACATCAGGCAGCAGAAGAAGACCGCGGGGGAGATTATCAGCATCGCCCATATAGTCTGCGGACGGTTTATCGATGCGGCGTAGGGGTAGGCGAGCGCGAGGCTCAGGACCGTTCCGACGACGCCCGTGATGACGAATATCTTCTGCCCGACGAGCCTTGCGCGGCGGACGTCGCGGTATCTGCCCAACGCCGCGTAGGACGACACGGTCCGGGATATCGCGACGGGCAGACCGGCGAGCGAAATGGAATATATCGGGATGAACAGGTTGTAGGCGGAGCTGTAATAAGCCTTGCCGACCGTTCCGATGATATTCGTCAGCGGTATCTTATACAAAAGACCCAATACCTCGGTAATAGCCATAGATACCGTCAGTATAAGAGCGCCGTTGAGAAGCGACTGTTTTTTCCTTGCCATTATTCCGTTTCCTCGGATGCCGCTCGGCGGGAGTAGAACTCCCTTATGCCGGCGTTCTTGCCGTCCCCGTCGAACCTTCCTATGTACTCGAAGGGGTATTTATGGTTGCAGATGCGTTTTATGTCCCCCTCGCCGTCGGTCAGCCTTGTGACCGCGCCGGCTCCCGCGCCGATGACCGTGTGCGTTTCCTCCATCATCACTATATTGTAGACGCATTCGTAGCCCTTTTTCGCGAAGCCCGTGTTCTCGAGATTGCCGACAGAGCGGCTCTGACGGTACATATAGTAAGGGGGATAGCCCGCGGCGGGCAGAGTAGTGAGAGCGTGTCCGACCATTTTCGCGCACTCGGCGGCGGGGCAGGAGAACGCGGGGGGATCTTGTCCGTCCTCGCCTGTGACGAGCCTTGCGGAGCGTTTGAGCGCGAGAGTATGCACCGTGACGCTTTCGGGAGAAAGCGAGAGGGCCTTGTTAAGGCTGGCAGCGAAGGAGTCCGCGCTGTCGCCGGGGAGACCCGCGATAAGGTCCATGTTTATATTCTTAAAGCCCTCGTCCCTCGCCGCGAGGAAAGCCTCCTCGGTCTGTCCGGGTGTGTGACGCCTGCCTATCGCGTCGAGGACCTTCTGAGAGAAAGTCTGCGGGTTGACGCTTATCCTGTCCGCTCCGTATTCCCTGATAGCGCGCAGTTTTTCGCGTGTGATGGTGTCCGGT
>JAFRXS010000213.1 GCA_017443405.1 Clostridia bacterium | reverse complement strand
TCTGCGCCGACGCTCACATCGTCCCCTTTGTATCCTGCATAGCGGAACATAAACGTCGCAAGCTGCTCTCTGGTGAGTTCCGCGTTCGGTGAGAATTCCGTCGCGCCCGTACCGGCGGTGATACCTTCGCTTGCCGCCCAGAGGACCGCTTTTTCGTACCATTCGCCCGTCCTGACGTCAGAGAAGGTCTTCCCTTCATTTGCCGGCTCAGGCGAACCCTCGGCACGCCAGAGCATGGTGACCAGCATAGCGCGGGTCGCCGCCATGTCCGGAGAGAAGGTTTTCGCACCGGTGCCGACCATGATACCCTCGCCGAGCGCCCAATGGACGCCGTCGTGATACCACCCGTTCACGTCGAGGTCGGAGAATACCGCCATCGGGCAGGTCCCGTCCCTCGGGCAGGGCTCGTCATTCGGATCATCGCCGGGATCCTGCGCTTTTTCAATCAGCGCCGTCACGCTGTCCCCGATGTTGACGACGCCCCAGCCGAACGTCTTGTCCCATCCCACAGCGCCTTTGTCCGTCGCCGATACGGCGAGCAGATCGCGGACGTCCCCCGGCGTAAGCGCGGGATCGACTCCGCGAAGCACGGCGGCGGCCGCGGTGACGTACGGAACGGCGAACGACGTGCCGTTCACGTTCGTATAGCCGCCCGGACGACCCGCGGTTTTGACGTTCGCCCCGGGCGCGGTCAGAAACACGCTGTCGTTCTGATTGGAGCGATAGTAGACCGCGCCGGTCTCGTCGACCGCTCCGACGCCGATCGCCGTCTCGTAACACGCGGGGAAATAACGGCTTGCGTTGCCGTTGTTGCCGACGGCAGAGACGATGACGACGCCTTGACGTTCGGCGTATTCCACAGCCTCCCTCAGAGCCTCGGAGTCCGTTCTTATACCGAGGGAGAGGTTGAGAACGGAGCAGCCGAAGTCGTCTATCCCGCCGTATATCGCCCGACACACCGCGGCGGTCGAGATAGATTTGCCGTTTGTGACCTTGAGCGGAACGAGGTACGCGCCGGGCGCCGCGCCGAGGGCGCCGTTTTCATCCTTCCCGGCGATCAGCCCGGCGACCTGCGTCCCGTGACCGTACCGGTCGGACGTGTCGGTCGCGTCCGCGCCTTCCATATAGTTTCCGCCGGGCAGCAGTCGGTCGTTCAGCGCGGGATGGGGACTGATCCCCGAATCGACGACGCCGACGCGCACGCCTTGTCCGACGGCATTTTCGTCAAATGACGCGTCAGCGCGGATCATATAAAGATCCCACTTGTCAGAAGGGAAGGGCGAAACGATCGGTTCGTCGAGGAGTTCCATTACCCCGTCCGGCTCGTACCACTCGAGCAGACCCGCGTCGCGCAGACGTATCATTTCCGCTTCGCTCACCACGTCGAACGGGTATTTGCCGTCGGCGCGAATGAGATCGGAGCTCTCTTTGATTTTTACGATATACCGGGACCCCTCCCCGCACGCCCTCGCGGCGGGAGCCGCAAACAGAGCGCCGGAAAGGAGGATAAGCGCCAGAAACAGCGCCGCCCCCCGGGTTCTTTTTTTATTTTTCATAGTCCGTTTCAGTCCGTATTTGATCACGACCCGGCCCCCTGGCAGGGGTCGGGTCGTGAAAGATAACGGTGTTTATTTGCCTGCGACGCCTGTCTTGAAGCGCATCAGCATGGTGGCGACCTCACAGCGCGTTGCGCTCTTCATAGGACTGAGGGTCGTTTGCGACGTGCCGTTGATGATGCCGACCGCGACCGCCCACTTGACCGCGGGCAGCGCCCAGTCGGAGATCTTGCCTGCGTCCTTGTAGCCGGAGACGTCCGCTGCGGCGCTCACGCCGATACCGCTGTATTCCGCGTAGCGGCAGAGGAACGTCGCGAGCTGTTCGCGCGTGAGCTCGTCGTCCGGCGAGAACGTCGTCGCACTCGTGCCGGAGGTGATGCCGGTATCGAGCGCCCATCCGACCGCTTTTTCGTACCAGTCGCCCGCCTTGACGTCACCGAAGGTCGTTCCCGCCTTTGCGGGCTCGGGTTCGCCTTCCAAACGCCACAGCATCGTGACGAGCATTGCCCGGGTCGTCGCCTCGTCGGGCGAGAAAGTTACAGCACTCGTGCCGACCATGACACCCTCGTCAAGCGCCCAGTGGATGCCGTCGTGATACCATTCGTTCATATCCACGTCGGTGAATTTCTTCATCGGGCAGGTGTCGTCCTTCGGACAGTCGGCGGGTCCCGCTCCTTTATCGACGCTGACGGTGATCGTCTCGCTCTTGCCGGAGGGCAGGGCGGTAGCCGTCAGAGTGGTGGTGCCTTCGCCGACGGCGATGACGTTACCTTTCTCGTCAACTTCCGCGACGTTCGGGTCCCCGGTGACGTAGACAGTTTTGCCGTTGTTGACGAACGCGGTGGTGTCGTAGCTGAGTTTGGCGGTGACGGTCTCGCCTACGCTGAGGTCGAGCGCCTTTCCTCCGTTGAGCTCGAGGTTCATCGGCGCGTTCATGTTGACCAGTTTCTGATCGCTCTGCGCAATGAGGCTGCCGTCGGGATTGGTCAGAGTAAGCACGATCGCGTCGTAGCCGCAGAAGCGGAACACGCTTGCGGGGATGGTGACGTACTGCTCCTCTTCAAGGACGGATTTGACAACGGTACCGGTTCCGGTTTCTCCGTTGACGGCGACCGTCTTGGTATTGAGCTTGTCGGAGACGTCGGCGCTGTAAAGGACTTTGTCCTTCACGTTGCCGTAGCGCTCGCTGTCGAGGCCGCCGTAGAGTCCCTGCAGCTCGAGGGAGAGGGTGGTACCTTCCTCGGCGGGTGCGTTGCCGCGGTTGGCTACGCGGTAGCCGATGCGGAACTGATCGCCCTCCTGTACGGCTTCGGTTATAGTGATGTAATAGTCGGGAGCCGCTTCGAATTCAGCAATTACAGGAAGAAGGATTTTGAACTGTTCTCGCCGGAATGCAGATTCACCGACGACACGGTGCTCACCGCGGCGCTCGCATCTACACTGCTTTTGTATCCCGTCATCGCAGACGAGGACAGGTTCAAGGCGGATCTGGCGTCAAATTACCGTTCCTATGCGCTGACGTATCCCTCAGGCGGCTACGGGGGCAGATTCCTCAGCTGGATACTGACGGGCGACCTGCAGCCGTACAACAGCTGCGGCAACGGTTCCGCCATGCGCGTTTCTCCCGCCGGCTGGTACGCCAGAACTCTCGAAGAGGCCGAACATGTCGGCGAGCTTTCCGCCGTCGTGACGCACAACCATCCGGAGGGCATAAGGGGAGCGAAGGCAACGGCTGCCGCCGTATGGCTCGCGCGGTCCGGATACTCGAAGGGAGACATAAAAC
>JAFRXS010000019.1 GCA_017443405.1 Clostridia bacterium | reverse complement strand
GTGGTGCTTCGCGGTAAGCACCATGCCCGTCGCGCCCGCGCTCTTTATCGCCCGCGCCCACTGGTCGCAGTCAAGGTCCGTCGGGTCGAAAACGCCGGGCGATTCTTTGCCCGTGCCCCATTCGAGGTCCGTGAAGGTGTTGGGCGAAAAATGCACGAAGACGTAAAACGGCGTTTCGCGCATGAAGCGAAGCTGGTTTTCGTTCGGTCTCACGCGCCCCGCGGCGCGGATGAATTCTGCGCAGTCCATGGTCTTCTCCCCGGCGTTTTTTACGTCGTGACGAGGAACAGGCAGGCGTTGAGAAGAACCCAGCCTATCGCCGCCGGAATCGCGTATTTCGCCGGCGTTTTTCGTTTTACCCAATAGCAGACGAGCAGACCGGTCAGGACGCCGACGCACAGGAAGGTTATTATCATCGTGACTATACCCGTCGGCCAGTCGGGCAGGACGGGCACGGGCGGCATGACCGCGGCGAAACGGTAGGTCAGGAAGCTGAGGAAGTAAACTCCCGTCGCGAGGATCAGGGCGAACATCGCCGCCAACGCGAGAAGGGCGCGGCGGACGGGCTTTGCGGTCTTTGCCGTTTTGAGCATGGCGAGCGCCGTCAGGAAGGTCAGTATGAGCAGCGCCGGGGTGAGAACGGCGAGCGGGACGACGCAGTTCATCGGGAGGTAGGGCAGGCTCGCTATCGCGTGCTGCCAGTAGTGGACGACGAACGCGGAGGCGATAAGAAGCGCGGGGAACGCGCATTTTCTGAGAGTCTTCATTTCACTTCCTCCTTCGCGGTCTTTATCCCGAGGTTAACGCGCAGCCACACGAAGGGGTCGTCGCTGCGGATCACGCGTTTGAACGACAACGCCGGGGCGTCTGTCCAGGTATTGTCCGAGAATTCGGCGTTGATGCAGTCGCGCAGGCAGTAGACGCGTCCCTGACCGACGTCGTCGCGGAACTCGTCGCCGACCGTGACCGTGTTGTTCCTGAAAACGAAGTTGTTCACGTTGTTAACGACCGCGAGATTGCCGCTGACGCCGGTGAATTTGTTGTTTTCGATCGTGATGTTCGTGAAGGCGTTCGAGCGGTTGCTCTTTTCGATGAGCTTCGTGCCGACCTCGATGACCTCGGTGCCGATCACGGCGCACTCGCGGAACTCGTTGTTGCGGACGACGATATTGTCCGCGCCCGTGCCCTCGTGCCACACGCCGTTTATGTCCATGACGATCTTGATCGCGTTGTGCGTGGTCTTGTAAAAGACGTTGTTCTCGACGAGCCCGTCGGAGGTCTGCAGCAGCAGCCCCCTTGCGCGGTGCTCGTGGAAATAGTTGTCGCGAATGACGTAGTTGCCGCCGGCGTTGTCCTTGTTGAACAGGAACCAACCCTCGCCGACCGACGCCGGCAGCTCGTCGGCGAAGGTGACGACGCGCACGCCGCCGTCGAGCCTTTCCTCGGTCTCGACCACGGCGGAGATCTCCGTCATATTGAAGTTTTTGTCCCTGAACACCATCGTGTCGCCCGGGTCGGCGTTCATCGAGCCGTCCGCCTCGAACGTGACGGTCCTGCCGTCGGCGGAGTGTATCCAGCCGACGCCGCTGTTGATGTTTACGTCGTCGTCGCCCTGGCGGCTGAAATCGCAGCCCTCTATCAGGAAGCAGCCGTCCGAGTCGCTTATGTGCACCGCGTCCGCGTCGAGCGACGTGCAGCGCGTGTCCGCGTGCTCGGGGTCGGGACCGATGAAGATGTTTTTAAGGGCGAAGTGCGACGTCCTTTCGCCGACGATAATGCCCATGCCCGTTCCGCCGTAGAGCTTGAGGCTATCGAGGGTTATGTCGCGGCATGCCTCGTAGATGTCGATGAGCGAGCCGCCGTACGCCCTGCCGCGCAGGATGAACGAATTGCCGCCGAAATGCGCCAGCGTGCCGTTGTGCACGACGCGAAGCGTTCCGTCCGCGATCTTCGTGATCTCTTTTATCACGTCGCGGTTGTCGCCCTCGTAGGTCTCGATATAGACGTTCCTCGCGCCGTAGGTCCCTGTCTCGGGGTCGGACTGGCTTATCGCGTAGACCATGTCTTCGGTCGCGTATTCGGGGATATCGAACACGAGATCGAGCGTGTTTTTCTCGCCCTTTACGTCGACCGCGCGGGCTGTGGCTCCCAGCGGACGCTTGTCCCAGTCCCAGTCGAAGGTCAGGTCGCGTACCTCCACGCATTCGCATCTTCTGAGCGTGAAAAAGCTGCTGCCGTGGTCGTAGAGTATCTTCGCGCCGGCTCCGTCTATGCATGCGTCCTTTATATCGTTGAGCTTGAGCTGACCCGAAACGTAATAGACCGCTTTGTCGAACACAAGGCGCGTGCCGGGATTGTCTCGGCAGTATTCGAACGCGGCGTTGAGCGCGTCGGCGTTGTCCGCGTTTTCGGGCGAGGCGCCGAACTGCGATACGGGGACGGCCGTGAGCGCGGACTTCTCGGGATACCGGATGAAGAACCGGCTGCCTCCGACGCCGTTCACCTCGAGCGAGGCGCGCAGGGGGTCCGCAGCCGGCTCGTCCTCATAAAGGACCTCGCGCTTCGGCGGCAGCGCGGCGGGCTTCAGCAGGACGACGGCCGCCGGGACCGCTATGAGCGCGGCGACGCAGAGCGCGATCAGGGTTTTTTTGAGTATTTTCATCGTATCTCCTTTCCGTGTTCTGAAAGAAAGATTTTTTTACTGTTACTTTTACTTTGACGCGGAGAGCCCGGCGACGCGTCTGCCGATCTCCTCGCGGACCGAAGCGAAAACGGCGGGATCGGAGGTGTATTTTATCATGTTTTTCGTGACCTTGCGTATGAGCCTGTGCGTTTCTTCCTTGCCGAGCAGCTCTTCGGCCATCGCGAGCAGGTCGAGATCCTCCATTCCGTCGCGCACGCATTTGAGACGCAGCGACGTCACCGGGTCGGTCGTGCCTGTCCTGCCGCCCGGGTAGAGCAGCAGACCGTCGCCCGCTTCGTCCGTGTTTTCGGCGGCGCCGTAGGTTATCGGATTCGTCCACGGGTCGCCCGCGGAGCCCCAGTTGCAGGTCTCGTAATACAGGAAGCCCGTCACGTTCTGCGCCTTCTGCTGCCAGAACAGTATGCGGTGCCTGAGCGCGTTCTGATGCGTGAAAAGGTTGCAGAAGCCGCTGGCGTCGGACGGACCGCAGCAGACGTACCACCACAGGCGGTCGCCCTTCGCTTCGCGTTCGTTGACCCACGGGCGTATCTCGTCGAGGTAGTCGGTTATCGGACAGAGTATGTCCGCCGCGCCCTCCTCCATGCCTGTCGCGGTGCGCAGAACGCCGTTGTGATCGGTCACCTTGTAGTCGCCGAACGGAACGACCATGTGATATCCGGGGCAGAGCCTGCCGAGGCGCTCGACTATGGCGTCGTAATTCGCGACGCGGTCCGCGTCAAAGGGCTCGTCGACGGGGTAGAAGTACGCTTTTGACTCCCAGACAGAGTTCGATCTGACCTTTTCGTAGTATTTAACGAGCTTTTCGTCGTCCTCTTTCGGGTAGGGAATACAGAACGCCGTTACGCGCGGGTCGTTCATGTATTCCTCCGCCCGGGGGTCGAGCAGGTCGTAGGGCAGGAAGAACGCGCAGAGCTTGTGCTCGAGCAGGCAGTCGTAGTATTTTTTGTAGACCTCCTCCTGTTCGGGGGTCAGCTCGCTGCTCCCGTCGTAGAAGCTGAGCCAGGTGTTCGTGCCGTAAAAGTCGGCGGGCAGGCCCGCGGCGAGCGGGAAAAGCGAGCCGTTGAGCCCGACCGCGGTCGCGCCGGAGGGCTTTTCGGGCAGGGCGAAGCCCCACACCGTGACGGTTATCTTCGCCGCGGCGGCGGTTTTTCCGTCGGGCCCGAGGATCTCAACGTCCGAAACGTATTCCCCCGCGGCGGCGTCAGCCCCGGCGGCGAATTCGATATAGAAGGTCTGCGAACGGTTTTTGTCAAGCGTCACGCTCTCTCCGCCGTAGGGCGCGAGCGGATCGGGGAATTCGTTCGAGAAAACGCTGCCGTAGCCCTCTATCGCGAGATAGCACTCCTTAAAGACCCTGACGGGCAGCGTCCCGCCGTCCGCGTTCACGGCGGGGGAGACCCGCAGCGAAAAGGTCTTGCCGGCGGAGCCGGAACGCACCGTAAGCTGGCAGCCCTCGGTCTCGTTCTTTGCCGTGAACACCGTAAAACTCCCGTTGCTGCCGAGCTTGTCCGTGGGTTTGACCTTTACCGTCGGATAGGTGAAGCTATAGAAAAGGTCCCCGTCCGAGGTCGGGACTCCGCCCTGCGAAAAGACCGCGCGGAAGGGGGCGTAGAGTTTTTCAAGCCCCATTTTCAGTATGAGCGGGCGGCAGATCGGGACCGCGTACGAGATCACGACGATCGCCGGTATCAGTATCGCGCAGGCTGCAAGCAGGCGTTTGCGCTTTTTGCCGCGGGAGAGGATGAGATAATAAATGATGAAAAACAGAAGGATAAGGCACGAGAGTATCGCCGTCGATTTGTCGGACTGAGTCTCGCGCAGCAGCACGTTGTTGATCAGGTAGGTCAGAGAGAAAAAGGCGGCGAGGAAGGCCGCGGCGGCGATCGCGCCCTTCATCAGGCGCTTTTTTGCCGCGAAAAGCCACGTCACCGCGCCAGCGGCGAACGCGAACAGCGCCGCCGAAAGAACGTACAGCGGCGGTATCCATTCCGGGAAGGCGCGGACGAACAGGAAACTCGCCGCGACGGCGGACAGCGCCGCGAGGCAGGATATCAGGTTTCGCTTCATGCGGTGATCCCCTCTTCACGAATGATTGCCTGTTTCATTATGCTTCAATCCGCCGGCGTTTGTCAAGCCGAAAAGACGCGCCTGCGCCCATAAATATAAGAATAACGCCGTTCGCGGCAACAGTCGCTTGCATTTTGCGTCTGTATATAGTATAGTTTTTACAGCGATGATCAATATCCGATACCGGAGGGAAAACAAATGCCTAAATATTGTCCTAACTGCGGGCATCAGGTCGACGCGGGAGCGCTGTTCTGCGACAACTGCGGAACGAAGCTTCAGGAGCGTCCGAACACTCCGCCCGAGCCTCAGCCGCAGCAGCCCGTTCAGCCGCCGCAGCAGCCGACAGCGCAGACGGTACTGCCGCAGCAGCAGCCCGCGCCGCCGATACAGCCCGCGCCGCAGCCCGACAGGCGTGCGCCCATGCCGCCTATGCCGCCCGCGCAGCAGCCGGGACGGCAGATGCCGCCTCCGCCTCCCGCGGGAGGGCAGTACGGCTATCCCGCGCCGCAGCCGCCCGTGAAAAAGAAAAGCGGAGTCGCGGTCGTGATCATCATCGTCGTGGCGCTGCTGATGGCGCTGACGGCGGTGATAGGCTTTATCGCGTACAGGGCGTATAAGCGGTACGTCGGTCTCGCGGATACCGGCGTTCCCGAAACGACCGTTCAGGACGTTCCGACGACCGCGCCGAAAACTTCTGAGGCGCCGGAGACCTCGACCGAACCGCCGGTGACCGCGCCGCGTTTTGACGACGTGGAAAGACCCGTCGCGTCGGATTTTGCCTGGATAGCCGACGGGGACGGTGTTTTTGAGTCCGGTCCGTATCTCGACAGCGCCGCCATCCTCGGCAAATGGAAGTGCGAGATAGTCTATCGCGGCATCTGGGAGCTTTGCGTTGTGACGATAGAAGCCGACGGAGCGGTCGAGTTCGAGCCGCTGGAGATCAACTACGGCGAAGGCTGGGAGGATGAAGAAGGCGAGGAACACTATTACTTCGAAGGCGAGGTCACCGAGGGCAGCGCGTCCGGCTCCGGAAAATACGGCTCGATAAATCTCTTCGAGTTCGTCGAGATCGAGGGGATCCAGTACGGCAAGGGCATGTTCCACGTGAACGACTACGGCTCCTGCGACGTATATCTGGTAAGGCCGTAAGTGCCGCCCGTACAATAAATATCAAAAAAGCCTTCGCGCGACCGGCGAAGGCTTTTTGAATACGCGCCGTCACGGCGCCGTTGCTGCGGGCGAAGGTCCCGCGGCGGACGTCCGGCGCCCCGCGCTCAGAAGCTCAAAAAGGAGAAGACGGACTTGACCAGGGCGACGAGATATTTGATGAAATAGCTGAAATGCTCGGAGTCATCGACCGTGCTCGAATCGGAGAGGAACAGGTTCATCGCCGCTTCGTCGTTTCTGTCGAACAGATCGAAATAAGTCACGAGCTCGGTCTCGTAGGTGTCGGGCCTGGATTCGTCGAGCGTGATGAGCCTCACGCCCTCCTCCTCGCTGTTGTAGGAGCGGAAGCCGACGCCCGGCGTGTTGACGAGGTCGACGCCCCTGTAATTGAACTCGTAGGAGTTCACGTGGTCGTGCCCGAAGAGCATTGCCATGACGTCGCCGCGCTCAAGCACGGCGTCGAACTGGCCGTTGGAATAATTCGGCGGACACGGCGTTTCGGCGAGAGTCCCCTTCGCGCCCTGCGGAAGGGTATAATATTTGCCGCCGTGCCCGACGCTGCCCTCGACAGGCGCGTCGTGCTCGTCCAGAGCGTCCCAGATCTCGGGGATGACGATGTGCTGGAACATCAGCGACGGGATCTTTTTGCCGTTTTCGCGTTCAAGGCGTTCGGAGGTCGTCTTATACCATTCTATCTGTTTTTTCGTCACGCAGCCGTAACCGCCGAGGTCGTTTTCGTCGTTATATGTGCCCGAATCGATCATCCAGATGTTGTTGACCATGACGTTTTTATCCGCGGAGGAATAGATCGGAACGTAGTAGGTGCCGAGATTGCTTTCGCCGAAGTCCTCGCCCGCGCAGCCGACGAAGCATTTGTAGCGCTCGTATATGAACATCTGGAACGCCTTGTCAGCGGTGGTCCTTTCGTCGTCGTGATTGCCGTAGACCATCACGACGGGCGTGCCGAGACACTCGAGCATCAGCATGAATTCGTTGATCGCCAGCGCGGCGTAAGGCCTGACGAGGGTGGTGCTGGCGATATTGTCGCCCGTGAGGACGATAAGATCGACCGGATAGTCGGCAAGGACTTTTTTCAGCACTTTTTTCGTGATCCCCTTCATCGGGAAATAATCCTGGATATCGGCGATCTGCATGATGCGGAATTTTCCGTCCTCACCGTACTGAAGATGGGTATCGGCTTCTTCGCTCGTTTTCGCGGAGGCGATCACACAGACGGAAGAAAAAATAAGCGCGATACTGAGTATGACGGCGGCAGTTTTTTTGAGCATGGCAGCTTCTCCTTTTATTAACTATGACCTTTGGCACCCGACTTCGTACAGCAAGAGAACAATGCGACTTATCACCGGAGCAGGTCTATGACAATATCGGCTTGCCTGTAAAGTCTCTTTCTGAGTATGAGGCTGACCTCACGGCACCCGACCCCGAGACGGTCAATGAGCTTGTCAAGCTCTATAAGGTTTCGCCGTACTTCATCTGCGGTCTGTCCGATGTGTACGCACCTCTCGTTTCTCCGGTAGATATGCTAGACCTCACTCCGCTGTCTGAACCGAATAAACTGCTGGTTAAGGAGATTTTCCTTGCCCTCTACAAGCTTGACGCATTAGGTATCAAATAATGCCCGTCTACAAGTCGGATAACGGCAAGTGGTACTGCTCTTTCTACTACACCGCCGCCGACGGTAAACGCAAGCGCAAGAAGAAGGAGGGGTTCAAGACAAAGCGCGAAGCGTCCGACTTTGAAAAGACATTTATCAGAGCCGAGGGCGTGACCGCTATGCCGTTCTCCGAGCTGTGCGACTTGTATCTCTCTGACCTAAAAGTCCACATCAGAGCCTCCTCATTTGAAACCGCTCTGCAGCAGGTAAACACTTACATCCTTCCGTTCTTTGGAGGTATGAAGTTATCGGATATTTCCGCAGCTACCGTCCGAGAATGGCAGAACACTCTTTTGACTTCGGGACGAAAGACCAGTTATGTCAAACTGATAAACACCCGACTGAACAGCGTCTTTACCTTCGCGCAGAAGTTCTATAACCTTCCAGAAAATCCAATGATGAGAGCCGGAACCATCGCCTCAGCTAAAAGCCGACAAATGGAGTTCTGGACTAAGGATGAGTTCGATCTGTTCATCACTACCATCGAAAAGCCCGACCTGCTCTGCGCCTTCTATGTGCTGTTCTATACAGGTATGCGGTGCGGTGAGCTGCTGGCATTGACTATCGGAGACCTTGACTTCGAGAAAAACGAAATCTCTGTAAACAAGACACTGACGAGAGTACACTCCGAAAACATTCTCAATCCTCCAAAGACGGCAAACTCCGAGCGGATTGTGACCGTGCCTGAGAAGATAATGAACCTGCTTTCTGACTACGTAGATCGTCTTTACAAACCCGCGCCGGGCGACTTTCTCTTCCCTTTTGTAACGCCCGATAAACTCCGGAAAAGTATCAAGCAGGGAGTGAAGTCGGTAGGCATAAAACGGATACGCATACACGATCTGAGACATTCACACGCTTCGTGGCTGATTGAGAACGGCTTCCCCATTCAGGTAGTTTCTGAACGGCTTGGTCACAGCAATACTCAAATGACCTTAAACGTGTATGCTCACCTGTACCCAAATAAGCAAGCGGAGCTGGCTCAAGACATCAATAAACTGATAGGAGATACCGAGCCGATTTTG
Source organism: Clostridia bacterium (assembly GCA_017443405.1). Lineage (GTDB taxonomy): Bacteria > Bacillota > Clostridia > Oscillospirales > Acutalibacteraceae > RGIG2893. The sequence continues at coordinate 15,275 of JAFRXS010000019.1, read as the reverse complement.
CCCAAAAAATGACGTTTCTCGGAAAAATGGTACGATTTTGGTACGGTTGTACATTTCAAAACGCCGTAAAGCCTTGATACAGCGGGCTCTACGGCGTTTCGTGAATAATTTTTTTATAATAATAGCATTCCGGTTTACAAAATACAACAGAAAAAACGTTGAAACGCGATAATATCCCGCCGACGGTAAAAACGGCGCGCAATGCCTTATCAGGATATCCTCCGACATAGCTCCTCCTGTTATCTTAGTTGGCAATTGCTGACTGCTTTGCTGAAAATTGTTCCGCAACGTCAAAAGAATACGGATCAAATCACGTTACGGATGTTGAAAAGAAATTGTGACCGTCATTTTCTGCCCACAAGCAGCGTGGAGCCGCCGAGATCGAGCCAAACCGCCTTTTTGCGATCCATAAACGTGCCGTCTCTCCTGAAAATTACCGTCCTTTTATTATTTATCTGATCCACATGATAAGCAGACCCACCAGCGCAGCCGGGATCAGGGCGAAAACGACGCCGGGGAACAGCATTCCTTTCAGGTGGAACCACTTTTGATGATACGCCTTGTCCATGTGTTCGGTTCCTTCCAGCCGGAACATGGGCAGATTCGCGAACAGGACCCAGTCCAGAAAGAATGTATCGTATGCGCCGATCCATACCATCAGCCCGAACGCCAGCAAAAAGCCCTGCCAAAAGGTTGTTGCGCCCGCGAGCAGCGCGCAGACCAGCAGGATCCCCACAAACACGAAGATACCGAAGCTTTTGGTCAGAATGACTTTTTTGGACTTGGCGGATACGTCCACCCGTTCATGGGTTTTAAAGTATTCCTCCTGGATATCAGGCGGGTAGTTATGGATCCCCGCCGCACTGTACTTTTTGTCGCCGCGGTACGCCAGGAACACGGCTGCCGTAAAAACCGCTGCGAATATCAGGGCCTCCAGCAAAATGACCCACCATGTCATAACGAAGTCCCCCCTTATGCTTTTCTGCACCGGAAGCATCCGATGCCCTCCACAGCAGTCACGGTAACGTCCGCGTACATCTCCCGCAAACGCCGCCGGAGAGAATCTTCCGTTTCAAACGGCGGGGTGAAAAAGCCCTTGGGAACGTAAAGCTGATTGACAAACCAATCGGTCCGTCTGCAGCCGCCCCGGATATAGAAGCAGCCGCAGAAGGTCCCGCCCTTTTTCAGCACGCGGTACGTTTCTCTGTAAGCCGCTTCTTTATCCGGGAACGCGTGGAAGCCGTTGAGCGACAGCACGATATCGAAGCTTTCGTCGGGGAATGGCAGTGCGCCCACGTCGCCCTGCAGGAAGGTGATGTTCCTGATCCCGGCAGATTCTGCCTTTTTCCTTGCCGCGTTCATCATATCCGCAGAATAATCAAGGCAGGTGATCTCCGCTTCCGGCAGGTCTTTATAAATGGGCATGGTGAGCACGCCAGTTCCAACCGGCACCTCCAACAGCTTACCCGAAAAATCCATCGGAACACCTGAGAGCGCCTGCTCGATATAGCGGAGGTTCTTTTCTGCGTCCATGTTCCACACCGCGCGGCATATCGCTTTACCCGGCAAGGTGGAACAGGTCATCATGCCGTCGTAAAACGATGCGTTGCCGCCGGTCAGCCGGTAGGCGCTTCTGATCTGTTCTTTTCTCGTCATACCGTCACCCCGCAAATTCGATCTTCACGATCTTCATTTTTACAATACCGTCGCAAAGGCGGATCATCAGCTTGTGCAGCAGTCCAACGTCGTTGTAAATATCCCGGTAGCCGCGCATATAGCTTTTTGCCGTAACGGATGAAAACCTGCTGCTCCGCGTTTTCAGCTCAGCCGGGTCCTCCAGCGAAAAGAACGCGCCGACGTCCGTGATCCCGGCTTCCCTCAGCCATGTCCTGCGCATCATTTTCGCGCCGCGCGCGTTGCAGGAATCGAACGCCAGAACCGCGCCGGGGAAGCGCTCCGCCATCGCGTTGAACAACCGTATGACGTCTTCGGTTTTGAAATAGTAGAAAACGCCGGCGGCGAAAAACACTGCGCCGTCTGACGCGTCGATCCGGGTCATCCAGCCGTAATCGTTCAGATCGCAGGCGATATTTTCCTCCCGTTCTCCGGCGGGAAGAAGTACGTCGCGTATCTTTATCACGTCCGGCATGTCGATATTGTACCCGAGACACGTTCCGTTGCAGCTTTTCCGGAAGGTATCGTCCAGCCCGCAGCCCAGATTCACCACGGCGGCTTTCGGGTGATCCTTCAGATACGCTTCCACTTCCTGCCGCAGGTCGTACTGCCGCTGCGCCACCTCCAGCGCGCCGAACAGTCCCGCCGCGGATTCCATTTTTTTCCGCTTTTCGGCAAAATCGTAATCCAGCGAATCGCAGACGCGCTTTGCTTCGGGGTCGAAGAACAGCGACGGAAAACGCTCGGAACAGACGAGCCGCCCGAGCAGCGGGATGACCAGAGTTTCCTGTACGGTATTCTTTTCTATACGGTATTTCATATGTTTTTGCCTTTCTTATCCCAGCGCCACGTCCAGCGCCATCATCAGGATGAAGCCGAGCGCGAACATGACCACGCCGGTATTTGAGTGTTCGCCCTGCGACATTTCGGGTATGAGCTCCTCGACTACGACGTAGATCATAGCTCCCGAGGCGAACGCGAGCAGGTAAGGCATCGCCGGAACGATGAGCCCCGCGGCGAGAACGGTCAGCAGCGCGCCGACGGGCTCGACGGCGCCGGAGAGCACGCCGTACAGGAAGGCGCCGCCCTTGCTTTTTCCCTCCGCGCGAAGCGGCATCGAGATTATCGCGCCCTCGGGGAAGTTCTGTATCGCTATGCCCAGAGCCAGAGCGAGCGCCGCGCCGGACGAGATGTCGGCGGTCCCCGACAGCATCCCGGCGTAGACCGCGCCTACCGCCATCCCTTCCGGTATGTTGTGCAGGGTGACCGCGAGCACCATCATCGTGGTCTTTTTGAGGCGGTTTTTCGGGCCCTCCGCCTTTTCGGCGTTCAGGTGCAGGTGCGGTATCACGGTGTCGAGCAGCAATAAAAACGCTATGCCCAGCGCGAAACCGACCGCCGCGGGGACGAACGACAGTCTGCCCATACCGGCAGACTGCTCCATCGCGGGGATGAGCAGGCTCCAGACGGACGCCGCGACCATGACGCCTCCGGCGAAACCCGTGAGCGCCCGCTGCACGCTCCTGCCGAGGTCCCGGCGCATGAAGATGACGCACGCGGCTCCGGCGGCGGTGCCCGCGAAGGGTATGAGAAGTCCCGAAATAAGATCCTTCGTCAGTTCCATGTCTTTTCCCCTGTTTTACGCGGCGGAAAACGTCCGCGCGCCGGCGTCCCGTTCCGGCGCCCCGCGCGAGGGCGCCGGCTATTTCACCGCGAGCACGGCGAGCCACGGTTTTAATCCATTGCGGTACGCCCGGACTTTTCCGAAGCCTGCCGCCTTGAGCGCCGCGGTCAGCTGCTCTTCGGTGTAGCACTTCATGCCGTCGATGATCTTCTCGAACCTGCGCCCCGTTTCGTCCGTACCGTCGGATTCGTTGACGATAAGGAACGTTCCTCCGGTTCTCAGGACCCGGCAGACCTCCGCGAAGCATTTTTCTATACCCGGCCAGAAATAGACTGTTTCGAACGCCGTCGCGAGATCGTACGCGCCGTCCGGCAGGTCGAGCTTCGAAACGTCGCCCTTCATCACGGCGCAGCGCCCGTCCTTTATCGCCGCCGCGTTGTACTCCTTCGATCTTTCGACCGAGAGCCCGGAATGGTCTATCGCGGCAAGGTGGGAACCGGGGTATCTTGAGAGCAGCGCCCCCGCGTTGCGTCCGCCGCCGCAGCCGAGTTCGACTATGTTGGCGGGGCTGATCGCGGGCAAAAGGCTCATGCCCCAGTCGGCGAGCTTTGCGTGCCCGCCGTTCATGCTGCCGATCATCAGCCTGCCGAGTATGCCCTCGGGTTTCTTCGTCTGAGCAAAGTATTTTGCAAGAAGTCCCATTTTATTTCCTCCCCGTAAGCAGTGCGGAGCCCGACAGGGCCATCCACGCGGCTTCTTTTTTTGTCATGAACGAGCCGCCGGTCGTGTCGACGAGGCGGACGTCCTCGTAGCCCATGGCGCGGAGTTTTTTTACGAACGCCTGCATGTCGCCGTATTTCTTATTTGAAAATATATCGTGCAGGGCGAACGTTCCGCCTTTTTTCAGCACGCGCAGCGTTTCGAGCAGGTACTCCTGACGGTCTCCCGGGATGTTGTGATAGACGTAATTGCTGAAAACCGCGTCGAACGTTTCGTCCGGGAAGTCGAGCTTCACGGCGTTGCCGTGCCGGAAGGACGTGTTGCTCACGCCCTCGGCTTTCGCGTTGTTCTCGCAAAGGGTCTTGCTGAACGAGGCGTACTCCTTGCCCCAGCGGTCGACGCCGGTGACCTCCGCGCCGGGGTTGCGTTTCGCGACGGCTATCGAGAGCGCGCCGCTGCCGCAGCCGACGTCGAGCCCCGAGCCTCCGTCCGGTATGTCGACTTTTCCGGCGATGCCCTCTATAATCTGCCTCGAAAGCTGCCGTTTGCCATCGTAGGAGAACGCGCGGTACATGAGGAGCATCCACAGCGACACGGCGCAGCCGAACAGTGTCAGGGCGAGAAAAACGGCAAAAAGCGCGGTCCCGGCCGCGCCGGAAACCGGTCGGGCGCAGCCGAAAACTACGGACAGTATCAGGAATACGGCGGTCAGCGCGACGGCGGTCAGCACCATGCCCTTCGGCATCCAGTTTTTGTATTCGGGTCTCATTTCGTTCGACATTTTTATCTCCTTAAACTTTGGATACGGCAGTTCGCTTTCCGCGGTTTTCTTTAAACGAATATCGCGCAGAGCCACGCGAGCATAAGAACTGCGGTCATAAGAACGGTCACGAGCATAGCTTGCCTCCCGGTCGGGGTTCTTGATAAGCGATCTGATTAGCAGCCGCTAACTGCGGGGCTTTTTAAGGATCATCCATCGGCCGTTCGCCGCGTCGGATGATCCGCGTCTGTTAGTTAGCAACTGCTAACATTATAGCACGCAAATCTCATTTGTAAATAGTTTTTGCGTATTTTTGTGTCAAAAACCCGTTTTTCCGTTTTTGCGGTTTGATTTCGCGCGCCGGATAAAGTATAATATGTAAGGAATACTTCGATACGGACACGGGAGGAAAGAATATGACGAACGTTGAAAAGGTCAACGAGTTTCTTGACAGGGCGAAGGTGTTTTATTTCCTGACGACGGACGGGGACAAGCCCAAGGGCAGGCCGTTCGGCTTCAGGCTGCTCGACGGCGGAAAACTCTATTTCGGCTGCGGGACGTTCAAGAGCGTCTACGCGCAGCTCACGGCGAACCCCAACGTCGAGATACTCGCGGTGTGCGGCAACGAATTCATGCGCTACGACGGCAGAGTCCGCACCGTGAAGGACGACGCGCTGCTTGACAGAGTCCGCGCGGCGATGCCCGACATCATGGCGCTGTACGACAAAAACGGCTGGGAGATGGGGCTGTTTTATCTCGAGGACGGTCACGCCGAGATACGCGGTCTGTTCGAGGTGAAAGAAGAATTTGATGTCTGACCGCCCCGGGGCGCCCGGGCCGTTCATCTCGCGTTATTCTTCGCCGCTCGGCGGAATAACGCTCGTCTGCGACGGCGGCGCCCTCACGGGGCTCCGTTTCGACGGGCAGAGGGGTTTTGAAGATGCGCCCGCAGCGCCGACAGCGGGGGAGGAGCCGGCGGTCATTTCGCTCGCGAAGGAGTGGCTTGACGTCTATTTTTCCGGCAGGGAGCCCGGCTTCACGCCGCCCCTGCGCCTTGACGGGACGCCTTTTCAAAAAGCAGTGTGGGATATTCTCCTTACCATACCCTACGGGCGGACGGCGACCTACGGCGAGATCGCAAAAGTCATAGAGGAGCGGCTCTACGTCAAAAAAATGTCCGCGCAGGCGGTCGGCGGCGCGGTCGGGCGCAATCCCGTCTCTCTCATCGTGCCCTGCCACCGCGTCGTGGGCTTCGACGGCAGCCTCACCGGCTACGCCGGAGGGATCGGGCGCAAACGCCGCCTGCTTGAGCTCGAGGGCGCCGGTATTAATGATATGTCCCTGCCGGGGAACGCCCGGCGGGAGAAATGAACAAAAACGCGATAAATATGAAACGGATCGGAAAATACATTTATCCTCTGCTGATATTCGCGGTCTTCGAGGCGGTCGCGGTCGCTCTTTGGCTGACAAAGGGCGAGATATTCTACCTGTACAATTTCAGCTATATCGGGCTGTCCGTATCGCTCGGCGTCTTTCTGTATATCGGCAAATTCAGGTACGCGAGGCGCGTCGTGCAGCTGCTCGTCGGGCTTTACATGCTCGTGTATCTCGGCGTCGTCCGCGGCGAGAACATGCAGATCGAGGGCTTCTGGTACTACCTTTTCACGGGCGTTTTCGAGGCGGCGACGATACACTACGCCGTAGCTAAGATTTTCGGGCCGCTGATCTTCGGGCGCGGCTGGTGCGGCTACGCGTGCTGGACGGCGATGGTCCTCGATTTCCTGCCCTATAAGGTCCCGCGAAAGCCCCGCAAAAAGCTCGGGTGGATAAGATACGTCACCTTCGCCCTTTCGCTCGCCTTCGTTGCGGCGCTGTTCCTCTCGAAGGCGGCGGATATCGAAAGGATAATGTTTTGGGCGTTCATAGCCGGCAACGCCGCCTATTATATCTCCGGCGTCGCTCTCGCGTTCATCTTTAAGGACAACCGCGCGTTCTGCAAGTATCTCTGCCCGGTCGCGGTCTTTCTGAAGCCGATGAGTTATTTCTCGCTCATCCGCGTCAAATGCGATAAGGAAAAATGCGTCGGCTGCGGCAAATGCAAACGCGTCTGCCCGATGGACGTCGACGTGACGGACAATTCGCGCAAAAGACTCAACGGCACCGAATGTATCCTTTGCATGGAGTGCGTGAAAAACTGCCCGAAAAACGCGCTGTGATACAGTGAAACAGTCTTCCGTTCATCGGAAGGCTTTTTTGTTGTCACCTGAATGACGCGGGACTTGACAAGGGGGATAACTTCGGGTATAATCAAGGGGATAATAACGCGTAAGGTATTGAGATTATGGAACGAAACGGATATATCGACCGCATAGCCGGTCTCAGCGAACGGATCGCGGCTCTTCCGAAGGGGTATATCTCGCAAAAGACCGTAAAAGGCAAGGTCTACTTTTATCATCAATGGTCGGAAAACGGCGTGAAACAGAGCCGCTATCTACGCGACGAAGAGATAAAGCCCCTGGCGGATAAGATCGAGGAGCGCAAACGCCTGCAGGAGGAGTTGCGGAAAGTCAAGGCGGAAATGACATCCGGCGGCGGGGACGGCCGGAGCCTTCGCTGCGCGCTGATGCACAGGCGCGTCCGCGTCGCAGCCCTCGAGCTCGACAGGGAGACCGGTTTTATCCTGAAGGTCGGCGGGGTCTTCGCCCCGGAGCATCTGCCCGTCGGCGTGCCGTTTAAAAAGGGCGCCGTCGACCGCAAAGAGCTCAACGAGTGGTGGGCGGACCGCAGTATCCCCGCGAGCCGTTCCGGCGTCCGCGAGGCGATGGAAACGCTCGGGATACGCGACACGAAAACGCTTCTGCTTCGCTGCTTCGGGCTCAGTCTTTCCGATCAGTACTGGATCTGTCCCGACGGCTCCGGTCTCGAGTGGGAAAAAGTCAATTTCTTTCAGAACGCCTTTTCGGACGACGTCGGCGACGTGCTTTTCGGCGCGGACAAAAGGGCGGACGCTCTCGATCTCAGCTCGCCCGACAATACCTCCGACGGAAATCTTAAAAAACGCTGGAAGATCATCGACGGCAAACGCTGTCTTGTGAAGGGCGGGTCGAACCCCTACCGGCAGCAGCCGCTCAACGAGGTGATAGCCGCCGGTATAGCCCGCCGCCTCGGGATAGCCTGCGTGCCGTATACGGTCGTGTGGGACAAGGGCGCGCCGTACAGCGTCTGCGGGGATTTTGCCGACGAAAACACCGAGCTTGTTCCCGCGTGGCGTATCATACAGACAAAAAAGAAGGACAACTCGACCTCGCTGTATACTCACTTCGTCAACTGCGCCGAGTCGCTCGGCATACCCGGCGTCGCCGGTTTTCTCGACCGGATGATCGTGCTTGACTATATCATCGCGAACGAGGACCGGCACCTCAACAATTTCGGCGCCCTCAGGAACGCCGAAACGCTTGAATGGCTCGGCATGGCGCCGATTTACGACAGCGGATCGTCGCTCGGCTACGACAGGAGCGTCCCGCTGATGCGCAACGAAGGCGAGACCGTCTGCAAGCCGTTCAAAAAGCGTCACGCGGATCAGCTCCGCCTCGTCCGGTCGTTCGATTGGATCGACTTCGGTGCGCTTGACGACGTCCGCGACTTCATCGTTTCCGTACTTTCGGACGAGAGAGCCGCGGACTGTATGGACGAACTCCGCATAAAAAATATCGCCGACCTGACCGTGAAACGTATAACAGAGGTCGAAGCTCTCGCGTCGTCCGCGCCCAAAACGCGGGCGGACACGGCGGAAAACGACGTCGCGCGCGATATCGCCGCGACGTACTGAGCCCGGAACAACGGACAAAAAGAGGGGAAAGCGGAATGAAACTGTTATGTGTCGGAAATTCGATGACTCTGCACCCGCCGAAGGAGGATATCGGCTGGGCGGGCTGCTGGGGGATGGCGGCGAGCGCGCAGGAAAAGGACTACGCGCACAGACTCGCGGCGAAGCTCGAAGAGGCGGGCAAGACCGTCGAGCTGCGGGCGGCGGATCTCGTGGAGCTGGAGCGCGAGCCGGAAAGCTTTCCGGCGGAGCGGGTCGATGAGCTCCTCGCTTTCGGTCCCGACGCGGTCGTCATCCGCCTCGGCGAGAACGTGCCGGACGAAAAGGCGTACGGCGCCTATATCCGCGGCTACGGGGAAGTGATCGACCGCTTTCTCTCTTGCGGCGTCCGGTATCTGTTCGCCGTCGGGAATTTCTGGGAACGTGACGACCTTGACGCTCTGACCGCCTCTCTCGCGGCGAAAAAGGGCGTTCCGTTCGTATCTCTTAAAGATATACAGGGCGAGCGCAATCAGGCAATAGGCGAATTCGAAAACGCGGGCGTCGCCGCGCACCCGTCGGATAAGGGCATGCAGGCGATAGCCGATGAGATATTCGCTTCCTTTGTAAAGTCCGGTATGCTCGACCGCGCCGCGGCGTATCCCGTGCCGGACGGCGAGCCGGTCTATGAGGGGATGCGCGTGACGCTCGACGGGGTCGAGGCGCAGTGTTACCGCGCGCGCGTTTCGGCTGTGCCGTTCAACCGCGTCTGGCCGGGGCATCAGCGCCCCTTGGAGCAGACGGAGCTTGCGCCGTTTATTTCGTTCGATATGACCGCTCCCGTCGACGTGACCGTGTCGGCGGGATGGGAAGTGGGGGAGGCGGTCGTAAGACCGCTCGCGAAAGGTATCGTCCCACGGGTAGAGGACGGAAAAGTCAGCTTTACCGTCCGCGAGCCGGGGCAGTACTCGCTGGAGCTTGACGGCAGGCATCACAATCTGCATCTTTTTGCGAACGCCGCGGCGCAAACGGCGGAGCTTGAACGTGAAGCGGAAACGGCGACCTATTCCTTCGGTCCGGGCGTACACCGCCTCGGGGAGCGTATCCGCCTCAAAAGCGGCGAGAGCGTGTATATAGCCCCCGGCGCGGTCGTCTACGGCGATATTGAGGCGACCGACGCGCGCGACGTCCGCGTTTTCGGCGGCGGCGTTCTCGACGGCTCGCTCATCGACCGCAACGACTCCTGCTGCGATATGCGGCGCGAGGGGCTCGTTCACTTTACGCGCTGCAAGGGCGTCGTCACGGAAGGCGTGACGCTGCGCGATTCCTGCCTGTGGACGGTGACCTGCATCAACTGCGAAAACCTGCTTTTCCGGAACGTGAAGGTCATCGGGATGTGGCGCTACAACGCCGACGGCTTCGACTTCGTGAACAGCCGCAACGCCGTCGTGTCGGGCTGCTTCCTGCGCACGTTCGACGATACGGTGGTCCTCAAGGGGCTTTGCCTTGGCGACCGCAGTATCGAAAAGATGAATATGGAGAACTATCTTATCGAAAACTGCGTCCTTTGGTGCGACTGGGGCGGCGCGATGGAGGTCGGCGCGGAGACCGTCTGCGACGAATACGTGAATATAGCTTGGAAGAACTGCGACATAATCCGCACCGATCAGGGCGCGATGCGCCTGCACTGCGGCGACCGCGCCTACGTGCATAACGTGAGCTACGACGGCATCAGGGTCGAATACTCGAAATACGATCAGAAGAGCGTTTATCAGCGCAGCGACGACATGGTCTACGATCCCGGCGACGAGCCCGCGCACGACGATCTGCTGCGCTGCAGCCTGGAGTGCGGTCTGTGGTCGCCCGATATGATAGCCGGCAACATCCGCGACGTCGTCTGCCGCGATATCACGGTCTATAAGGACGAAGAGGTTTCGTCGCCCGCCTGCCGCTTCAACGGCTTCGACGAGCGGCATACGGTCGAACGCGTGCGCCTGGAGAACGTCACGCTGGACGGTGCGCCGTTCACGCCGGAGCTTATACGCAACGCCTTTACCGCGGATATCACCGCGCAATGAGCGACCCGCGAGAGAAAGAGGGAGTCCGAGCGTTATGATTTCAAAAAAAACGAAGAAGAGAAAAACCGTCGCGGCGATAATCCTCGTTCCGGTCGCGTATATCGTGATATGTACCGCAGTCATGGGCGTTCAGCTCGCCCTTATGGGCGCGCAGGGCGCAAAGTCGACGGCGAAGGAAAAGGGTGAGCGCCGCCTTGAGGAGCTAGAGGCCGCCGGCGTCCGCGTCGAATACGAGGTCTATTCCGACAGTGAGATGAGCGCGGGCGACTCTAAAGAGGACGTCAGGCTTTATTATTTCCCCGCTGAGGAGAAGACCGACGGCAGGTTCGTCCTCATCTGCCCCGGCGGAGCGTATCACGAATGCGCGGTCGATACGGAGGGCTTTCCGATCGCTGCGGAGGTCAACCGGCTCGGTCATACCGCTTTCGTACTCGAGTACAGGGTCGGCGAACACGGCGGAAACTACGCCGCGCTCGAGGATCTTGCCCGGGCGGTCCGCTTTATCGGGGACAACGCCGGCGAATTCGGAGTCGACCCCGACGGCTACGCTCTGATGGGCTTTTCCGCGGGCGGGAACCTCATCGGTCTTTTCGGCAGCGAGGACGCGGGGTACGCGAAGTACGGCGCGCGAAAGCCCGCCTGCCTTATCATGGGTTATCCGTGGTGCAATCTCAACGTCCGCAGCGTCAACGTCGCGAAGGTCGTGATGTACTCCCTGCTCAACTCCAGAGGTTACGACGGCCTTATCGGCAAGGGCGCGACGAAACGGCAGAAAACAGACATGCGCGTCCCGCCGCACGTCACGGCGGATTATCCCCCGACCTACATCATGCACGGTAAGAGCGACTTCCTGGTGCCCGCGTCGACGCACAGCGACGCGCTTTACAAGGCGCTGACGGACAACGGCGTCCGGGCTCGCTACGAGCTTTGCCCGGGCGTGCATCACGGCGTGGGGCTGGGCGAGAACACCGCGGCTCAGGGCTGGATAGAGCGCGCTCTTGATTTCTGGGACGGGCAGTAGGGCGGCATGCCCGCCTGCAGCGGAAAACGCGCGGATCAAAAAAGCAGCCTCGCGGCTGCTTTTTGCTTATTTGACGACCGATTATCGCGTTTTGCGATCGGTTATAAGATCTCCTCGACGGCGCGTCTGACTGCTCCCATGTCCTCGGTGGGCTCGAAGCGGGCGACGACCTTGCCCTCGCGGTCGATGAGGAACTTGGTGAAGTTCCATTTGATATACGCCTTGTCTCCGAACTTCTTGTTGTTCATGTCGGCGAACCTGTTCAGCGCGGCGTTCTTGAGTCCTTTGCCGAAGCCGGCGAAGGGCTTTTCGGTCGCGAGGAACGCGAAAAGGGGCTCGGCGGTCTCGCCGTTGACGTCGATCTTGGCGAACTGCGGGAATTCCGTGCCGAATTTCATCGTGCAGAACGAGTGGATCTCCTCCTCGTCGCCGGGCGCCTGGTTGGCGAACTGGTTGCAGGGGAAATCGAGTATCTCGAAGCCTTTGTCCTTAAGGTCGTGGTACATTTCCTCGAGCGGCTCGTAGTGGGGCGTGAAGCCGCAGCCCGTGGCGGTGTTCACGATAAGCAGTACCTTGCCGCTGTAATCGGCAAGCGAGACCTCGTTCTTCTTTCTGTCTTTGACCGTAAAATCATAAACCGTGTTCATTGATGCTTCCTCCTGTTATTTATTGTTCCGACTGTCAAGCAGTTCGTAAAGCAGAGTATAGAGCTCGCGCGCCTTTTCGGACGGCAGGTCGACGCAGCGGGCGGCTTTTTTCGGGACGTCCTTCGCCTGCTCCTGCAGGTCGCGTCCCTTTTCCGTGAGGGTTATCAGCACGACGCGCTCGTCATCGGCGCTGCGCCGCCGCTCGATATATCCCGCCTCCTGCAGCTTTTTCAGAAGCGGCGAGAGCGTGCCGTTGTCGAGCATCAGCTTTTCGCCTATCTCGCCGACCGTTACGCCGTCGCGTTCCCATAACACGAGGAACACGAGGTACTGCGTGTAGGTCAGCCCCAGCGGCCGCAGGATCGGCGTGTACAGATTCGTCACGCCCCGAGCTGCGGCGTAAAGGGGGAAACAAAGCTGGTTCGAGAGCTTCATTGCCTCGCGGTGATCGTAATCCATCGCGCCGCCTCCGTAAACGGTAAATATTTGATACAACTATATTTTATCAAACATAATTCGGGATGTCAAGCGTTTTTTATTTTTTTCGGGAGAGGGAGAGCGGGGGAGCCGTTTGCCCGTCCTGCCGACTGCAATAAGCTGAGGGGCGGGATCAGTATTAACGGAACTCTTGACACCCGCCCGAGTTTTCGCTATAATTCGTGTGAAGCGTGTGAACTGTCCGGGCATGATGACCAAACCGGCGGACGGCGCCGGTATGGCGCCGCCGCTTTCCGCCCCGGGGATCGAATATCAAAGAACGGAGTTATCGGAATGAATATCGTAAAAACACAGGATGGGTCGGTTTTGACCGTCGCTCTTGAGGGGCGTCTGGACTCGGTGACCGCCCCCGAACTCGACGCTGACATCAAGGCTTCTCTCGACGGCGTGACGGAGCTTGTTCTGGATTTTGAAAAGCTCGATTATATCTCCTCCGCCGGACTCAGAGTCCTGCTCTCCGCGCATAAGACGATGTCGCAGCAGGGCTCGATGAAGGTCGTCAGGCCGAACGAGTCGGTCAAAGAGATATTCGACATCACCGGATTCTCGGAGATACTGACCGTAGAATGACCTGACGGAGCGCCGGGCGGCGTCCGCGAACGGGAAGTCCGCGGATACGGATACCCCGTGATCCCCGTGAGAAAAAATGAAGCATCCTTTACCTGCCGGACCCGGGAGGTCCGGATCACGAGGATGTTTCATTTTATTGTTTTGCGCCGGCGCGGCAGCCGCAGTGACGTAAGGAGGCTTTGCCCCGAAGCGATATGCCGCGTTCCGCTTTACGGGACGCGGCGACGCGAAAGGGCAGAAAAAAACAACCTCAAGAAAGCCGGGATCCACTAAAAACGTCGGGTCTCGGCTTTTGAATTCATCAAATAAGAATGCCACTTGATTCCTCATTTAAGATGAATCATCATATTCTTTCTTTACCCCCGGACTCCTCGGTTTGGATTCTTTGCGAACGGGAGCGCCGTCGGAAAAGAAATCATACGAGAAGAAAAGAAGAGATCCGAACCCGTCTCCCATTTGGAAGATCCGGTTCGGATCTCTTGAGTCTGGTGCCGGCGACCGGGATCGAACCGGTACGATGTTGCCATCACGGGATTTTAAGTCCCGGGCGTCTGCCAGTTCCGCCACGCCGGCGAGGCCGGGCGGGGGAGGGGATACCTCCCGCCGCCACACAGTATAGTACAAATATCGGTTTCTGTCAATATCCCTTGTCCGCCGCAGGCAAACATATCGAACGCGTCATAGACGCGCATTTCGGATAGCGCAAGCGAAACAGCAGGCGCTCACGAAGGATAATTCGTATAGAGGTACTCCGTGTTGTCGCGGTATTTTATCATCAGTATAAAATCGTCCCAGTGCGAGAAGACGTACGCCAGACGGGAGAAGACGGAGCGCAGGTCCTCGATGATGTTCGGGCGGTGCCTGCCGGCGGGAACGAGGCCGGACGCGTCGGAGGTCCCGGTCGCGGTGTAGGTGAAGGTCGCGATCGCGGCGGCGTGGTCGGAGAACGAGGAGCCGTCGGAGTCGATGTAGTATTTGTAGCTGTGCGCCGTCGGGGTGAGCTTGACGTTGTCGCCGTCCTTATAAAGGATATGCTCGACAGAGTCCCAGTGCCCCCAGTAATCGCCGCTCCAGGAGGAGAAATCGGTGTAGCTGCCGCCGTTCTCGACCTCTATCCACGCCGCCTTGAGACCGGTCGAGGCGCACATATCCTCGAACAGATGCTCGTTGCGGAAATGGAACGAGCAGTTGAAGTCGCCCAGGACGATTATCGGTCTGCCGGACTTGTCGGCGTTGATGAGCTCGCAAGCCTGCATGTAATTGTCGTGCCTCGCCTCTCTCGACTGCTCGCCGTCGAAAGCGTCCGCGTGCAGGACGAAAACGTCGGCGTAGACGCCGTCGCCTATCTCCGCGACGCAGCTCATTATGCCCTTGCGGGAGACGATGTCGCCTTCCCATATCCTGCCGCCCATGGTCCTCCACGCCTGACGCGCGACGTTATAGACGGGGCGTTTCGAGAAGACGTTGAGACCGTCGCCGAACACGGCGTTCTGCGCGCCGCGCGTGCGGTAGGCGTAGGAAAGACCGGCGCCGAAATCGTCGGAGTAGCCGAAATCCTCCTGCACGGTCACGATATCCCAGCCGTCGGCGGCGACCGTCGCGCCGAGCCTTTTCTCCTTCGCCGCCTTGGCGGAGGAATCGGAGAGCGAGGGCAGACCGGCGACGTTATAGTTGCAGATCGTGAACGTGCCCGTGACCGCCGCGTCTTCCGCGGACGCGAAGACCTCGCAGCCGAGGACGAGCGCCGCGCAAAGGACGGCGCAGATGAGCGATGAGAATGATTTTTTGAACATAGATATCACCTTCGGGATATATTCTCTGAATTAGCAATGTGCAGTGTGCAATGTGCAATGTCGGGTGGGCTGCGCCCACACCCGT
>JAFRXS010000212.1 GCA_017443405.1 Clostridia bacterium | reverse complement strand
GTCAAGGTCGTATCGGCACAATTTCTACCCCGTGATCCTACCGAAATTGCGCCGATCTCCACCTTGACGAGACCGGTGTGTACTTACCACTGGCTTACCGATGTGCTGACACTATCTACTTACCGATGTGCTGACCTCACCCGCCCCACCATTCATTGCACATTGCTCATTGCACATTGCACATTGAAAATACCTGCAATCTATTTACGGGCGCAGCATTTTAAAACAGGATTTTTCCTATCACCGCGTTCGAGACCATAAATCCCTTTTCGGTCAGAGAAAAACCGTTTTCGTCCATTTTCACAAGTCCGCCGCCGATGTTTCCGGCGGCTTTTTTGTACGCCGGGGGCAGAGGGCGGCCGAAACGGCGTTCAAACTCGCCGTATCTCACGCCCTCGGCGAGGCGAAGACGGAGCATGAGATACTCCTCCACGCCGCCGCCGTCGCCATCCGGTACCGGCTCTTTACCCGCGATGTAATCCTCGACCGAGTCGGAGTAATAATACCGGCGTCCGTTCATGAACGAGTGCGCCGACGCGCCGAAGCCGAGATACTCGTCGCAGTTCCAGTATTTCGTATTGTGGCGGCTCTCATACCCCGGCAGGGCGAAATTGGATATCTCGTAATGCCCGTACCCGCGCGAAGCGAGAGTCGAGCAAACGTCGAAATACAGTTTTTCGCAAAGCTCCTCGTCCGGCAGGGAGAGTCTGTCGCGGTTTTTGTAAAAGAAGGTGCCTTCCTCTATCTGCAGCATATAGACGCTTATATGCTCCGCGCCGAGCCGTGCGCAGAGATCGAGACTGCTCCGCAGGCTTTCGCGCGTCTGCCCGGGTATGCCGATCATCAGATCGAGCGACAGATTTTTGACGCCGTATTTACGGCAGAGCCCGGCGGCTGCGACGGCCCCGTCCGCTCCCGCCGTCCGGCCGAGAGCCCGCCTTTCGCCGTCGACGGCGGACTGCAGACCGAGGGATATCCTGTTCACCCCCGCGGACACCGCGGAGGCGACGACCTCTTCGGTACAGCTCGACGGATTGCACTCCATGGTTATTTCCGCGTCTTCAGAGATACAGAAAACGTCTTTGATACGGCGAAGGACTTCCACTGTCCTGCCGCCGAAAACGGAGGGCGTGCCGCCGCCGAAATAGACCGTGTCCGCGGATATCCCCGAGCCGGAATAAGAGTCTGTCTCCCTTATCAGGGCGTCGCGGTAGGCGTCCATGAGCTCCGGCGTCCCGCGGACGGAATAAAAGCCGCAGTAAGGACACTTACCGCGGCAAAACGGGATATGGACGTAGATCCCTCTCATCAAAAACCTCTTATTGCGGCTTATGAGCCGAAAACGGTGACGCTCGTGTCGTCGGAATTCCTCGACTCCTCAAAAAGCTCAAGATAGCGCTTCTGCCATTTTGCGACCTCTTCCCTGTCGTACTTCTCCGGCAGAGCCGAAACTATACGGTCCGCCTTCGAGGCGCGCCGGACGAGCCCCGTCAGAGCCTTTCGCAGCGTCGCGTTGGTGATGATCCCCGTGATCTTGCCGATAAAGGAGGACAGATCGACGTTTGAGATCATACTGCCGACGCCCGCGGACGCGCCGAGAGCATCAAGGTCCTTCTGCGTCAGCACGCCGTTTTTGAAGCCGTAGTCGATATCCTCGAGCGAGATGTACGGCAGGATGTTTTTGCCGAGCGTTTCGGTCATCCGCGCGGAGCCCTGCTCGGTGAAGAAGCGCCTTTGATATTCCCAGAGCGTTTCGGCGGTGTAAAAGCCGTCTTTATCCCCAAGGACCGTCTCGGCGAGCATCGTGCCGGCCATAAGGCAGAGCCCCATGCCCGATCCCTTGAACGGGAGCGTCATGAACGCGCTGTCACCCACGGCGGCGTAGCCGTCCGCGACCAGAACGGAAAGCGGCTGGCGCAGCGGTATCGTGTGATACGCTCCTGGCCGCGTGACCTCCTCGCCGATATGCGGGTTGACCGCCCTCAGCTGTGATAAGGTCTCATCCACGAACTCCGGTTCAAGCTCGGCAAAGCTCACGAGAAGGACGTCTACCTCCTCCGGATCGTCCGAAAGGACCCAGTTGAAGCCCTTGCTGCCGGGGTACCAGAGATATATCGCGTACGGGCGCTCGGGCTCGGGCGCGCCGGGGACGCGCTTAAAGTAGATACGGTAAGCGTGAAGATAATCGTATTTGCTGACCGTTCTCTCGCTCAGCATGAAATCAGGCAGCTGCGCGCGTACCGGCGAATTCATCCCGCAGGCGTCTATGACGAGGTCGGCGTAGACTCTGCCGAACTGCGTTTCGACGCCGACGACGCGGTCGCCGAGGATGAGCGGAGCGGTTATATCGCGCCCGAACTCAAAATTGACGCCCGCCTTGCGCGCAAGCGATATAAGGTAATTTATGAAGTCTTTTCTGTCTATCCTGAGATTGAACGATTCCTCCCGGAAGCTCATACTCAGCGGCTGCACGTCCGGCAGACGGCTGAAAAAGGACAGCGGAATCTTCGTTTTAATATATCTTTCGGGTATCTCTATGCCGGCGTAGTTCATCGGCGCGAGATCCATGGAGTCTACCTGGTCCGGACCGAGCTCCGACTCCCTGCGTTTCTCAAGCACAGTAACGTCAACGCCGCCCTGCGCGAGCTTCATGGCGGCAACTACGCCTCCGAGCCCCGCGCCCGCGACAATAACCCTGCGCTGCATATCAGTGCCTCCTGTAAAGCCTGTTCAGCCTGCGGTATTTCTCGGCGTCTATGGTCCTCAGCTGATCGGACGTGAAGCGGTACTCCCAGTTGCCGCTCGACGTGCCCGGCGTGTTCATCCTCGTATCCGTGCCGTAGCCGAGAAGGTCCTGTACCGGGAAAACGACGAGACCGGCGGAGCTTGCGAACATCGTCCTTATTATGCTGCCGTAGCAGTCGGACCAGTCCTCCTTGAGGAAACCGCAGTATTCCAGCACCTCGCGCCGTCTGCCCTCGGGCAGGGACCAGATATAGCCCAGCAGCGTGTCGTTGTCGTGCGTGCCGGTATAGGCTACGCAGTTGTTGCAGTAATGATGCGGCTTGTGTGTGCTGTCGCCGTCGTCGAGGAAACCGAACTGCAGCACTCTCATACCCGGGAAACCGCTGTATTCGAGCAGCTCCACGACGTCCTCCGTGATGTCGCCCAGGTCCTCGGCGATTATCAGCCTGCCGTCCGCCTCCTCTCGGAGCATATCGACGAACGCTTCGCCGGGGCCCTTTTTCCAGGAGCCTTCCTTCGCGGTCTTCGCGTCGCCGGGCACGCACCAGTAAGAGGCTATGCCCCTGAAATGGTCTATCCTCACGCCGTCGAACAACTCGAACTGCGTGCGCAGACGGTCGCGCCACCAGGAGAAACCGTCCTTTTCCATATACTCCCAGTCGTAAAGCGGATTGCCCCAGAGCTGACCGTCCTTCGCGAAATAATCGGGCGGCACTCCCGCGACGCCGGACGGACTGCCGTCGGAGTTGAGCATGAACTGCTCCTTGTCGAAATATACGTCGCTGCTGTCGTAGGCGACGTAGATCGGGATATCGCCGATTATCTTTATATTCTTCTTCGCGGCGTACTTTCTTATTTCCGACCACTGCGTGAAGAACTCGTACTGGTTGAACTCCCACGCGAAAACGTCGCTTTCGGAACAATCAGTCACGGTCCACTCGTTCCACGCCTTTTCGCCGTTCGCCGTTTTAAGCGCCATGAAGCGGCAGGCGTCGGCAAGGCGCCTGCGGGACGCTATGAATTCCGCCGTCTTGCTGCGAAGCTGTCCGTCCGCCCTGCCGGCGGCCCTGAACAGCAGCGGGAGACGCTCCTTCGTGAGCCGCGCGTACTCCGACGTCCACGGCGACTGCTGCCTTGCCGCGTCAAGCTCCTCTTTCGTGATGAGCCCCTGCTCGCAAAGCGTCGGCAGATCGATGAAATAGGGGTTGCCGGCAAACGCCGAGAAGGACTTGTAGGGGGAGTTGCACTCGTCGATCATGCAGAACGGCAGGGTCTGCCAGTAAGAAAAGCCGCACGAGGCGGCAAAATCTATGAAATCCCGGGCTTTCGCGCCGAATGAGCCGATAGAATGATCGCCCGGCAGAGACGAGATGTGAGCAAGGACTCCGCTCGACCGGTTCATATCATGTACACTCCGGATTCGATCTGGATGAATTCCCTGTCGCACGAACGGATATACTTGTAGACCGGCTCGTCGATCTGCAGGAAGTCGCTGACCGTGAAGTCCTTGAGATCAAGCGTGTTTATCTTCATGCTGCCGCTGTTGCAGATATAGAGCTTGTCGTCATACTCCGTGACGGAAACGGGGGAATCGAAGGTCTTGGATTCCGTTCCGCCTATGCGCATGATGACCTTGCCCGCGGCGAGGGAGTAGCGGATGACGCAGTCAAGCTCCGGCACGACGCACCAGAGGTGCCTGTTCTCGACGGCTATGCTCCTGCCGGGCGCGCTGTGATAGAAGATATCGCCGTTCCAGGTAAGGACGCCGTCCGAATCGAAGATCCCGCATTCTCCGGTCTGAAAAACGACGGTGCATGAGCCGTCGTCGAGCCTGCCGGTCTCGCAGGTGACGTAATCTCCGAGCTTGTCGGATATCGCGGCGTAGGCGTTGCCGAATTTGTTCATCAGATAGACGCTTTTCGCCACGGGCGCGATCTTATCGGTCGAAACGCTGTAGGAGTAGAAGCTGACCTTGACGTTCTCGTCGTCAATGCGCTCGTCGCGGACAAAAAGCACACCGTCCTGATAAGGGATGATGTCGACTATGTCGACGCTGAGTATCTTTTTCATATAGGTCTCCTCAGTCGAGTTTGGACATTACGTAAGCGGCGAACTCGTCTATCGTGGCGCCGTCCGGTCTGCCGGTAATAACGCATTTCTTCTCTTCGAACATGCATATATCGAGAGCCCGCTCGAGAGCGGCGCCCTTGTCGTTCCTCCCGATGTGATTGAGCAGCATCACGCACGCGCGAAGCATGGAGCACGGGTCGGCGTATTTCGCCCTGCCCTCCTCGACCATACGCGGCGCGGAGCCGTGGATGGCCTCGAACATGGCATACTTCCTGCCGATGTTGGCGGATCCCGCGGTACCAACGCCGCCCTGCATCTGAGCCGCCTCGTCGGTGATGATGTCGCCGTAAAGGTTCGGCAGAACGAGGACCTTGAAATCGCGGCGGCGGGCGGGATCGAGAAGCTTGGCCGTAAGGATGTCTATGTACCACTCGTCCGTCGTGATCTCGGGATAATCCTCAGAGACCTTGCGGCAGAGGTTGAGAAACTTGCCGTCGGTCGTCTTGATGACGTTGGCCTTGGAAATGATCGAAACGCGGTCCTTGTGGTTGTTCCTCGCGTACTCGTAGGCAAGGCGGGCTATCCTCTCGGTGCCCTCGGTGGTCGTTACGACAAAGTCCACCGCGAGGTCGTCGTTGACGTTCACGCCCTTGGAGCCGACGGCGTACGCGCCCTCGGTATTCTCGCGGAAGAAGGTCCAGTCGATGCCCTCGTCGGGTATCCTGACGGGCCTTACGTTGGCGAAGAGGTCGAGAGCCTTGCGCATCGCGACGTTCGCGCTCTCGATGTTCGGCATGCCGGAGCCCGCCTGCGGAGTGGTCGTCGGGCCCTTGAGGATGACGTCGCAGGTCTTGAGCTGTTCGAGGACGTCGTCGGGGATGGGCTTCATGTGCTTGAGACGGTTCTCAAGCGTGAGGCCCTGTATGTCAAGGAACTCCACCTTTCCCGCCGCGACCTCGTCGCGAAGGACGTATTTGAGCACGTCGGCGGACGCCTTGGTGATGAATGGGCCTATGCCGTCGCCGCCGCAAACGCCTATGCGTATCTTCTCCTTGATCGAAAAATCGGTGAATCCGCCCTCGCTTTTGATAAAGTCGACGCGGTCGCCCTGCTCGCGCAGCAGCTTCTCGAACGCCTCTACGGCGTTTTTGATATCAAGGTCTGTCATGCTGAAACCTCCTGAAAATCAAATAATACCGGTTATCTTCCGCTCGTGTAATTGAGCAGACCGCCCGCGAGCAGCATCTTGCGCGGCCTGTCGGAAAAGTCG
>JAFRXS010000211.1 GCA_017443405.1 Clostridia bacterium | reverse complement strand
GTCAAGGTCGTATCGGCACAATTTCTACCCCGTGATCCTACCGAAATTGCGCCGATCTCCACCTTGACGAGACCGGTGTGTACTTACCACTGGCTTACCGATGTGCTGACACTATCTACTTACCGATGTGCTGACCTCACCGGAGCCCGCCCGAAATTGCACATTGCACATTGCTAATTGCAAATTGAATACAGCCGGGTGCGGGCGGAGCCCGCCCAAAATTGCACATTGCACATTGCTAATTGCACATTGTCAATTGCATATCACTGCGGCGGCTTGCCGTCGCTCCGCCCGTCAGGGCAAATATCACCGCGGCGGCTCGCCGCCGCTCCGCCCGCCTATTCGTAGAAATACAGCACCTTCCAGTCGTGGTCCTTATCGTCCATGCCGACGCGGGTATAGCCGAACGCCGCCGGATCGTTGCCCAAAAGCTGCATCTTGTCGATCATCGCGGTACCGGCGGCAGCGGCGCCGCTCTCGATGCCGATACGGTAGTTGCCGTCCTTCGGCGCGCGGAAGTGAAGCTCCCTGTTCGCCCATTCGTTTCCGTCGAAATCGAGCGACGCGACGAGCTCGTCCGTGTCTGAGGAGCGCACGGCAAGACGGAATTTCCCCTCTGCGTTCTCCGTTTTCAGCCTCGCCCAAAGGCAGCAGGGCTCGTCGGAGCGTATGTAGACGCCCTGATAAAGGCGGTCTTCCCCGCCGCCGGAGATGTAGCCGTAGGCGCCGCCGTAGCCGTTGTCGACCGTTCCGCCGCTCGACCTTTCGTCGCCGCGGCAGACTCCCGCGCCGCCCCTCGTCGCCCAGAACACCCTACCGTCCTTAAAGTCGGCGTTATGCACCTTCGCCTGCGAACGGAAGCCCGTCATATCGCTGACGACCGTCTCGAAGAAATTCGGCTCTATCGTGTCTATACGGTTGTTTTCGAAGCTCACGGAGGTCACGGGATGCGGATCCTTCTTCGACGTGTAGGGGTTGTACAGCCAGTTGCCGAGGCTCGCGAAATGATTGTCGTGCACGCTGACGTTCCTGACCTCTATCCGCTCAAGGTCGGGGCAGTCGATGCCCCACAGTATCATGCCGAACGCCTTGCAGTGATTCGACGTCAGGTCGTTGTGGTCGACCTCGATGTTCTCCGACGGCTGCGGCGACTCCGACGACCACCACGCGCCTCCGCGCGGGTCGCGGTAGGACGAGAAGATATAGAGTGAATCGTCGCCCGTGCTCATGCGGCAGCCGTGGACGCGCATATCGCGGCAGTTCATCATGCAGATCCCGTCGCCGTTGCCAAGGCTCCAGTTATGTACCGTCACGCCCTTTATCAGCCCGTGATCGCAGGTAAAGGGCATCATAGCGTAGGAGTGGTAGTCCGTAATCTCGATGTCGCATATCTCGAAGCGGCTCACGCGGTAGAAGCCTATCGGGCAGATCTTCATTACCTTTTCTGGCTCGGCGTCGCTCATCATGCGGACCGTCCCCCGTCCGCTGATCTTCACGTCGTGCTCTCCCGCTCCGGCGTAGATCATCGGATAATTGTAGTACCACATATGACTCCACTTTATGCAGTCATATTTGTTATGCCCCGTGCCGGGCTCGTAGGGGACGTAGCCGTCCGCAAGCGGTGCGACGTAGTCGCCGGGGTCCGGGCTCTGCACGAGCTCGGCGCCGTCGCCGAAGCGAAGCTCAACGCCGCTCCTTAAGATTATCCCGCCGGAGAGGAAATTTTTGCCGGCGGTCAGCCTGACGACTCCCCCGCCCTGCGCGTGTATGTCGTCGATGGCTCTCTGGATCGCCTCGCGGTCGTTCGTCACGCCGTCGCCCGCCGCGAGATACGGCGCGTCGGTGACCCTGACCTCGCGCTCGCGGTGAAGCGTCTTCATATACGAACCGTCGTCGTTCAGCAGGTCGATGCTCTCGAGACCGAGGTCGTCAACGACCCTCTGCCAGCGCGAGACCATGTCGAAGCGGTTCTCGTCGACGTAGTTGACGGGCAGAAAGCCCGCCTTTATATAGGTCGCGAGCGCGGGGAGCCTCGCGTCGCCGGTGAGCAGGAATATCCTCCGTTTGCCCATCGCGATGAGCTCCGACAGGCAGCGGTCGGCTATGTATCTTCCAAGCCCCCTGCCGCGGTACTCGCGCCTGACGGCGACCATGTGGATATAGCCCATCCCCGTCGACCACATATCCGGCACGACGGTGAAGGTGGCTATCTTCTCGCCGGTCGAGTCGTCAACGATGAAGCGCGTGTCGCGGTACGGGTCGGGACCGTCCGCGTCGACCAGCTCGCAGCGGAATTTTTCAATCCCCGCGTCGGGAGAGATAAGGCCGTCGCGGCAGATGCGCAGCCAGTCCTCTGTCTGACTTTCATCCGTGAAATCAACGACCGAGAACCCCTCGGGCAGCGCGACTCCGCGCGCCTTCGGCGCGAAGTTATACATTTTCAGAGAGCTCATTCGCGTTTACCCTTTAAGCGTGTCGAGGCATTTCCTCGCCTTGTCCATGGTCTCCGCGTCGAGGATTATCTCCTCGCCGCACACGCCGCGGAGCGTCCCGAGCACGTCGGGCAGCGTCGTCAGGCGCATATTCGGGCAGATGAGCTCCTTTGTGAGTGCGTAAAAACGCCTTTCGGGGAACTCGAACGCCAGGTGCTGGACTATGGAAGTCTCCGTCCCGATTATCATTTCGCGGGCGTCGGACTCGCGCGCGAATTTCATTATCCCCGCCGTCGAGCCGACGTAGTCCGCGAGAGCCGTGACCTCGGGCGTGCACTCGGGATGCACCGCGAGCGGTGCGCCGGGATGCGCCTCCTTAACCGCCCTCGCCTGCCTGGCGGTGACGCGCGCGTGTATCGGGCAGCCGCCGCTGAAAAAGGCGAAATTCTTTTCGGGCACCTGCCGCTTCACGTAGGCGCCGAGGTTGCAGTCGGGTATGAACAGAACGTCCTTTTGCGGGAGCCTGCGCACGGCTTCGACCGCCGAAGAGGACGTGACGCACACGTCGCAGTGCGTTTTGAGCCTTGAGGTCGTGTTGATGTACGCGACGACGGCGTAGCCCGGATATTTCTTTTTCAGGAGGACGATATCCTCTTCTGAGAGCTGCTCCGCCATCGGGCAGCCCGCCGCCGGGTTGGCGAGATACACCGTCTTTTCGGGCGAGAGTATCTTGACCGTCTCCGCCATGAAGCGGACCCCGCACATGAGGACCGCCCTGTTCTTCACGGTCGCCGCGAGAGTCGACAGCTTATACGAGTCGCCGGTAAAATCCGCGACCTCGATTATATCCCTCGTCTGATAGCTGTGCGCCAGCACGCAGACGTCCTTTTCCTTTTTCAGGCGGATTATCTCCGCCTGCATCTCGGCTATAGTCATTTTCTCGCCTCTTTTATCCTCTCGCGGAACAGCCTCGCCGTTTCGGTTATCTTCTTATAGTCGCCCGTCTTCGCGCCGGAGGTCAGCGCTCCGCCCGCCCCGACGGCTACGGCGCCCGCCTTTATCCAGTCCGCCGCGTTGTCGACGCTGACGCCGCCCGTGGGCATCATCTTCGCCTGCGGGATAGGCCCGTGGACGGCCTTTATCATCTTGGTCCCGAGGACCTCGCCGGGGAAGACCTTGAGGATGTCGGCGCCCGCCTCCATCGCGCGGACCGCCTCGGTGACGCTCGTGATGCCGGGCATGACGGCTACGCGGTAGCGGTTGCACATCCTGACCGTCGCCTCGTCGAAATACGGCGCGACGATATAATTCGCGCCGCTGAGCATGGCTATCCTCGCCGTTTCGGGGTCCATAGCCGTGCCCGCGCCGAGGATGATGTCCTCGGGCGAATACGCCTTCGCGAGCTCCTCGATCACCCTGTGGGCGAACGGGACGGTGAAGGTCAGCTCGATAGCAGCGACGCCGCCTTCGATGCAGGCGTCGACGATCCTTCTGGCGCCGTCCGCGGACTCCGCCCTTACGACCGCGACGATGCCGCAGTCCTCTATGCGTGAAATGATACGTTCCTTATCCATAGCTCGTTCTCCTTTTTCGGCTGTCATCTGACTATTCTCGCAGAACCCCCGCGCGCGACCTTTTCGATCTCGGCGAGAGTCGCCATCGACGTGTCGCCCGGCGTCGTCATCGCGAGCGCGCCGCCCGCCGTGCCGAGGTCGACGGCGCGTTTGAGGTCGTCGCCCGTCATGAGCCCGTAGATGAGCCCGGCGGCGAAACTGTCCCCTCCGCCGACGCGGTCGTAGATATCGAGCTCGGGGAACTCGATGCCGCGGACGACCCTGCCGTCGGAGTACGCCATCGCCGTCCAGCTGTTGACGTTGGCGGACTTCACTCCGCGCAGCGTCGTGCCGGCGACCTTGATGTTGGGGTAATCCGCGCAGACGGCTCTGAGCATCTCGGCGTAGGTGACCTCATTGAGTTCCCTGAGGGACTTATCGTCGACCGCGACGTCGTAGCCCAGGCAGGCGTTGAAATCCTCCTCGTTGCCTATCATCACGTCGACGAAGGCGGCTATCTCGCGGTTGACCTCGCGGGCGCGCTCCTTGCCGCCGAACTTCTCCCACAGCGACGGGCGGTAGTTGAGGTCGTAGGACACGATCACGCCGTGCTCCTTCGCCTTTTTGAAAGCCTCGATGACCGTGCGCGCAGTCGACTCCGACAAAGCGGCGAATATGCCGCCGGAGTGCAGCCACCTGACGCCCCTTCCGCCGAAGATGCCGTCCCAGTCGAAATCCTCGGGGCAGATCTGCGACGCGGCGGAATGGCCCCTGTCCGAAATGCCCTTTGACGCCCTTATACCGAAGCCGCGCTCCGTAAAGTTAAGGCCGTTGCGCACGCTGTAGCCTATGCCGTCGAACGGAGCCCACTTGATGAACGAGGTGTCGACTCCGCCCTGAAGCATAAAGTCCTCGATGAGCCTGCCGACGTCGTTGTCGGCGAGAGCGGTCAGCGCGGCGGTCTTCAGGCCGTAGCAGCGGCGCAGCCCGCGGGCGACGTTATACTCGCCGCCGCCCTCCCAGACGCGGAAGGAACGGGCGTTGCGCACGCGGCAGTCACCCGGGTCGAGACGGAGCATTATCTCGCCCAGCGACATCATATCGTACTCACAGTTTTCACGAAGCTTCAGCGCGTGATACATAAGCCACCTCTTTTTTCTCAAATATTTTATATGATCCTGCAACTGATTTACCTTGTCCATTCTATAATAAAACGCGTATAAAGTCAATCGCGGGTTTGCTCGGCGGAAGCGAAGAAAAAGGATAACAGAGAAATGCGGGTATCATAACAAGGTGATGTTAAGCCCGAAAAACGGAGCCGCCCGTAGACAGCTCCGCTGATCGTTTTTCAAAGGTCGCTTCGGCGGCGGACCGCCCGCCGCTTTGCCGTAGGTTATCCGTTCTTATTTAAACAGATTCTTGAAGAAGTAAATGATCGAGTGGAAGAACTTGATGATCGGAGCGAAGAATCCGGTATGGTACTGGCCGCAGGCACAGTTGGAAACGGGGGTTTCAGGTTCAGTCTGCGCCGGGCTCTCATCGACGATCGCGTATTCGCTGAAATGCGTGGTCTCAAAGCAAACGTATCCGTTCTCGACGTAGCTTTCAAGCTTCTGCATCCCCGTCCCGTCCGAGGCGATATAATAAACGGTGGTATACGCCGGATTGAAATTCGCAGGTATCGGTATCCTCACCAGCACGTAGCCGTCGGGCTGAACTCTTTCGCCGTTGGACTCGAGCGTAATATTGAAGAGCTGCTTCTGTACGTTGCCTTTCTCTCGGTTGAGAAGCTGGAAGTAAACGCCGTCAAATTCCTCGTCGACGATGATCTCGGTATCTGCAGGAACGACGTCCTCTTGGAACGCAAGCTGGGAGCCGGTGACGTCGTCGGTATTAGTCTCGTCGGGGGTCAGCTTTTCGATGACTCCGGTCTCCTTCTCGGGGCATCTGCTGCAGACACGAACCTTTTGCCCCTCGTGGAGATAGGTGGCTTCCTTAACGACGGTCCATTCGCCCCAGTCGTGTCCGAGAGCTACGATCGCTCTTGTTTCCGTTTCATTGCAGCCGTCGCGTTTGCAGCTCCTCGATTCCTCGCCGCCTTCGGTGCAGGTCGCGGGGGTCGTAACCGTCCAGTTGCCCCAGTCATGACCGAGAGCGTCGGTATAGCTGTCGACGTAACTGTCGGAGCAGCGCGAGCAGGTGTGTGTCGTGTAACCGCGCGCTTCGCAGGTCGGAGCGGTAACGACCGCGGCGTAGTCGTGCCCGAGAGCTTCGCTCGCCCTTGTTTCCGTTTCGTTGCAGCCGTCGCGCTTGCATCTCTTCGTCTCGATTCCGGGGTCGGTGCAGGTCGCGGGTACCGCAACTGTCCAGTTGCCCCAGTCATGACCGAGCGCGTCGGCATAGCTGTCGACGTAGCTGTCGCCGCAGCGCGAGCAGGTGTAAGTCGTATAACCTTGCTCCTCGCAGGTCGCGCCCGTCACAACGGGAACGTAGTCATGACCGAGAGCGTCGGTGTAGTCGTCAACATGGCTGTCGCCGCAGCGCGAACAGGTATATGTCGTATATCCGCGCTCCTCGCATGTCGGAGCGGTGACGACGGTAACGTAATTATGTCCGAGTTCGTCGGCTTCCTCGGTCTCGAACGCGTCGCAGCGCGAGCAGTATCTCGTCGCTTCGCCCTTGTTGACACAGTCGGGGGCTGTCGTGACGGTCCATTCCCCGAAGTCGTGCCCGAGAGCCTCTATCGGTTCGCCGTCTGCGATTTTATTTCCGCAGGCGAGGCAGTATGTGTCGCCGGTGTACCCGTCGTCCGTACACGTCGGTTCGTTTGCGTTCCTGATCTCGGTCGCGCCCTTGTGGTTGGTCTGGTCCAGCTCATAGATTCGGTTTTCTATGATCTCTCCGCAGTCAAGACAAATCTTTCTGTAATATCCCTTGACAGAACAGGTCGAAAGGACTTCTTCTTCGTCAAAGCCGAGGTCGCAGCCGTGTCCGAGGGCGTCGGTATAGTCGTCGACGTAGCTGTCGCCGCAGCGTGAGCAGGTATATATCGTGTAGCCTTGCTCCGTGCAGGTCGGGGCAGTGACGACGGGAACGTAGTCATGTCCGAGCTCGTCGACTTCCTTGGTCTCGAACGCGTCACAGCGCGAGCAGTACCTCGTCGCTACGCCCTTCTCGGCGCAGTCGGGCTCGGTCGTTACCGTCCATTCGCCGAAATCGTGCCCGAGAGCGTCGGTATAGTCGTCGACGTAGCTGTCGCCGCAGCGTGAGCAGGTATATGTCGTGTAGCCTTGCTCCGTGCAGGTCGGGGCAGTGACGACGGGAACGTAGTCATGTCCGAGCTCGTCGACTTCCCTGGTCTCGAACGCGTCGCAGCGCGAGCAGTACCTCGTCGCTACGCCCTTCTCGGCGCAGTCGGGCTCGGTCGTTACCGTCCATTCGCCGAAATCGTGCCCGAGAGCGTCGATCGGTGCGCCGACCGCGATCTTCGCGCCGCAGGCAAGGCAGTAGGTGTCGCCCGAGTATCCGTTTGCTTCGCAGGTCGGGTCGCTCGCGTTCCTGATCTCGGTCGCGCCCTTGTGGTTGTTCGTGTCGAGTTCATAGATTTTGTTTTCTATGATGTCTCCGCAGTCAAGGCAAATCTTTCTGTAATATCCCTTGACGGAGCAGGTCGAAAGGACTTCCTCCTCGTCGAAACCGAGGTCATAGCCGTGTCCGAGCGCTTCGCCGGTCACTGTTTTTGTTGCGCCGCAGCCCGAGCACTCGTAATCCGCTGTGCCGGGAGTCGTGCAATCGGCTGTCGTTTCTCCGGTCAGCTGCCAGTCATGCGCTTCCGTTTCGATATGTTCGCTGTTTCTCTTGCATATACGCTTATGACCATCTCCGTCCTCGGTCCATGCACCCCAGTCGTGACCGAGAGCGTCGGTGTAGTCGTCGACATAGCTGTCACCGCAGCGTGAGCAGGTATACGTCGCATAGCCGCGCTCCTCGCAGGTCGGAGCCGTTACAACGGCGCAGTAGTCGTGCCCGAGAGCGTCGATCGTTTCGCCGACTTCGATCTGCTCGCCGCAGTCGAGGCAGTACGTGTCGCCCATGTAGCCAGGTTCGGTACAGGTCGCTGCGACCGCATTCCTTATTCCGGTGTTTTCGTGCGCACAAGCGTCGGCGACCGTCTCTCCGCAGCGATCGCAAACGCCGTCGCCGTCCTCATCAATGTGCCCCAGAGGTTCATGTAATAATTCAAAGGCTTCTCCAAAAATGGTATCATATCGTTCACTTCCGATATATGCACCATAGCGAGAGTATCCCGATTTTTCTTCGGTTGGGCGCAACACTCCGTCCTCCCCTTGCTCGTACACATATTCGGTTAACGTCATCAATAAATAACTGCCATCATCACTCTCATAAATAGAGAGTTCGGGGTCATCACTTCCGGAATCACCGGGAAGATACCAATATATGCACGTGTTAGGACAATTATTTTCACCGATATATATTGTTTCAGGAATAACGTTTGCAGGCACAGGAGGATTAACATAATGATACCATACAGAGATCAGTTCTGAAGTGTCCTCCTCCGATAGTTCCATTTCTTCCAGAGATATGCCGTTTTCCAAAAGATAAGCCCTATATTCATCAGTATATCTTGCTGCAGTAGTATTCAAGTCTACTTCGTATAGAGGCAGATATCCGTCTACAGACTCAGCCCAATAATAGATGGGACCGTTTTCGATATTGCCGCTGATTGCTCTGATAATATCATGATTAATATCAGAAGTCAGCCAGTATTTTTCCGAACTGATTTCTGTCGTCAGGAACTCGCCATAATCCAAACATATCCCACAGCGGTCACAATAATCATCCTTAGGATCGACGTCTATATGCCCGAGCGCAGGGGCGGGTTCGTCTTCTTCGATTATAGCCCCACAAACCGTGCAGGTGAAGGTTTTGCTCCCGACCTCTGTGCAAGTTGGCTCGGTAGTAACCCCGGCGTCCCAAATATGAATCTCTTCATACGTCAACCCAAATTGTTCTGCAATTTGCTTTTCAGGACCATTGTGTCCTTTTATAATCAGATCTGTCGGAAGATTTTGTGTTCCAAAATTATTATAATAAATGAACGTATAATAATCCAAAACGGTTGGAGTATATCCCATACTGGAATAATACTCATTGGCGGCATAATAATCAAGGCATTCCTTTGTCGATTCGTCAATGTTTGTGAGTGGTTGACAAAACAAACTGAAAATCTCAGCTATAGACAAATCATTGACACCAATATTGCCAAAGAACGGGTACAGTGCTTGATGTATTATTTGTTTTTGATAATCGGAATATGGATATATATCATCTTCTGAATACCCTTGAGTTTCAAGGCCATTAGCGTCAATTAAAAGATAATCGAACAGCCCCAAAACGGCATAAGCGAGGAAACTATTATCTATTGAAACTGGATTAACAAACCCCAACACAGAAACTATGTCTGAATGACATACGTCTAAATTGCAATGAAATACAACCTCCTGCGCAGTAGAATTGACATTGATGCCGGCAATGTATTTTACATTTTCAGGGATAACAAGGCGCTCCAAAGACCAATTATTCCCGAATATGTAAATCATTTCGAGCGATGAAGGAAGATTAATACTCTTGGTATAAAATGCTCCCAAACCGAAATCGCCGATTTTTGTTATTCCTTCTTCTATTATGATATTTTCTATGTTTTTTGCGTATTTCGCCCACGGCGCCCAATATTCATACATGTATAATGCGCCGGTCCCGGAAATAGTCAGAGTTCCATTCTCAAAACCCCAAGTTGCATTCTCTCCGCAGATGTTTGTCTCTGCAGGTACATGCATTTGATCGCTGTGTTCTTCTTTATTACAAGTTACACATTTTCGCATTCCCCATCCATTATTGTTTTCACTCGTAGAGGGGAGAATAATGCACCAAGGAGACCATTGATGAGTATGTGAAATACTTCCATCATTACAATGAATTGTTCCAAATACAAATGGATTTGGGCATTCTCTTGTGTTTTCCATTTGAATGCTTTCCCATTGATCAATCGTTCCATCAAAATAAATGTCCTCTATGCTTTCGCTAACCGGATTCCCCCTGTCGACAATTATCTTGGCAATTGAAGCAGGTAAGGATATGTTTTTTAGTTGAGGACAATCATAGAACGCCACGCCGTAGATCGTATCAATATCTCCACCAATATAAATTGTTTCCAATTTATCGCAGCCAGCAAAAACCTGCCCAACCAAAGAAGTAACGTTTGGTATAGTAATGACGCGTATATTATCACAATCTTTAAAGACGCTATCCTCAATTCTTGAAAGAGTCATGGGCAAAGAGAGCTCTTCCAAATACTCATTGCCACAGAAAAGATAAGAATCCAACACGGTTATACCATCTTGGATGACAGCTTTCTTTGCTTCAATTCGCTGAAAAGCATAACCGTTCACTGCTCCTGTTCCTGTGATAGTTAGTAATCCATCATTATCCAAGACCCATGTTGCGTTTTCTCCGCAAGTGCCGGAACCAACAATATCCGCAGCAGAGGCATTAAATAATAGACCAGAAAAATCCAGATCCGCTATCTGCGCCATCGGCAGTAACCCAGCAATCATAATGACCGCCATAATTACAGACAGAATCCTACTCATCCTCTTCATAAAGGAACCTCCGAAACGCCGTATTTTCGGGAAGTTCGAGTCCATTCGAACCGCAACAGAATTTTTATTATGTTGCGTCATTTGTCCGGCTGAACTTATTCTTTCAAGCAATCGACCTGTAACACATCAAAATACCCGCGCGGGCGGAGTAAAAAACCGGGGCGGGTCGGGTTCGGCGTGCAAAAAATTACAAAACGGTTAAAATTTTTATGATTTCGGTGTTGCGAAATCTATATTATTATGCTAAAATCTTTGAGTAACATTATGGGAAGCGTTGATCCTGCCGAGAGATCGCAACATAATAAAAATTATGTTTCCTCCTCCCGTTGCAAGACGACGAGTCCCATTTTTTCCATCCTGCGCCGATGCTCTTTACCGGTGGCGACGAGGTAGATGCGCGTGGTGTTTATACTGCTGTGACCGAGGATATCCGCCAGCTTGGCGATATCCTTTTCTATTTTATAGAACACCCGGGCGAATAGCTTGCGAAGGTTATGCGGGTACACCTTCGTCGGCTTGACGTTCGCCGCCGCGCAGAGCGATTTCATCTCGCGCCAGACGGTCGTGCGGTCCACCGGCTTGCCGTTCGCGCCGAGGAAGACGGAGCCGCTCCCGATACCGTTTTTCGCGATATACTGTTTGAGCAGCTTCCGCAGGGCGGAGACGATAAAGACCTTGCGCGTCTTGCCCTTGCAGCTGACCGTCGCCTCGCCGCTGCGGACGGCTTCGACCGTGATGAACCTGAGCTCGCTCACCCTGATGCCCGTGCCGCAAATGGTTTGAAGTATCAGCGCGAGCCTTTCGTCTCCGCGTTTCCTCGCCGTCTCGACGAGCCTGTCGAATTCCGCCTTCGTCAGCTCCTTGTCCTCAGGTATGAACGTCTCGTTCTGAATCTTCAGCGTCTTGACACGGCAATCGCCGAGCCCGAGGAAGTCGAGCAAACGGTTGACCGCGACGAGCATGGAGTTTATGCTGCGCTCCTTGTATCTTCCGGACCCGACGAGGCTTTTCTTGTATTCTCTGACGAGCTCCTTGCTGATCTCCCGCTCCCCGGCGAAGGCGAAGAACGACGCAGCGTCGCGTATATACTTACCTATGGTATTGGCGCTCTTTTCGTCCTCCTCCAGCCTTGCGCGAAACGCAGAAAGCGAGGCCTTGCGATCGATCCGGTTATCCATGAAATACTCCCCCTTGTTGATCTTGAAACCATTTTAACACAAGTTCAGCACAGGGATGGCCCCATCCGAGCCACGTCGAACTGATGGATCCGGATCGGACGATCCTGTTTCTTCCTATTCCCGCCGCGGAGACCGGCGATAAAAAATCGGCGATAAAAAAAGGCGATTAAAAACAGGCGATAAGCAATCGCGTGAAAGTCAGCATCATCGAGTATCTGACGGACAATCCGGAGGGTAAGACTTCGGAGATCGCCGGGTATCTCGGACTCAGCGTTTCCAGAACAAGAAACTATCTGAAACAGCTCGTTGAAGAAGGTATCGCTGAAATCGAAGGAACGAGCAACAAGACGAGGTCGTACCGGCTGAAAAGATAACCTTTTGTAACGATTGTGACAATTTGTAACCGGCAGGATTGTACAAAATCACCGATTACACGAAAATTGCCTCTTCGCTTCCCCGTATTTCGTCGTTTTATTCGTTGATTTTGCGGTCCGCCGATGGTATAATTTGCCCGTTCACTGGTACTTTGGCGCGCTAATCGGTTAAAGTATCCGGGGATCCGACATTTCGTATACAGGAGATTTCAAAATGAAGAAGATACTTTCCATCGTTCTGGCTCTCAGCCTCGCGCTGAGCCTTTGCGTCGTCCTCTCCGCCTGCGGCGAGAAGGCCACGCCCGACGAGCCCGGCACGACCTCCGCTTCCGTCACCGCGAACGGCACGGAAGACACCGCCGACGCTCCCAAGCTCAGACTGCTCGACACCGCCTACGCCGAGGAAGAGTACGCCATCTGCGTAGCCAAAGAGAACACCGCCCTCCTCGACGCAATCAACGCCGCTCTCGCCGAGCTTGACGCCGACGGCACCATCGACGAGATCATAGGCAAGTACATCAGCTCCGACTCCGAGGAGGAGACCGAGGCCGCCGAGACGACCGAAGCCGCCGAGACGACCGAGGCTGCCGAAGAAGCGACCGAGGCCGCCGAAGAAGAGACCAAGGCTGCCGACGAAGAGACCGAGGCCGCTGAAGAAGCCGAAGCTCCCGCTTTCACGACCAAGGAGGAAGGCGTTCTCATCATGGCGACCAACGCCACTTTCCCGCCCTATGAGTACGTTGAGGGCGAAGACGCCACCATCCTCGGAATCGACGCAGAGCTTGCCGCTCTTATCGCCGAGAAGCTCGGCCTCACCCTCAGGATCGAGAACGTCGAATTCGACTCCATCATCGGCGGCGTCCAGACCGGCAAGTACGACATGGGCATGGCGGGCATGACCGTCACCGAGGAGAGGCTCCAGAACGTCAACTTCTCCACGCCCTACACCACCGCAGTCCAGTCCGTCATCGTCAAGGGTGACAGCGCCATAACCTCCATCGACGACATAGTCGGCGACGGCAGCATGAAGATAGGCGTTCAGCAGGGCACCACGGGCGCCATCTACGCCGAGGACGACTACGGCGCTGAGAACATCATCAACTACAAGAACGGCCCCGACGCCGTTCAGGCTCTCCTTTCCGGCAAGGTCGACTGCGTCATCATCGACAACGAGCCCGCGAAGGCATACGTCGCTTCCGTAGGCTGATCCCGGACCACAAACCAAAGGGCGGAGGATATCCGCCCTTATTTTCACTTTTATACGCTTTGTTTTTTCTCTTAACAATCGACTGACCGGTGGTGATCGTATGGCGGAATGGTTCGACAAAGTAAAGTCTGATTTCATTCTGAATTTCATAACGAGCGGACGGTGGAAGCTGCTTTTCCGGGGTCTGGGAAACACCCTTGTGATAACCTTCTTCGCGCTGCTTCTGGGTATACTGATAGGTATAGTCGTAGCGGCTGTCTGCTCCTCGTACGACAAGAACAAAGAGGTCATGTCCCTGCACAGGGGCGCGGGCTATTATATACTCCGCGCGGCGAACGCGGTCTGCCGGTTCTACCTGACGGTCATAAGAGGCACGCCCGCAGTCGTCCAGCTCATGATCTGGTACTTCATTATTTTCGCGTCCAGCAATAATCCGAACTACGTCGCGATCATCTGCTTCGGCGTCAACTCCGGCGCCTACGTCGCCGAGATATTCCGAAGCGGCATCATGGCGGTCGACCCGGGTCAGGCGGAAGCCGGCAGATCGCTGGGCTTCAGCTATTTCCGCACGATGGCGTATATCGTCGTGCCGCAGGCCTTCAAGACCGTCCTGCCGACGCTGGGCAACGAGTTCATCGCCCTCATCAAGGAAACGTCCATCGCCGGCTACGTCGGCATAATGGACCTCACGAAGGCGGGAGACCTCATCCGCAACAGGACGTATTCGGCGTTCATGCCGCTCATCGCGGTCGCGCTCGTCTACCTCGTGCTCGTCATCATACTCACGAGGCTCGTCGGTCTGCTTGAAAGGAGGCTGCGCAGGAGTGAACGGTAACAACGTGATAATAGAGGTCAAAGACCTCAAAAAGCACTATCTCGACGGCACGGTCAAGGCGCTCAACGGCGTCGACCTCGAGATCGAAAAGGGCGAGGTCGTCGTTATAATCGGCCCCTCCGGCTCGGGCAAATCGACCCTGCTGCGCTCTCTCAACCTGTTGGAGATACCCACCTCCGGCTCGATAATCGTCGACGGCGTCGACATAATGGGCAAAAAAGTCGACATAAACAGGTACAGGCAGAAGATGGGCATGGTGTTCCAGCACTTCAACCTGTTCAACAATATGACCGTGCTCAAAAACATGACAAAGGCGCCGATGACGCTGCTCAAAGAGAGCCGCGCCGATGCCGAAAAACGCGCGATGGAGCTTCTTGCGCGCGTCGGTCTCGCCGACAGGGCGAACGAGTACCCCTCCCGCCTGTCCGGCGGTCAGAAGCAGCGCGTCGCGATAGTCCGAGCGCTTTGCATGAAGCCCGAGGTCATGCTCTTCGACGAGCCGACGAGCGCCCTCGACCCGGAAATGGTCGGCGAGGTCCTCGACGTCATGAAGAAGCTCGCCGCGCAGGGCATGACGATGGTCGTCGTCACCCACGAAATGGGCTTTGCCCGCGAGGTCGCCGACCGCGTCATCTTCATGGCGGACGGCGTGATCTTCGAAAGCGGCACGCCCGAAGAGGTGTTCGATCGGCCGCAGACCGAAAGACTCAAAAGCTTCCTCGCGAAGGTGCTGTGATTTTTCAAAAAACGCCCGACGGCAAAAGTCGGGCGTTTTCATTATTCCGCGTCCTTCCGGCTGCGGGAGATCGGGATCGACATAAGCTCGCGCACTCTCGCGGCAAGCTGTTTTTCGACCGCCGTCAGCCTCTCCTCCGGCCAGTTTATCGACGGATGTCTTGTAAAAGTGAAGTCGAGCAGTCTGCGAAGCTGCGCCTTCTGTCTGCTGCCCATGACCTCTTTGCAAACGTCCTCGAATGAAACGCCGTACGGCGTCGTTCTTGTCGCCGCGTACGCGCTCAAGTCCGCAATATCGGCGGGCATGGCGAAATTGAACAGCGAAAGTCCGTTGTCGAATATCGGCGCGGGCTTTATTATCCGGCCGGTGTGATTATCGCGCAGAAGGCCGAAATTCCCGAAGTGTCTGTCCTCGTTGTAAATGACGGCGTCGAATACGAGCATGCTGCACAGGTCCTCGTACGCCTTTTTACCGAAGCCTCTGTAAAGCTCCAGCGCGGCTTTAAGCGTATTGTCGCCCATCAGCTTATAGACGGGAACGAACGCGGTGTCGATATCCGTGAACAGACGGCATTTTGAGGCAAGGATGCCCTTCCAGTTTTCAAGGTCGTATCCGACGCAGTCAAGCCCCATCGCTTTTGCGACCTGGCAGGCGTAGAACTCGCTGTAAGGCTCGTTGCCGGTATTTGCGAAGCCGCCTTCCGTCCCGCCCTTATACAGATATATCCCGTCGTTTTCGATATGCCGCCACGCTTTGCGCAGGTTGCCGTTCGTCGTGAACTCGGGGGACGTGGAAAACGCCTTGTCCGCGCTGCCGAAGCCCGTATATGCCACGAGCGACAGCGCCTCCGAGAACGGGTTTTCAAAAAGATCGTAATCGGCGAACTTCCCGCCGAAGCCGACCGGCGTCACCCAGTAGCTGTCATTCAGAGACAGTCCGAGGCAGACGTCGATTATCCCCTTCGTGTCGTTAACGCTCAAGCCGAAGGTCTTCAGTATCTCGTTCACAAACGCTCTGTTTTTCGGGATGACTCTGTTCGCCAGCCATTTTACTATCCCTTTGCCGGTGAGCTCAAGCCCGACGGGGAATAGCGCCTTTTTGCCTTCATCGACAGAAAGGATATCGGCGGACAGACCCTCTATGCCCCTTTCCTCGAGAGAAAAGGTAACGAGTATATCGTCATAAAGCTTCAAGTCGTACCGGTCCGCCATTTCATCCTTCCTTTCATCCAGAAGCACGCGGATATCCTTTCCGAGCGCGGCGGATATCTTTATCATCATATCGAGCGACAGATTCTGCCCGCCGTTTTCGATACGGCAGATATTCGAGCGCTGCGTTCCGATCATAGCCGCGAGCTGCGCCTGCGAAAGCCCCTTTTCGAGCCTTGCCCGCGTCAGCGCCGAAACGATCTCCTGCCGTTTTTCAAATACGTCCGCGCCGTCGGTCATACATATCACCTCGTGGGACTATGTTATCATATATGATAACACTTGTCAATCTGTTTTTCTCGCCGCGCGAGCGCGGTGTGTAGAGTAATGAAGAAAAGCGCCTCCGCTTGTCTGAAGGCAGAGCAAACGAAAGCGCATTGATAAACTATAGATTATTAATCAAGATAAAGGAAATGTATTTCTCAATCTGTTCATTTGGTTAATGATTCAAGTTCGGACTGTTTTTCGGAAAGACTCTTTTTTGCTTCCTCTACTATTTTTATGTTCTTTCCTCTTTCCTCTTTACTAGTAGCCGTCCAAATAAATCTTATACCTATAAACAGAAAAATAAAAGCTAATAATATCGCTATTATCGATTCTCCACCCCAAACATCGAGAATGAAAGGGAGAATGAAAAGCATAATTGCCAAAATCGTAAAGATTATACCAGAAACTAACCAAGGTATGTACAACGAGGTGTAAGGTTCTTTTTCTCTAATCGTATGTTCGAGAGAAGCTATTTCATCCTTAAGAATTTCGCTCTTACGCTTTTTATAATTGTCTGAGTCATATTTCCCTATTTTGTCTATATAAGATGCTATAACAAGCTTATTAGCGGCAGTATTTGCGAATAAGGGCAGAATGCTTTCATGTAATCCAATACCTGCCTTCCATGCTTCCGCAGCAAGTTTTGCGATCTCCGGTTTATCTCCGAATATGCGATCTATTTGTGTTCCGCACGTATACATGATGTCACGCGCCGCAGAGACTCTGTCAAGATATTCTTGTGTGTATTTGCTCTTTATATCCGAACTTATTTCATCATAACTGTTTTTTGCACCGGCTGCAAGTGTGTTGGCGATCATCCCACTGCGAAGCGTTACTTCTTGTACTGCAGCATACTGCTCATCCACCGACACATATTCCTTTATTAAAGCAAGGACAGTATCTTCACAATTACTTACAGAGATCGCGGCAGATTGTATCTGCGCGATTTTACATTCCATCGCTTGAAAATATACAACATAAAAAGCAGCTTCCCAACTGGTCGGATCCTTGACCAAAATCAAATCATAGTACTTAGCACCATTTACACTGTTGTTGTCTGCTTTTGCCCGGCGAGCAATTTGATAAAGATTATCCAATTCCGAAGACGTATCCACCTTGACAGTACTGCCGGATACATCAACTGTGCCCTCTATCATCATCTTGCGCGCTTCTTCTATCGAATACTTTGTGCCGCAGTTCTGGCAGACGAATACAC
This sequence comes from Clostridia bacterium, assembly GCA_017443405.1. Lineage (GTDB taxonomy): Bacteria > Bacillota > Clostridia > Oscillospirales > Acutalibacteraceae > RGIG2893. The sequence continues at coordinate 5,691 of JAFRXS010000211.1, read as the reverse complement.
CATCAGTTTTTAAAAGACTTGTGCCGCCGCACATTTCACATATAAGCTGTTTCATTTGATTTCCTCCTCTTTTGATACTGTGCAGAATTGTTAGATGCGTTTCCTATTTACTCCGGGTATACTACCCTGTAAGTCCTTTCTCTTGAATAACTCCCCGAAATTATACTCAATCTTTGAGTAAAAGTCAATACTCACAACTTGAGTATCATATAATCCACTCGGTGATGGATTTGGATTATATAGACAGACTGATAAATATTCGCGAAGACCGTGATCTGACTCAAAAGCAGGTCGGGCGGGTGATAAACAAATCACAGCAGGGGTACGACCACATCGAGAAAAGACGGGCGAAGCTGACCATTGAAGACTTCATGAAGCTTTGCGAGTTCTACAACGTCACGCCGATGTATTTCCTCGGCTACCTCTCCGACCCGATGCGATTGCGAAAATAGGATCGTTCCGGTGTTTATTGTTCCATATATATAAGCTTTTGATCGTTTCAAAAGCTTTTTTGCGACAAAAGAGTATCAACAAAAGGGGATATAACCCCTATAATGGCATTACGAGACAGGAAGGAACAACAACGCCGACGATCTGTCATTTTTAGGGTATCATAATCGTGATGTACTTACGGAACAACGAACATAATCCGCCGCATATCCACGCTATCCCATTCTTATTTGCTATCGTCTCATAGGATCCTTTTCCTTCAAATTATTCTCTGACTATCCTTTCTTTCTCTTCTGCGCTGAATTATGGTTTTGACATAATAAATCCCCCTATAGTAGCTTTTGGGGTTTTCCCTTGTCTACTTTAGGGGGATTATATCAAACGCCGGGCGGTTTTGGTATAGGGGGGCGCCGTCGGGGACGGCTTACGCGGAGATATTTCCGTCCGCGGGCTGTTTTTTCTTCGCGGTCTTTACGCCGGTGATCTGCGGGACGTTGCCGAGCACCGCGGCGACGACGGTCGTGATGACGATCTCGGGTATCATGTAAAGTCCGTTATAGAATATCGAATAGACGATCGACAGCGACGCGCCGGAGAATCTTTCGAGTATCTTCGATCCGATCGAGTAGAAGCCCTCCTGCGAGAAGAACCACTCCGCCCACGCGCCGTAGAAGATCGCGCCGGAGACGATATGCACGAGATACCTCAGGAGCAGCGCGACGACCACGCCGAGCGCGAGCCCGAGGGCGGGCTTTTTGATGACGTTCCTGAATATCCCGCCGAAGCCGAGGACGGTATAGGCGAGGACGTAATCGAGCAGGCAGACGCAGATAGCCTGCCAGAGGATCATCTGGTCGTCCCCGGGCAGGAACATCGCCGACACGGTCTTGACGCCCAGGACTATCTGCACGAGCGAATAGACGAACCCGGTCAAAAGCCCCCATCTGACGCCGTGGCGGTAGGAGATGAGGATGATCGGGAACATGCTCGCTATCGTGATGGTGCCGCCGAAGGGTAGCTCGAGCCCTACCAACTTGGAGATAAGCTCGATGACGGCGGCGATGGCTATCATCAGCGCGCTCTCGGTAAGACGGCGGGTGGACGAAAAACTTCTGAATTTCGCGCTCTTCGGCGCGTTCGCGGTATCGGACATATGATTGCCTCCTAAAGCTGACGAATTCCCGGGTAAAATAAAAACCCGCGCCGGCGGGTCAAGGCTTATTGAGCTCCCTACGCCGGCATTACCCGAATCAGGTGTAAGGGTCACGGCGGCGCTGCGCCGAATCTCAGCCGGCGTGCGCCGGCTCCCCTGCGAGCGTTATTATAACGCGTCGGGAACGGATTGTCAACTGTTTTCGGGAATGACAGGGAAGTTTTAGGCGCCGCGGACCCTCGTCAGCGCGGGCATGACGGCGGCGAGCAAAACGCCGGTCAGGACACCGGACGCGGCGCCGAACAGCAGCAGGAACGACGCGTAGGAGCGGAACAGGTCGCCGCCGGCGAGCAGCGACGCCGCCGCGAGCTGCGCCATATTGTGAGCGCAGGCGGACAGGACGGAGATCCCGACCCAGCCGGGCGACTTTTTCGTCGTCCGGATGATGACAGACATAACGAGAGTCGACAGAACGCCGCCGCTGACGCTCATGATGAACGACGTGACGCCCCTTGTCAGGAACACGAACAGCGATTTTATAACGGCAACGCACAGCGCGGATGCCGGACCGAAAGCCGCGGCGGCGAACATCGTGACGATATTGGAAAAGCCCGCCTTGACTCCCGGCGGCGCGAACGAGGTCGCCGGGACGAGGGATTCAAGATAGGACATCGCGATCGCGAGAGCCGCCGTTACGCCGGTGACGGCGGCGCGGTAGGCGGGCGTGAGTTTTCCGTCCTTCCCGGTCGTTTTAAAGCTTTTCATGATACCGCGTCCACCTCCGGGATACCGGCTATGCGGACTATCACGCGGCGCGGCACGCAGGCGGCGGTGTCGCCCGGTCGGGCGAGGAGCCCCGTTTCGACGCATATCCTGTCGGGGCACGGGGAGTCGACGACCCGCGCGCCGTCGGGCGAAAACTCGACGGTAACGCCGTTGACTTCATAGACGGACGGCTCTTTTTGTTCGCCGAGTTCGGCGACGTAGACGAGCTTGCCCTCATAGTAGACCTCGGCGGTCAGTTTCCCGCCGGCGCCGCGCGGAGCGAACAACAGAAAAACGGCGACGGCGATGACCGCCGCCGTTATTATGATATCCGCAACCGTAACCGCGCGCCGCGTCTTCATTCCTCTTACCTTTTAAGAGCGATATAAACGTCGTTGACGTTCGTGCCCGTCGCGCCCGTGACGATGAGCCCGCCGCAAGCCGCGAGAGCGCGGTGGGAGTCGTTGTCGGCGAGAAGGTCGGACGCCGCGGCGCCCGTCGCGGACTTTACCGCTGCGCAGGAGGTCCCGTCGACGAAGCCTCCGTCCGCGTCCGTGGGACCGTCCGTCCCGTCGGAGCCGAAAGCCGCGAATACCGTATCCGCGCAGCCGTCGAGCTCGACCGCGGCGGCGAGCGCCGCCTCCTGGCATCTGCCGCCGAGTCCGCAGCCCTTTATATGAACGACGGTCTCGCCCGAATACACGAAGGCGGCCCGCGCTCCGGTATATCCCGCGGCGCGGCGGGCTATCATCCTGCCCGTGTCGGAGGCTTCGCCCGTAACGGGCCGTTTTTCCTCGAACACCTCGTAGCCGAGTTTGCCCGCCTCGCGGGCGGCGGCCTCCCTGAACAGGGCGTTGCCGCCGATGATCTTAAACGAGCGGTTCGGCAGCTCCTTCGGCGTTTCGCGCTCTATCAGACGCTCTATCCCGGCGGCGTCGACGCCGTAGCGGGCAAGTATCTCCGCAGCCTGTTCGCTCGTGCTGCGATCGGGCACGGTCGGCCCGGAGGCGATGACGTCGGGACTGTCGCCGATAACGTCGGACAGGGCGAGAGTGACCACCCTCGCAGGCGCGCAGGCAAGCGCGAACCGCCCGCCCTTGACGTCGGAAAGGTGCTTGCGGACGCAGTTCATCTCGTCTATGGACGCGCCGCGCGACAGCAGCGCGGACGTGACCTCGCGCAGCCTGCAAAGGCCCGCTTCGGTCTTCTCGAAAACCGCGGAGCCTCCGCCCGAGATGAGGACGAGCACCCTGTCGGACTCCGTAAGCCCGCGCACCGCTTCAAGAGCGGCATCCGCGGCGGCGAAGGAGTTTTCGTCGGGCACCGGGTGGCCCGCCTCGATCACGCGAAAACCCGACGGCGGCTCGGGAGCGCAGCCGTATTTGGTTATTATGAGCGCCCTTTCGGGGACCTTCCCGTACCTATCGGCGGCGGCGCGCGCCATTTCGGACGCCGCCTTGCCGATAGCTATCACGGCGTCGAACTCTTCCTCGTCGCGCAGGGCGTCGTACACGGCGCCGTAGGGCTGCGCGCTCGCGAGCGCGGCGGCGACTATACGTTTTATCTCTTCATCGCGGCAGCAGACCATTTCGCGTTTTCCGTTTATTTCTTATTCCTGTAAATGATCAGGTCCTTCGCGTCGAAGTTCGGCTTGACGAGAAGGGCGGCGGTCTTTTCTATATCGGACAGAGCGTTCATGATCCCGTCGCCGTGCAGCTTTTTGACGGGCAGAGCCTTTACGACCCTGCGCAGCAGCGACGCGACTGACCTGACGACCTTGCTGAACGGCTCGTCATCGCCGTAGGCGACGGGCGTGCCGCTCCAGAGGTTGAGGAAAAGCTCCTTGATGCGCTCGTAAAGACTGTCGTCCGCGATGGCGCGGGCAGCTTTTTTATCGACGCCCTTTCCGAAGGTCAGACAGTTGATAAGACGCGCGGCGGATCCGACCTTCATGTCCGTTATCATCTTCGCGGCGCCCTTGAGGATGAACGCAGGAACGGGCACGCTGCCGAGATTCACACCGCTCGCCGCGAGCGTCTTTTTCAGCTCCGGCCCGCCCTTTGAGAGCGCGTCGACAATGCCCGTGAAGATATGGAGCGTATGGTCCCTGATATATTCGGAAGAGCGGACGGCTCCGTCAAACTCGAAGCTTTCGAGATATTCGACGTGCATCTCCGCTTTTTCGCGGTCGAGCGTGAAATAGGTGATCGGAGCCGGCCAGCCGGTGAGGGAGCCGATGTTTATCTGATACACTCCGTCCTTTTCGGTCACGCGCTGCATGTGGCTGTGCCCGGTAAAAACGAATTCGAGCCCCGCGCCTGCGTAAGCCCGCACGACGTCGTCCGCGTCGCCGAGCATCATGCTCTTGTTGATGAGTCTCGCGAACGGCGCCATGATGAGGTGGTGCTCCATGGCGATTATCTCGTCGCCCGCTTCCTTCGCTTCGCGGATCATCTGCTCTATCCAGAGAAGATGCTCCTCCGAGAAGCCGCCCTTGCCCTTGCCGTTTGTGTCGTCGTTGAGCCCAAGGAGCCTGAAACCCGGCTTGATGAGAGCGCAGTAGGAGGACGAGCCGTTCTCGCAGACGAACTCGGACAGAGCGCCGTTCGCGCCGTAGGGCGCGTAGAGCTCGCGAAGCTGCGACGGAGTCAGCGTCTCGACCCCGTAGAGCTTCATATCGCCGTCGTAGGACGCGGCGTTGCCGTCGCAGCACCAGTCGTGCGTGGCGTAGACGACGTAGACGGGGATGCTCTCCGCGAGCTTTCTGAGCTTGAGCTCGAACTCGGCATGAGACGCCTTCTCGCCGTTGTTCGTAAGGTCGCCGACCATGAGCACGGCGTCGCAGCCGCTTTTCGCGATGATATCAAAGGCGGCGTCGCAGATGCCGCCCGTCTCGGCGAGGCATTTCATATCCGAGCCGGAACGCGCCTCGTAAGCGGAGCCCGTGTCGCCGAGCGTACGGGAATAATAGTGCATATCGGAAACTACGGCTAATTTAAGCTGTCCCATGGTGTACCTCCGGGATGTGGATCGTTTTGGGTTTTGGGTTTTGCGATGGCGCCTTCGGCGCGATTCTTGTTTGCCGCAAGGCAAACTTATCGAATGCGAACGCAGTGAGCATATATCGAATCGCGCAAGCGATATATCGAATTGCCCGTCAGGGCAATATATCGAATCACGCGTAGGGTAAGGGGAGTTGAACACAAAACGGTTTTTCAGAGCATCTTTTCCCCAATACTGCCTCATCTGCCTTGATAATACGACAGTATTATCTGCGGCAGCTTCGTTGTCTTGATAAAAATCTGCCTCTGAAAAACTGCTTC
>JAFRXS010000210.1 GCA_017443405.1 Clostridia bacterium | reverse complement strand
TTCACTTCCGGCGGCATACTCAAGATTTAACGCCGGACACAACCGGACGGATCTTACGGTCCTCCGACTGTAGAATAAACGGAAGAGATCCATTTCGGACCTCTTCCGCTTTTTATATATTCTTTTTATTTCTGTTCCGGCTTGCCGCCGAGGATCGGTGCGTTCATGCTGCCGGTCCTGTAGCCCGAAAGATCGAGCGATACGTAGGCGTAGCCCAGTGCGTACAGCGCGCCGGCGACCTTTTTTCTTGTTTCGCCTTCGAGCATGAGCGGGAACTCGGCGGGGTCGATCTCGATCCTCGCGGACGGCGAGACCGTGCCGTGGACCCTTACTCTCACGCGGTGAAAACCCAGATCGTAAAGCAGCTGTTCGGCTTTTCCGACGGCGCGGATCCTCCCGGGAGTCAACGGCTCGCCGTAGACGAACCGCGTGGCGAGACACGCGAACGACGGTTTGTCGGCGGTCGGCAGACCGAGAGCCGCGGAGATCGAGTGAACGTCTGTTTTTGACAGGCCCGCGGCGATCAGGGGGCTTTTTACGCCGAGTTCCTCTATCGCCCTCATCCCCGGGCGGTAATCGCCGAGGTCGTCCGTGTTCGAGCCCTCAAGAACGGCGTCGAAGCCTTCGCGCCCCGCCGCTTCGATTATCCCGCCGAAAATCGCGCGCTTGCAGATATAGCACCTGTCCGGAGGGTTGGCGCAAAATCCGTCGACCGAATAAAGATCGCGGTCCGTAAACACCTGCTTCACGCCGAGGCCGGAGCAAAAGCATTTCGCTTCTTCGTTCTCGCGTTCGGGAAAAACGTCCGCCCTTGCCGTGACCGCAAGCACGTTCCGCGCTCCGAGAGCATCGGCGGCGCAGCGAAGCAGAAGGGAAGAGTCCGCCCCGCCGGAAAACGCGACCGCGCACCGGCCGTAAGCGCGAAGTATCCCAAGCAGTTTGTCGTATTTTTCTCCGGTGTTCATGGAAGTCTCCGATGTCGGTCCCCTGTCCGGGGATGATGATAAAAAACGGCTGCCCTTAGGGGCAGCCTCAAACGCACTCCCACCCGACCGGTGGCGATGAATAATACCTGCGTTTATGAAAGCAGGCCGGTTCCCGTCCATCAGGTTTCAGGCTCCCTCCGTCGGGTGCACACCCCGGTCAGACCGGATGCCCCGGGAGGTCTGCACAACCCCTTCTGAAGACGGCTCCGAAAATAATGTGTGTTGGGTTAGTATTGATCGCCAGTTATCGCATCGCGCAGGAGGCTTGCGAGTCTTTCAACTCACAGCTATAGTATATCATTAAAATATACAAAAGTCAACGGATATTTGCGAAAATTAGGTAACAAATGTGTAATAGGGGAACTTATTCTTCGCTTTGTGTTTCTTCATCCCATTCGCGGGCTTCCTCGCGGCGGTAGAAGATCTGTTCCACGTCGCGGTACTCGTCCTCGTCTTCGATGGGCTCGAGCCAGCTGTCGCCGTCGTCGGAAAAGGCTATCTTGTATATCTCCGGCTCGATGCGCCCCGCGAGCATTATCGCCTGCGGTATCTCGTCGGGCAGGACGGAGATGTATTCGCCTCTTTCGTCCTCGTAGCGGTCGACCACGCGGAAGAGGACTTCGCTGCCGCTTTCATCCGTGACCGAGAGTATCTCGTCGCTGAAATAATCGGACATCGCCTTCTCCTTTACTCAAAAAGCGCGGACCAGGTGAACACCATGCTCCCGCCTGCCGGCAGGGCGATGATGCGGTCCTTGTGCCTGAGGTCGCCGTCGCTGTGGCACGAATCGTTCACGCCGTACCACGGCTCGACGCAGACGTAAGGCACGCCGGGCTTCGCCCACAGACCGAGATACGGGCATTTGCCGAAGTTAAAGCGCACTGTTCTGCCGTCGAATCTGTGAAGGGTCAGGACTTCCGACTTCATCCCGGAGAGGATAAGCGCGTCCTCCTTGAAAACGTCCTTTGTGATATAGATCCGCGTTTCGTTGTCAAGGACGGGAACGGTATCGTCCGTACGGATCGAGGCCGTCAGGTCTATCTTCTCGGATATGAGCCTTTCCGGTCTCTCGAATTCGACGTAGTCGCCGATGCGGCAGATGAAGGCGGGATGCGCCCCGAGCGAGAAGAACAATTCCCCGTCGCCCGTGTTTACGACTCTGTGATCCACGGTGAGCTCGCTGCCGGAAACAGAGAAAGTCACGTAAAGCTCCCAGTCGAAGGGATACGCGCGCCTTGTCGCATCGTCGGACTTCCTGACGAAAGTCATCGAGGTTCCCGTCCGCTCATACAGCGTGAACTCGCTCTTGCGCACCAGGCCGTGCTTCGGGCAGGTGTACCGCCTGCCGTCGAACGTGAAGGCGTCGCCTATCAGCCTGCCGACTATCGGGAACAGTATCGGCGAACGGCCCGACCATACGGCGGGATCGCCCTGCCAGAGGTACTCGGTCCCGTCCGCGGCGGTCACCGTACAGAGCTCCGCGCCGAAGCTGTCGGCTCCGACGCGGATATTGTCGTTATTTATATACTCTGTCATCAGCTTTCGCTTTTCTTCCTGCTGACGATAAGGTTGGTGATGATGCCGAGTATAAGTGAGGCGGCGATCTCGGTAAGGGTGACTTTGCCGATATTGAGAGTCATACCGCCTATACCGGTAATGAGGATCGTCGCGACTACAAACAGGTTTTTGTTCTCGTTGAGGTCGACTGCCTGGATCATTTTAAGACCGGATACGGCGATAAAGCCGTAGAGGGTGATGCAAACGCCGCCCATCACAACGGACGGGATCGTCGAAAGCAGAGTGACAAAGGGAGCGAAGAAGGAAGCGATGATGCAGATCACCGCAGTTGCGAGGATCGTGACGACGGAAGCGTTGCCGGTGATGGCTACGCAGCCGATGGACTCGCCGTAGGTCGTGTTGGGGCAGCCGCCGAAGAAAGCGCCCGCTATGGAGCCGATACCGTCGCCGAGCAGTGTCCTGTGCAGACCGGGCTCCTCAAGCAGGTCCTTGTCAACGATAGAGGAAAGGTTCTTGTGGTCGGCGATGTGCTCCGCGAAGACGACGAACGCGACGGGACTGTAAGCGACCGCTATCGTTGCGATATAAGTACCGTCAATTTCCTTTAAGCCTTTAGCAGCCTCAAGGAAAGAGAAGTCAGGTACCCACTTCATATCCGAAAAAGCGCTCCAGTCGATTATGATAAGCGCGTCGTTGCCTGTCTTCATTCCTATAAGGGTGAATATCGTCGCAACAAGATATCCCGCGGCGATACCGATGATGAAGGGAATAAGCTTTGCCGTCTTTTTGCCGTAAACGGAACAGATGACTATAGTGAAAAGAGTTACGAGGGCGCAGATGAAACCTACCCAACCGGCGGTGTTCATAATGTATCCCGTGACTCCTTCCTCCGTTGCGGCGCGCTTGAATGCGTCGCCCACGGCGTTGCCGGCAAGAGAAAGTCCGATGAGGGCTACGGTGGGACCGATGACGACGGCGGGCATGAGCTTGTCGATCCACTTGACGCCGGCGAACTTGACTATGACGGCGATCACTACGTAGACGAGACCGGCGAAGATCGCGCCGATGATCAGACCGGCATATCCGGCGGATGCCGAAGCGGCGCCGGCGAAGGCCGCGAACATCGAGCCTATGAAGGCAAAAGAAGAACCCAGGAACACCGGGCTTGAGAATTTTGTAAACAGAAGATAAACGATGGTTCCCACGCCCGCGCCGAAGAGTGCTGCGGACTGAGACATTCCGTTGCCGATGATCGCGGGAACGGCGATGGTGGCGGCGAGAATGGCGAGTAACTGCTGGAAGGCGAACACAATGATCGCCCCGAACTTGGGTTTGTCCTTGATGCCGTAGATAAGTTTCATCTTTTTGCCTCCGTTACTGATTTTATTTATTCTAACACATGCGTGCTGAGATGTAAACAATTTAATAATTAAAAATTCGGGCGTCAAATCGTTTATCTTTTATGTATATTTTCGCTCCGTGGTGTCGGTCACGGCGCTCTTTTATCGCCGTTTGCTTGATTGTTGCGGGAAACTGTGTTATTATGATATCGGTTTTTATAATTATTATATTTATATGTGTTTTTTTCGGGAGATCGTTATGGAAGAGCTTCGTTTCAGGGACGGAAAATTCAGGATCATGCTCGTAGGCGACCCTCACGGGAGCGCCGAAGACCGTACGCGCGTCGAGCGCGACAAGCTTCACGATTATCAGCTTCTTCAGGATACCGCCGTCGAGCGGCTGCGGCCCGATCTTGTCGTCTATATGGGCGACAACGCGAGCGGCGATACCGAGGAGGAGCTTCACGGCGCTCTGCGCGTCGTTATGGCCGCCGCCGAAAAAAGAGGCGTCCCCACGGCGACGGTCGTCGGCAACCACGACCTGCAGAAGAAGATCTCGGACATGGACGTCTATACCGCGCTTGTCAACAGATATGACAGGTCGTATTTCCGCAGGGGCGACTATTGCAGCGAATACGGCGATTACTGCGTCATTCTCCGAGGGGAGGACGGCGCGCCCGTCATGACGCTGTGGTTCATGTATTCAGGCGACAAGGCTCCCGTCGGCTTCCCGATGGGCTACGGCTTCGTGACAAAGGAGCAGATCGAATGGTATGAGAAGACGGCGGCGCGGATAGCTGAGACGAACGGCTCGAAGCCGCTCCCCGCGATGCTTTTCCAGCATATCCCCGTCGTCGAGGAGTACGCTCTGCTTAAAGAAGTCAGCCCCCTTTCCCTGCTCACCAACGCCGTCAAGGGCGACGGGAGCCGCAAGGGGAAATATTACGTTCTCAACAGGGAAACGGGCGTGACCGGCTATCTCGGCGAGGCTCCGTGCGTTCCCGAGTACAACAGCGGGCAGTTCGAGTCCTGGAAAAGGACGGGCGACGTCTTCGCCGCGTTTTTCGGGCACGATCACATGAACGATTTCGTCGGCAGGGTCGACGGGATACTTCTCGGTCAGTGCAAGGCGGCGGGCTTCCGCATCTACGGCGACGGAGTGCGTCAGGGCGTGCGCGTCATAGACGTGGACGAAAAGGACCCCGGACACATCAAAACGCGCATGTACTCCTTCCGCGAGCTTTGCGGGATCGACAACTGCCGCTCCGTCCACGGGCTCATCCGTCACTTCCCCGACAGGATCACGACCAAGGTCGACATGGCGTTCAAAGTCACGCCTTTCATCACCGCCGGAGGCTGCATAGCGACCGTCGGGACGTTCCTTCTGCTTACGAGAGAGCGTAAAAAATGAAGCTTGAAATGATCACGGGAAGGGCGGCGGAGGGCAAGACCTTCACCTTATACGAAAAGCTCGGGCGGCTCGTTTCTTCCGGCAGGGAGAACGTCGTTCTCGTCGTGCCGGATCAGTTCACGGACGCCACCGAGCGCCGTCTTCTGCGGCACCTCGGCGCGCCCGTCATGAACCGCGTCAGGGTCAGCGGCTTTGCCCGCCTTGCCGAAAGGACTTTAAGAGAATACGATCCGTCTTTGCTGCCCGCCGCGAGCGAGGCGGCGAAGGCGATGATCATGCATCTCACGATAGAGGGGCTCAGGGATTCTATCGATATCTTCGATCCCGACACGCGCGACTTTTCGCTCGAAAAAGGCATGCTTTCCGCCGACGCGGTATTCAGCGCGGACTCTCTGTCCGCGGACGCCCTTAGGGACTGCGCGTCGCGCATGGAGCAGGGACCTCTCGCGGCAAAGGCGCGCGAGACCGCGATGATCCTCGAGGGTTACAGGGAATCGCTGAACGACCTTTTTTCTGACAAGAACTCGTACCCGGACGCGCTCAGGGAACTGCTGAGGCGCGATCCGGCCGTATTCGCGGGGTATACCTTCGCATTCGACGCCTTCAACGGCTTTACCGGCGCGGAGTACGCGCTCATCGACGCCCTTATGGTCAGGGCACGGGAGTGCTGCTTCTGCCTCTGCACGGATAAGACCTCGGACGCCGAGGATGACACGGGCGCGTTCACCTATGTGAGAGGGACCGCGTCGAAGCTCATACAGTCGGCGAAAAAACACGGCATACCCGTCTCGGTCGTTCATCCCGACGCCGTCGACAGCGGACGGAACGACGCTCTCGATCATCTTGAGCGAAATATCTACGTTCCCGTCCCCGAGGTATTCGACGGGGACGCTTCGGCGATAAGGACGGTCCGCGCGAGAGACGTCCGCGACGAGTGCGAATTCGTCGCGCGCGAGATAAAACGCCTTCTCATGGATGAGGGTCTGCGCTGCCGCGATATTGCCGTCATACAGCGCTCGGACGGGACGTATAACCGGCGCCTGTTCTCTGCTTTCAAGAAATACGGGATACCCTATTTCGACGACAGACGACGCTGCATCACCGAGGAGCCGCTTATCCGCGCGCTGCTCGCCGCGATCGATTGCGCGGTCACGGAGCTGAATACCGAGAATATCCTCGTTTACGCCAAATCCGGCTTTTCTGCGCTTGACGACGCGGAAGTCTGCGCGATAGACAGCTATACCGCCATGTGGGACATAAAAGGCTCGAAATGGCGCGAGCGCTGGACGATGTCGCCGCGCGGGCTCGGGGACGGCGCTGCGGACGATGAGTTCGCGGACGCTATCAATTCCGCCCGCGAGAAGCTCGTCACGCCGCTGCTCGATTTCAAAAAGGAGCTTTGCGCCGCCTCGACGGGCAGGGAATTCTGCGAGGCGGTCATGGACTTTCTGTCCGTCACCGGCGCAGCCGACAGGGTCCGCGCGTTCGCGTCGGAGCTTTACGGCGCAGGAAGGATATCCGAGGCGAAGAACAGCGCTCTCGCTTGGGACGCTCTGACCTCGCTGCTCACGACGATCGCCGCCGTAACGGGCGAGCGGGGGCTGAAGCCCGTCATATTCCGCAATATCCTGACGCTCTCGTGCGCCGTCACGAGCACGGGGGATATCCCGCGAGGTCTCGACGCCGTCACCGTCGGCTCCGCCGAGAGGATAAGGCTCGGCGACGTTAATACCGTTTTCGTCGTCGGCGCCGTTCAGGACGAGTTCCCGAAATACGACGCCGCGCTCCCCGTCTTTACGCAGGGCGAATACGACGTTCTTCAGGATAACGGTTTCGCCGTAGACGTCGATCCCGACACGCGCGCCGCGAAGGAGCGTCTGCTCGTTTACCGCGCTCTCAGCGCGCCGAAGGAGAGGCTCTACGTCGTTTACCGCGAGGCGGGCTACGACGGGGGCGAGGTCTTCCCGTCGGAAGCCGTCACCATGATCTCAAGGATCTTCCCGTCCAATAAGGAAACGGGATCGGCGGAAAAGGACTTTCTGGCTCTGTCCCGCGGGAAAAAGCCCGCCTTTACGCAGTACGTCCGTTCCGCGGACAGGGACGCGGAATTCCACCTCGCGCTGCGCGAGCTTCTCTCGGAGGACCCGCAGTACGCCGGCAGGATAGCCGGCGCGGACCGGATGATCGAAAACAAACGCGCGGCCATCGCGGACAGGGACGTCGCCGTCCGTCTGTTCGGCGAGACTCTTAATCTGTCGACGACGCAGATAGAAAAGTATCACAAATGCCCGTTCGCGTATTTCTGCCGTTACGGCATGCGCGTCACGGGACCCGCGAGCTCCGATCTCGATGCCGCCCTTACCGGCACGCTTATACATTACGTCCTTCAGGTGCTTATGCTGTCCCCCGGTCCGCGGGGTATCGCTTCACTGGATGAGGAAAAACGCTACGCCTTGTGCCGAAAGACCGTGAACGACTACGTCAGCGAGCATTTCGAAGGCGTCGATCCGACGACGGGAGCTATGAGGTACAGGCTCTCGAATATCACCGTTATACTCGAGAAGTGTCTTGAGCGTATAATCGGCGAATTCGCGGGCTCAGATTTTGTCGTGAGCGATACCGAGCTCGCGATAGGCAAGGATATCCCGCCCTATAAGCTCGGGCTCCCCGACGGCGGGGAGATCGTCATCCGCGGCAGCGTCGACCGCGTCGATACCTGCCCGATAGGCGGGAGGACCTACGTCCGCGTGGTGGACTACAAGACCGGGAAGCAGGATTTTTCATTCGCTGACGTTCTCGCCGGTCTCGACCTTCAGATGCTCGTCTATCTTATCTGCGCTGTGGAGAACGGCAAGGACAGATACGGCGATACCGTTCCCGCCGGAGTTCTGTATTTCAACGCCAACGCCGTTCCCGATCCGGATCTCGGCAGGGATCCCGACGAGGAACAGAGAAAAAAGAGCCAAAAGAAAAAATACGTGATGAAGGGGTTCGTCCTCGACGACGAAGAGCTTATCCGCGCCATGGAGCATGACGGCGAGGGCGTGTATATCCCCGCGCGCGTAACCGGCGGCGAGGTCAAGGGAAAGACGATAGACCTCATGCGGCTCAAAAAACTCCACGGTTATATCGACGGCCTACTCACTGATATGGGGCAGGCGCTGCATGACGGAGGGATAGAGGACCTGCCGGTGGATAAGCCCGTCGGACGGGGCCAAACCGTGTGCGAGTTCTGCGATTACCGCGACGTGTGTATGCGTATGGAGCAGGATTCCGGCTTCAGGATCCGCGAGTATCAGACCGAAAAGGAAGCTCTTGAAAAGCTCGGGGAAGGAGATGAGGACGGTGAGTGAGAAAAAATGGACTCCCGAACAGCTTTCGGCGATCGAGACCCGCGGAGGTCCGATACTCGTCTCCGCGGCCGCGGGCAGCGGCAAGACCGCCGTTCTCGTCGAGCGCGTGATCCGTATGCTGACGGATGAAAACGATCCCTTCGATCCCGCGTCGGTGCTGGTCGTCACGTTCACGAAGGCGGCCGCGTCCGAAATGAAGCAGCGTATCCGCGCTTCGCTGACCGAGAGATCCGCCGCAGACCCGTCGAATAAGGTCCTCAGGCGCTGCCTCGCGAGCATCGGTAGACTCAGGGTGTCGACGATAGACTCCTTCTGTATAGAATTCGTAAGGGAGCACTACGACCGCGCGAAGGTCTCTCCCGATTTCAAGCTGCTCGGGGAGGAGAGCAAGCAGGTCCTTAAATCCGACTGCATACGCGAGCTGACCCAAGAGATGCATTACGAGTCGCCGGAGGAGTTCGGCGATCTCTGCGACCTGTTCGCGAAGGGAAAAGACGACCGCGGAGCGGGGGAGGACATACTCGCGCTCTACGAACAGTCGCGGGTGCACGCCTTCCCCGACGAATGGCTCGGCGGTCTCACCGCCGCGTACGGCAGCGACCCGGGCGCGGACGACCCGTGGCGCGTGACGCTGCTTAAAAGCGCGTCGGATCACCTGCGCGCGGGAGCGAAATGCGAGAGCAGGCTGCTCGAGCTGATCGCCGACACCGACTACGAGCCGGAGTGGGGCGAAGCTTTGGCGGCTCATATCTCTTACGTCGGGAGCCTTGCCGACACTCTGCCCTCTATGGGCTGGGACGAGGCGCACGACGCCGTCGCCGAGGTCGGCGTTCTTAAGCTCAACGCGAGCAGAAGGACAAAAAGCGGCAAGGAATATCAGCTCGCGAGAGACCGGCTGGTCAAGGATCTCGCCGCGAAGCATTACGCTAAGGCGAAGGAGTGCCTGTCGATAACCGACGCGCAGGATCGGGGAGACAGGGAATTCCTTCATCCCAAGGTGGAAACGCTCGTAAAAGCCGTGCGCAGGTTCGAGGGGCTGTATGCCGGAAAAAAGAAGGAGATGAACTCCCTCGATTTCGACGATACGACGCATAAGGCGATAGAGCTCCTGCTCGATACGAAGAACGGGACGCCCGCGCCGTCGGACGTCTGCCTCGAAGCGCGAAAGTCGTTTCGCGCCGTGTTCATCGACGAATATCAGGATATAAACGAGGCGCAGGAAACGCTGTTTTCGACGCTTTCGGGCGGCGAAAACACCGAGCTTTTCATGGTCGGCGACGTCAAGCAGTGCATCTACAAGTTCCGTCTGGCGAGCCCCGAGATCTTCATGGAAAAGGTCCGGACCTATCACCCGTACGAAGAGGGCGTCTTCCCGATGAAGATAATCCTCGGCAAGAACTTCCGGAGCGCGGGCGGCATACTCGACACGGTCAATTATACTTTTTCTCAGATAATGTCCGAGGAAGCCGGGGATATAGACTATACCGACGCGGAGGCGCTTGTCAAGGGCAGAGCGGGAGACGACCCGGAGGAGCCCGCGTTCGATCTGAATATTGTGATACCCGAAGGAAAAACGGACTCTGCCGGCAGGTTCGAGCTGGAAGCGGACTGTATAGCGGATTATATCCGCGATAAGGTCGCGGCGGGAACAGCGCTCCCCGACGGCAGGCCGGTCGGATACGGGGATTTCTGCGTGCTCATGCGGACGCGGAACAATATGCGGACGCTTTCCGATATCCTTAAGATGAACGGCATACCGTGCACGCTCGACGACGAGGGAAGGTATTTCGACCTGCCGGAGATAAGGGCGCTGTGCGCTTATCTTCAGGTGCTCGACAATCCTCTTTCCGACCTCGCGCTGCTGTCCGTGCTCAATTACCCGGTTTTCGGCTTCACGCCGGACGATCTCGCGAATATCAGGATGACGGACCGCTCGGCTCCGCTCTGGTCGTGTCTGAACGCCGCGGCTGAGGACGGCGACGAAAAGGCAAAGGCGTTCGTCGAGCACGTCAAGGGGCACCGCAGGCTCACGTCGTGTATGTCCGTCGGCGACCTCATCGACCTTGTCGCAGAGGAAAACCTTTACGACTGCGTTTCAAGGTCGCAGACGGGGAGCGTCAACTGCGCTTCGAATATCGCCCGTTTCTCGCAGATAGCCGAGGACGTTTCCGGCGGCAGGAACATGAGTCTGGGCTCGTTCCTGCGCTTCATCGAGAAGTTCAGGGCGGACAGCGGAAAAATGAAGGCCGTCGGCGAGGGCGCCGGGAGCGACGCCGTTAAGATCATGACCATGCACGGCTCGAAGGGGCTCGAGTTCCCGTACGTGATACTCGCCGACCTGTCGCGAGGCTCGGGGAACGACAACGACGATTTCATCACAGACCCCGCGCTCGGCGTCGGAGCGATGATAAACGACCCGCGTGAGCTCACGAAATATCCGACCTGCGGTCTGCTCGCGTGCAGGGTGGCTAAGGAGGAGAGCGAAAAGTCGGAGGCGGTCAGGCTCCTGTACGTCGCCATGACGAGAGCGCGCGAGAAGCTCGCCGTTTTCGTGACTCCCAACGTCAGCGATAAGACGGGGACCGCGAAGGATACCGAGGTCTCGCTCGGGGAGTTCGGCAAGCTGGCGGTCAGCCTCGGCGAGTGTGAAAAGATCGACCCGTATATCGTCCTCGGCGCGTCGAACTTTACGGAAATGCTGCTGCCCGCCATACTGCGCGATCCCCGCGCGTCGGAGTTGCGCTCGTTCTGCCGCTTCGTTCCGCCCCCCGCGGCGGAGGGCCCCGCCGTTGCGGAAAAGCTTTTAAGACCCTATTCCGGCCATGAGTTTGTCATATCGCCTGACGGGGAGGAAGAGCCGGACGTCGACGACGCGAAAATCGATGACGCCGGCCTTGAAGAACCTGACGGCGAGTCCCGGTACGACGAGCCCGATTACGACGAGGAGCTCAAGGAGAAATACAAACAGGCCTTGAAGCCCCTGCTCGATTACGTTTACCCCTATACTCCGCTCGGCTCCGTCGACTCGAAAAGGACCGCGTCGCAGCCCGCCGAGGGGCTGTTCTCTCCGGAGTACTCGGCTATGTCCTATCCCGACTTCGGCGACGGGGACGGCATGACGGCGGCGAAAAGGGGCACCGCGAACCATAAGTATCTGCAGTACTGCGATTTCCGCGCCGCGTCCGAAGACCCACGAGCGGAGGGCGGAAGGCTCGTGTCCGCGGGCAAGCTCACGCCCGGGGAGCTTTCCGCCGTCGATCTGCGAGGTATCGCGCGTTTTCTCGGCAGCGAGGTCGGGCGGCGCATACTTGACGCCGACGAGGTCCACCGGGAATTCTCGTTCAGCATATTCATGAAGGCTCACGAGCTGTATCCCGACTGCCCGGAGGAAGCGAAGGACGAGGATATCCTCGTTCAGGGCATGGCGGACCTCGTGTTCATCAAGGACGGCAGCGTCGTGCTGCTCGACTACAAGACCGACGGCGTACGCGACCCGGAGGAGCTCAAAAGGCGCTACGAAGGGCAGCTCGCGATATATAAACGCGGCGTGCGCGAGGTCTTCGGCGTCGACGCCGGGGAGACGTTCATCTTCTCTCTGAAGCTCGGTACTGCTATTTCGATCTGAAACGGTAATAAAAATGAAAGAACTCGAAAAAAAGATTGGTTATGAATTCCGCGATCCGGAGCTTTTCCGGCTGGCGATGACTCATTCCTCCTACGCCAACGAAAACGGAGGCAAGGACAACGAAAGGCTCGAATTCCTCGGGGATTCGGTGCTGGGGTTCGTGTCGGCGGAGTATTTTTACAGGAATCTGCCGGACGAGCCGGAGGGCATACTCACGCGCGACCGCGCGGCGCAGGTCTGCGAAAAGGCTCTCGCGGAGTTCGCGCGCAGCATAGGGCTCGGCGGCTACCTGCTGCTCGGCAAGGGCGAAAGCGCGAGCGGGGGAGCCGACAAGCCCTCCGTCCTCTCCGACGCGTTCGAGGCCCTCATAGCCGCGATCTACCTCGACGGCGGGCTCGAGAACGCGAAAAGATTCGTTCTGTCGTTCGTCGACCTGGGCGCGATAAAACAGGAGCAGGTCGTCGACTACAAAACGAAGCTGCAGGAGATAATCCAGCACAACCCGGAGGATACGCTCGACTACGTCCTTTCGGGCGAGAGCGGGCCGGCGCACGACCCCTCGTTCGAGGTCGACGTTGTCCTTGACGGCAACGTGATCGCCACGGGCGTCGGCAAGAGCAAGAAGAAAGCGGAGCAGGACGCGGCGCGCCAGGCTCTGGAGCTTATGGGGATAAAGCTGTGACTGAGGTAATGGGCATTCTCAACGTCACACCGGACTCGTTTTCGGACGGCGGACTGTATCTCGAGCCCGAAAAAGCCGTCGCTCACGCGAGAGAAATGATCCGTCAGGGCGCGGACGTCATAGATATCGGCGCCGTGTCCACAAGGCCCGGCAGCGCTCCCGTCGACGAAGAGACGGAGCTTGAGCGGCTTCGTCCCGTCCTCTCGCTCATAAAAAAAGAGGGGGATATCCCCTTTACCGTCGATACTTATTCGCCCGCAGCGGCGTCGCTCGCGCTCGAATGCGGCTGTCTTGCCGTCAACGACGTGAGCGGCGCGCTTTCCCCCGAGATCGCCCGTCTTGCCGCCCGGTACGGCGCGGCTTGGATAGTAATGCACGCCCGCGGTCCGGCGGGCGCGGACGCCGATTACCCGGACGGGGTCTTCGCGGACGTCGCGGGCTTCTTTGAGCGAGCGCTCGAAGCCGCCCTTGACTGCGGTCTGAAGAAAGAACAGGTCATCCTCGACCCCGGGTTCGGTTTTTCGAAGGACGTGAAACAGAACGTCGAGCTGTTTTCCCGGCTCGGAGAACTTAAAAAAGCAGCCGGAACGAGGCTGCTCGCGGGTTTTTCGAGAAAAAGGTTCGTGGGCGCGATCTGCGGTTCCAAAGACAACGGCGCGCTAGACGCGGCCACCGCGTCGCTTTGCGCTCTCGCCGCGGCGCAGGGGGCGGATATCGTCCGCGTCCATAACGTCGCGCTCTGCCGCGCTGCGCTCGACGCGTCTGCTTGACGAAAAGCCGGGATGAAGAGCGCGAAAGAGCCGGGAAGTAAGGTCAGATCCCGTATTTTACCTTGACTCTGTCAAGCTTTTCGCCTATCGGCTTTCTCATAAGATTAAGGAAGAGCAGGTTTGACGCGCAGTAGACGGCGGTGAACGGCAGAGCCGTACCGGCTGCCGCGAGCCAGAGGTTGAAGGCGAAGGTCCCGTTGTACCATATCACGCTCCAGACGTCCATGAGCCCGGAATAGAATATCCCGCCGAGGACGCAATACACGCAAAGAGCCGCGCGGCTCTTTTTTAATCGCTCGGCGAATATCCCGGCGAAAAAGCCGTTGAGCCCCCACGCGAGCATCTGAAACGGCGTCCCCGAGCCGAGCCCGGACAGACAGCCGGATATGAGCGCCGAGGTGCTGCCCGTAGCGAAGCCGCACCACGGACCGGCGTACATCGCGGCTATCGCGGCGAACGGCGTTATCGGCGCCGCGCCGGGCACGGGGGCGAGTATCACCCTGCCCGCGACGGCGAGCGCGGTCATCACCGCCGTCAGGACGGTCCGCCTCGCGCCTATGTTCTTGCGTTCGTACGAAAGGTTCATCGCGAGCAGGACGAGCAGCGCATCGACGAATGAGATGACCGCCCAGGACTTGTCGCGCTTGAAATAGATGCCGAAAAAGGTCAGGAAGACCGCGCACAGCACGAACAGAGCCGGAAGGATCCGGCTTGGGATCGCGCGTTTTTTATCTGACGATCTTTCTGACATCTGTAGTATAAAGTATATTGTTGTCCATAAAGGTATTCACGGGCTCCTCGCAGATTATGCTCCCGCGGAACAGCAGAGCGCATCTGTCCGCGACGTCGTCGGCAAAGTCTATATCGTGGGTCACCGCGACTATCGTCGTGCCATTTTCCTTCAGCTTTTTGAGCGCTCTGCCGAGCATCTGCTTCGATCTCGCGTCGAGCCCCTGAGTCGGTTCGTCGAGCAGCAGGAGTTTCGGCGCCTGAGCGGTGACCTTCATGAGTCCCAGAAGCTCCTGTTCGCCTCCGCTGAGGTCGTAGGGGTGCCTGTCCCTGAGCTTGTCCCAGTCGAATCCCTCGGGGACGTTTTCGGGCTTTCCCCCGAGCTCCTCCGCGACGGTCTTTCTTAAAAACAGCGTCCGCACGTCCTGCGGCAGCAGGGCGACGCAGGAGTCGTAAAGCTCGCCGGGAGCGTAGGAGGATATCTTTTTGCCGAATATCCTCACGGAGCCGGCGTAGGCTTTTTTCGTTCCGGCGAGGACGCCGAGCAGCGTGGTCTTGCCGCTGCCGTTTTCGCCGACGACGCAGGTTATCGCGCCCTTGCGTACGTTCAGACAGACGTCGGACAGTATATCCGGCGAGTCTTTTTTGTATCTGAACATCACGGACTTGAGCTCCGCGGCAAAGGCAGGCAGCTTCTGTTCGGGCGGGTATTCCTTTTCTTCGGGCTTCGCGCCCGAATTTTTGAAATACCGCCTGCCCTCGGCGACGGTCAGCGGACATTCGCCCTGGCCGCCGGTAGCGGAAAACACCTTGACCGCGGCGGGCATCATCGGGAAGAAATCCCTGTCTTTCATCAGTTCGGCGCAGACCTCCGCCGGCGTTCCCGACGCCCTTATGCGCCCCGCTTCCATCGCGATCGCGCTGTCGCATATCGGCAGCAGCTCGCTGAGACGGTGTTCGCTTATCAGAACGGTTATGCCCGTTTCGTTGACGAGCTTGCGAAGCGACCAGAACAGATTCGACGCGCTTCTGGGGTCAAGGGACGACGCCGGCTCGTCGAGCAGCAGGAGCTTCGGGCGCATCGTGAGGACGGAAGCGACCGCGACCGCCTGCTTCTGACCGCCGGAAAGCTCGCTTATCTTTTCTTCATAAAACGGCGAAAGACCGCAGACGCCCGCGGCTTCCGCGCTGCGGCGGCGTATCTCGGCAGGCGGGAGCCCCATGTTTTCGGGCGCGAACGCCAGCTCGTGCCAGACCTTGTCGGTCACGGTCTGATGCTCGGGGTCCTGAAAAACGAAGCCTATATCGGACTGAGGCAGACTGTCGGCGTCCCGGGAATCTATCTTTATCTCTCCGCTCATCTCTCCCGACGGTCTGACCTCTTTTTTTATGCACGAAAGCAGGGTGGACTTGCCGCAGCCGGTCGGACCGAAAAGCAGGTTCAAAGTACCCTCCCCGAGAGAAAAACCGACGTTTTCTATCGCGGGAGAGCCGCACCGGGGATATGTGAACGTCAGATCCTTGACAGAGAGCGCTTCCAATATATCCTTCCTCCTGTTTCCATTGCCGCGGGCACGGCGCACATCGCCGCGCAGCAGATATATGCCGTGACGGTAAGCGCGCCGCCGGGCGCCGCGAACGAGGGGTAAAACTCAAAGCCGGTGTGGCCAGCGATCGCAGAGAATATTTCGAACGCCGCGGCAGCCGAGGTGAAAGCGAGGAACACGGCGTCGGAGGTCTTGAAGCGGAAACCGCTGTAGGACGACCGCCGTCCGGCGAAATAGCCGCGCGCCTCCATGCTCATCGCAGTTATCAGCCCGTTTTCCAATGCCCAGCTCACGACGGCGGAAAAGACCGCGTAGTTGCCCCTGATGCGCGACGTCGCGGTCGCGCTCTTATAAAGCCCCGTCGCCTCGGCGTTTTCTTTCGTTTCTCTGAGCTTCGCGGTAAAGAGGGGCACCGCGCGCAGCGACATCGTAAGGATGAGCGACAGCTTCGGCGAAAATACCGAGAATACGCACATCAGCTTGTCGGACGTCATGACGTGACTGAGAACGGAGCACCAGATAACGAGCGAAATGAAGTTCATCGACGCCGCCGCGCCGTAAAGCAGGGCTTCGAGCGTGTAGGCGTTGCCGTTTAAGTAGAAAAGGGGAGTCACGCCGTTGTGGCTGAACAGCGGATTTATCGTGGTCAGCAGCAGAGCGAGCAGCAGGAAATACAGCACGTTCCTGGCAGCCGGTCTGCCGAATTTCATTATCCTGTAGGTCATCCCCGTGACGGCGGATATCCCGGCGAGTATCGGGTCCCGTACGAACATCGGGATGAGTATCACGTACAGGAAGTATAGCATCAGCGCTCTCGGGTGGAACGAATCGAAATCTCTCATCTCAGATCGTCACCTATATTCGTCGAGTAGCGCCATTCGATCACGTCGCCGTCCGATACGTTGTAAAGACCGCAGCCCACGGACGGGAAAACGCCGTTGACCAGGTACATCCAGCCGGACAGGTCGCCGTGCTGTTTCTCGTAGAGGTAGTTTATGCCTGCTATGTACGCGCCGTTCGCGGTCGCCTTGCTGTCGAGCTGGATGCCCTTGACACGGCAGGCATAGTTGACGGCGTCGAACGCCGTCGCTCCCGCGGATATCTCGAACTGCGTCGGCGGGAGGATGCAGCCGTTTTCTTCAACGGTCAGGCAGTCTATCGAGACCGTGACCGTCACCGTCTCGCCGGAGGGCACGGTCGTATCGCTCTCGAACTGCGATTTCGTCTTGACGTCCGTGAGCGCGGTAGCCGTCAGCGCGAGGGCGAGAACGACGCCCGTGACGACGAAATTGACGGGCTTGCGCCTGCCGGTGACTATGAGCCAGACGACCGCGACGGCCGCCGCCGCGCATTCGCCTATCATGATTATGAGCTTTATGCTCAGTGATCCGTCCTTTTTCGCCGGATCCATCGACATGACGGTCTCGCGTGAAGCGGAAACGGAGCCGTCCGAAGAGGCTGCCGCCGCGGCGGTCGTATAATTATCCGATGCTGCGCCAGACGGCAGGGCGGTCTGCCCCTGTACCGCCGCGGGAGCTGCCGCCGTCGCTGCGGTTGATGCGGGCGATGAAGCTGCGGGGACCGTCGGCGCGGCGGTTCCCGGTACGGGAGGAGCGTACGCCGTCGTCGGCGCTGCAGAAGCCGCTGCCGGGGGAGCAGTAGGCGCGGCGGTCGGCGGGACAGTCGCTGCGGGAGGCGCGGGAGGCGCGGTCGGCGAGGCGGTCGTTTTCGGGACCGTGGGGGCAACCGTCGTTTTCGGGACGGAAGGCGTCTTGCCGAAAACGTACAGCGAGCCGCGGTTCTCGCGCAGCATCTTATACGAGATGAGCGAGTACAGCGCCTGTACCGTCGCCGTGGGGTTTGCGCCGGTGCCAACGGTGTGGCTGAAGCTGCCGTCGCCGAGCGAATATTTCATTATGCCGTCGATGACGGTCTTGCCGTTTTTGATGTAGCGGGAGTCCTTGCGGCAGTCTATCCCCAGAGCCGACAGAGCCGTAAGCACCTGAGCCGTGCTTTCGGGATTGTCGGTGCCGAAGCTGTTATAGTCGCCGTCGGCGTTCTGCCGCGCGGACAGCAGCGAGAGCGCGCCGTCAGCCGCGCTCGATACGTCCGCCCTGTACTTGTGCGGCGCGAGCGCCTGCAGGACCATCGCCGTTATATCGATATCGGAGGTCGAGCCGAAAAGCGCCCACCCTCCGTCGCTGAGTTTCTTGTCAAGGATCGCGGAAATAAGGGAGTCGGCGTTGTATTTTGGCGATACCGCGCCGTTGTTGATGAGATGCATACCGAAAATTAGGGTCGTGATGCTGTCGGTATCCGTTTCACTGCCGAGGACGGAATCGGCGTAACCGCCGTCGTCTCCCGTCGCCATTAAAAGAAGGGCGCACCGCATCGCGGACGTGCCCGTCTGAGGTTCTTTTTTTACGTAGTCCGAAAGGGCGTTGTGATACGCCGTAAAATCATAGGCGGGACCGTACTGCCTCAAGCAGAGGACGTACCAGTCCGATACGCGTCCCGCCCACTGCGCGCAGTAGCCGTCCAGAAAAGCCCTGTCGTCGGAATAGCCCTGAGAGGCTTCTATATAGGACAGAGTGGAGGCTATGGCGGGATCGATATCGTCCGCGGCAGACGATACCGACCCCGCGAGCAGGCTCGCGAGAAGGATGAACGATGTCAGACCGCGGACGAATCTTTTCATAATTTATTTAAAGAGGCCTTTGAAAAAGTTGACGATCATGTTGATGAAGTGCATCAGCACCTCGATGACGCTCGCGCCGACGGTGTCGGTGACGCAGACGGGAGCGGAGATGACGAGACCTTCGGGAGCGGTCGCGCTGATGACGTGCTCGCCCTTGCTGTTGATCTCGACGGTGACCTTGCCTTCGTCATCGGTCTTAAACTTCGTCGCCTTGCCGTCGATCGTGATCGTCGCGCCCTTGAGAGCGGTCTTGACGGGGTTGAAGTTCGCGTCGAAGGTGTAGTAGCTCAGGGCAAGGTCGACGGTTTCATACTGCTTGGACTCTACGGTGAAGGCGTCGAAGAAGCAGTACGCGTCGGAGTAGTTCTTGGTGTCCGTGTAAACGAACGCGACAAGATCGTCGCCCTCGGCGACCGTGTCGGAAAGGCTCCAGCAGGAGTTGTTGTTGATGTAGTACCCGAAGCCGTGGTCCTTGCCGCCGCCCCAGAGCATGGTGATCGACAGACCGTAGAGCGTGACGTCGGTCTTGTAGCCTGCGGCGGCTCCGCCCTTATAGTATTTGTCGTGAGCCGTGATCAGGGCGTCGTTTACCGTAAGCGAACCGTCGCCGTCGACGTCGGTGACGGTTACGGCCTTGCGGGCGAGGGCGATCGCGCCGTTTTCATCGTCGATCGTCACAAAGATGTTGACGGAATCGGCGGCGGACGCCGCGCAGACGCAGACGGACAGCGCGAGGAGCGCCGCGAGGATGAGTGATACTGTCTTTTTCATAAGACATGACCTTTCTGCGGAATCACCGCTATAAAAAATACGCCGCTTCGTTACGGGAAAGCGGCGCGCCAAAACCGCTCGGCGTTGATGCGCTCGAACGGAAAAGACCAAACTTTCCAATACCCGAAAGTTATCCAGTCTTCCTCGGGACAGGCATTCCGGCTGTAACGGCAATGGCTGTTGCGGCGGATTCGCACCGCGCTTTCCCTTTATCCCGGGAATACACATCTATTATAGCACTGTTTTCGTATATGTCAAGAGTTTGCCGGGATTTAAAGAAACGCCTCGACGAAACAGTATGAAAACGCGGGTATACGGTCGACGGTTATCCCGTTTTCCGTTTTGACCGCGCCGCATCTTACGCCGCAGACCTCGCGGTACTCCCCGTGAACGGTCAGCTCGAGACCGTCGATCGCGTCCGCGTGGCAGTTCCATATCCCGACCGCGAGCTTATTCTGCCCGCGTTTCGCCTGTATATACAGGTCGGGGTGACCGACGGCGGAGACCGGCAGATCGGGGATGCGGTCCTTCAGTATGCGGGGGAGGCAGTAATTGCGCCAGACGGTCTCTGGCAACCTGAACGCGGCGTCCGCCGATGAGAGCTCTGACCGCGGAGTCGCGGACGCCGTGAGCACGATGAAGTTTTTGTACCCGAACACGGCGGGATACGCACCTTCGTCGCAGACGTATTCGGCAAGGATCTCGCATTCCGGTCTTAAGGTCACGCCGCGGCAGAAGGGCGCCTCCGAACCGAGATCGTACGCGGGGACGTATTCGTCCTGCTTTAAATAATGCTGATACTTCGGCTTTATCGCGCCGCCGAAATCCGTCACGCCGACGTCATGCCCTTTTTCGGTCAGAAGTCTCGCGGCGGTGATATCAAGAACGAGCGGTTTAAGGAAAGCCTCTTTTGGAAGATATTTCGCGTTCTCGCCGAAGGCTATGCCCGCGCAGCCGGCGCCCTTGTAGACGGTCGGTATGCCGTTTGCGGAAAGCGCCTTTGACGCGTAAGAGAAGAAAAGGTCGGGCACGGTGTCGATATCCTCGCGCAGCGCCGCGCCGCCGATCTTTTTCATGGCTTCGTAGACCCTGACGCCGACGCTCTCGCAGCCCTCCGTAATGCCGTCGATATAACCGTTGTCCGGCAGAGCGGCGTAGCCCGTTTCGTAGGAGAGCGAACCCGTATAGTCGAAGGCGTATTTCTGTATGCCGGAGAAGCCTCCCCCGAAACGCAGAGCCGTGTCGAAAATATCAAGGTATGACGCGGGGACCTTGTACCTCGGGCGGGGGAATGTATCGCCCTCCGAGACTATCTCCGCGTCGATACCGTTCCACGATATCTCCATGCGTTCAAGCTCGATCACGTCCTGAAGACGGTTTCCCCACGCCTTCATTGCCGCCCAGTACGGCGCGCCGATGAGGCGGACGTAGGGCCGCGTGTTGCCCGCGAGGAGCTTTGCGAGGGTGAACGTGTCGGTCCCGTCCGTGTCCCAGACGGACATGCACGAGCAGATGCCGATCCTGACATTTGGGTCGACCTCGTCCGCGGCGTCGCGCATACGGCGGGCAAAGTTCTCCATGCTCTCGCCCCACGAGCGCATGACGGCGCGGCGCAGCGGGCCGGGCTCGCCGGTGAACGCCGCCTCGAAAATACCGTCGGGCAGGCCGCTTTCATCTACGCCCATCTTTTGCGCGATCAGGCGTCTGTGGCGGTCGCAAACGCAGCCGAAACCGCTGTCGATATGCCCGAAACGGAAATCGTCGTCGTAAAGTATCATTTCGGGCCCCATGGCGGCGATCTGTTTGACAAGACCGGCGGCGAAGTCGAGAAGACCGAGGTCCAGCGGGCAGTAGTTCGCCTTCGATTCTCCGCGATTCCCTTTTATCGGCGTGAAGTCGTTGAAATCGACCATGAACGCCCAGTACCATACGCCCGTCAGAAAACCGCCCGCCTTGAAATAGGCTATCGTCTCGGCGAGCTTTTTGAACAGCTCGGTATTATCGCGCGACGGCACCCCTATAGCCAAGAGAACGCGTTTCGCGCAGATCTTTTTCGCCGCCTCGAGAGCCTCTTCTTTTTTGAAGCCCGGCGCGGTCGGCACGAACGGAACGGTGATTTCGTACATGGTATCGTCTCCTTAAAAATCGGATAAGACCGAGGCGCGGGCGCGCTCGCCGTCAAACTCCTTTATTCTGACGAGCCTGCTTTCGCCCGTCAGGTCGCGGCTGTACGCCGCCGTGACCGGTATGTAGTTCTTCGTATAGCCCGTCTGCATACCGCCTTTCGGCGTTTCAAAAAGCACCTCGTAGGTCATGCCGATCCTTGAAGCGACGTATTCGGCTCTCGTTCTGTCGCAGACTTCTTTTAGCCTGCGGCAGCGCTCGCTTTTAACCGCCGCGGTCAGCTGACCGTCCATTTTAGCGGCTGGCGTGCCCTCTCGCTTAGAATACGGGAAGATATGCGTTTTTTCGAATCTCATCTTCCCGACGAAATCAAGAGTCTTCAGGAATTCGTCCTCCGTCTCTCCCGGGAAGCCGCAGATGACGTCGGTGGTCAGCGCGGCGTCGGGGAACAGCCTTCTTATCTCGGATGCGACCGCGGCGAATTCGCCGGAGGTGTAGTGCCGGTTCATCCTTTTTAAGACCGCGTCGCTCCCGCTTTGCAGCGAGATATGAAAATGCGGACAAAACTCCGGGACCTTCGCGAGTCTTTCGAGCATCGGGGCGTCGATGAGCTCCGGTTCGAGCGAGCCGAGCCTGACTCTGACGATGCCGGGCGTTTTCGCCGCTCTTTCGACCGCGTCCGCGAGGTTTTTGCCGTACTCCTTGCCGTAGAACGAGAGATTAACGCCGACGAGCACGATCTCCTTACAGCCGGATGAGGAGAAAAGCTCAAGCTCGCGGTCGAACGCTTCGTCGGAAACCGACCTCGAAAAGCCCCTCGCGTAGGGTATCGCGCAGTAGGTGCAGTATCTGTCGCACCCGTCCTGTATTTTAAGGAAGCCGCGCGTGCGCCCCTCGATGCGGCTTACGTCCGAGGTCGTGAAAAGCTCGTTTCTTTCGTGTTTTTCTATCTGAACGGTCTTTTCCTTTTTGCCGAGATACGCCTTTATCATCCCCGGTATCTCCGCGTTCAGGCGGTTGCCCGTCACTATGTCGGCGTCCGCGACAAGCGCCGCTTTTTCGGGTGAATACTGCGGCAGGCAGCCGCAAAGCACGACGCAGGCGCCGGGATTTTCCCTTTTCGCCCGCGATACGGTCTGCCGCGTCTTTCTGTCGCTTTCGGCGGTGACCGTGCAGGAGTTGACTATGATGACGTCGGCTCCCGCCGGCAGCGGCGCGCGCGAAAAACCCGCGGAGACCATCCTTGACTCGATGTCCGCGGAATCGTATGAGTTGACCTTACAGCCGAGCGTATAAATAAAAAAGGTATTCATTACATTATATATTTGTTGTTGTTTTTTCATGCGGCGTGAGTTATAATCGGGGCAGGAGGAGATAGATATGAACGTCGTACTTACAGGATCTACCGGACACGTCGGCTATGCTTTGCTTCTGAAACTCATCGAAAGAGGATGGAACGTGACCGTCCTTCTTCGCCGCCCGGATGACCGTATAACCGCCCTCGGCTGCACACCGGCGATAGGCGACGTTACCGACAGGGAGTCGCTGTGCCGCGCTTTCGCGGGCGCGGACG
>JAFRXS010000209.1 GCA_017443405.1 Clostridia bacterium | reverse complement strand
TTTCGGCTTGTTTCGCGGCCAGATAGCCCTCGCCGGGAACGACCGGCTTCACATTGCCGAAATTGATGCGAGTCTCTTCGACGACGAGCGGGCGTTTCATCACGCGGGAGTTGATGTTCAGCACGTATTCGCCCAGAAGTCCCGTGAATACGAGCTGCACCGCGCCGAGGAAGAACATTCCGATGACGACCGGCGCCATACCGGCGGGCATATCGTTCCAGTGGATGAGCTTGATGATGAAGTAGACGAGGCCCGCGAGGACGCTGAGCGCGCCTATCGCGAAGCCCATGAACGTCGCGACGCGAAGACCGACCTTCGTGTACGACGTGAACGAGAGCATCGCCGCGTCGTAGAGTGTGTAGAAATTGTTGTGCGTCCTGCCCGCCTTGCGCTTCGCCTGGGTGTAGGGTATCTCCGCGCGCTTGAATCCGAGCTCCGCGACTATCCCCCGTAAGAAGGGGCGCGAGTCGTCAAGAGTCCTCAGCACCTCGAGGAAGTCCCTGTCGTACAGACCGAAGCCGGTAAAATGCTCTATCTGCTCTACGTCGCTCATCTTCTTGATCGCCTTGTAGTAGCAGGTGCGCATGAGGCGCATTACCGGGTTCTCCTCGCTCGAGGTCTTTATAGCCGAGACTATCTTGAAGCCCTCTTCCCACTTCTTCACAAGCTCCGGTATCATCTCGACGGGGTCCTGAAAGTCCGCCGCGAGAAGCACCGCGCAGTCGCCCGTCGCCTGACAGAGGCCGTAGTAGGGGGAGTTGAACTGACCGAAGTTCTTCGCGTTGAATATCGCCTTTATCTTTTCGTCGTTCTCGCACAGCGTGCGCACGAGCGGACGTGTATTGTCCCGCGAGTCGTTGTCTATGAAGATTATCTCGTAATCGTAGGAGGGGAGAGAGCGGGCGAATTCGTCCTTTATCGCGGCGCTGAGCGGCACGACGTTTTCTTCTTCGTTGAAGCAGGGGACTACTACGCTGATCTTTTTCATAACGCTGACCTCATTTTTGTCTGAGACTTTCGACTACGCGGGCTATGCCCGTTTCAAACGGTACGGACGGCTCGAAGCCCGTGTCCGCCCTGAGCTGTGAAATGTCCGCCTTCAGGTACATGACCTGACCGGGATTGTACGGCAGCTCGCCGAGACCTATCTCTATCGACGGGTCGACGGCGTCCCGCGCCGCTTTGATGTATTCGGCGAGCGGGCGCGCCTCCCCCGAGCCTACGGGGTAGGTCGTGCCGTGTTTGCCGCTTTTTGCTATCAGGTAAAAAGCTCGGGCGCAGTCGTCGCAGTACAGGAAGTCCCAAAGCTGTTCGCCCTTCGTGAACGCGGCGTGCTCGCCGCGCAGCATTTTGTTTATCGCTGAGGGCAGCAGCGTGTCGGGATTCGCGCCGACCCCGTAGACGGAGAGTATCCGCGTCCAGCAGTGGCGTATGCCCAGAGCCTCGCAGTACAGGCGCGAGAGCTTGCCCGCCGCGAATTTCGCTATGCCGTAGCCCGTTTCGGGGGCGGTCGGCGTGTCGGGAGCAAGGTCGACGTCGCCCGGTCTGCCGTATTCCGCCTGCGAGCCCGCGCCGACGAAGCATTCGCAGCCGGTGAGCGAGGCGAGCTTGACCGCGTCGAGCGTGTATTTTATGTTGTCGTTCTGCAGATACGCCGCGTCGCGGCCGCCGCCGAAGGTGCCGAGCCACGCGAAATGAAACAGCGCGTCGCATTTCTCGCCTATCGCGGAAGCGGCGTCGGGCAGCGCCGTGATATCGGCGTCTATGACCTTGACGAGCGGGTCGGAAAAAACCTCGTCGACGAGCGGATCGCCGGGCTTTCTGAGAGCGTACACGCCGACGTTCTCGCGGACGAGCTCCCTTATGAGCGCGCGGGCTATCATCCCGGTCGCGCCCGTAACAACGGCGTATTTCATTGCGTTATCACCTTTCGTCGATAAGGGGGATGTACATATTTCTCTCAAGCTCCTCCTTCGGCAGGAAGGGGGCGAGGTCCTCGAGCGGCGGCGAGACGAGCGAGCCGTCCGGCAGCTTTTTAGTCGAGGATTTCGGCTCGAAATTCTGCTTCGGGTCGCAGAGTATCTCGCAGAAGACCGGACCGTCCGTCGCGAGCGTCCGCGCTATGATCTCCTTGAGGTCGGCGTTGGTCTCTATCCTGAAATAGGGGAAGCCGTAGGCGGGAGCGAGTTTCGCCATATCCGGGAAGCTCAGGTCGTGCGACTCGGGACCTATGCCCACGAGCGGCGGGCCGAAGAAGTTGTTCTGCGTCTGGCGGATAGAGTGGTAGCCGAAGTTGTTTATCATGAATATCTTGATATTGAGCCTGCGCGAGATTATCGTCTGCAGCTCCTGCAGGTTCATCTGTATGCTGCCGTCGCCCGTAATGAGTATCACCGGCTCGCCCGGGCGCGTCTGCGAAACGCCTATCGCGGCGGGCAGGTCGTAGCCCATAGAAGCTATCGCGGAGTTGATGATGAATCTCGAATCCTTTTTTATCACGTAGCCGTGAGAGCCGACCACGCAGGCGGAGCCGTTGCCGACGACGGTCAGGTTGCCGTCCGGCAGGGCGCAGCTCAGCTCCCTGATGAACGCGTAGACGTTCGCGTATTCGCCCTGTTCGTAGTGTTTGGGCAGGACGACGGGGTAATCCCTCTTCCACGCGGCGCACTGCGCGAGCCATTTTTCGCCTTTGAATACGGGACCTCCGCCGAAATTCTTGTCGATAAAGGCGTTGAGCCCTTCGAGAAAGTCCTTCGCGTCGGCGATTATCGGCATATCCGGATTTATCGTCGGCTTTTTGAGCTCGTCGGCGTCGATATCCTCGACTATCTTGTACGCGGCGCGCGCCCAGGTCTTCCAGCTGTAGCCGACCTGGCGTATCGACAGACGCGAGCCGACGCTGAGCAGGACGTCGCTGTTCTGAACGGCGAAATTGCCCGCTCTGTCGCCCATGATGCCGCCCCTGCCCGTGTAAAGGGGAGCGGCGTCCTCGATGAGGTCCGTCGAATCCCAGCCCGTGACGACGGGGATATTCAGCTTTTCGACCGCCTCCCTGAATGCGGGGAAAGCGCCCGACCAGCGTATGCCCGCGCCGGCGTTGAACACGGGACGCTCCGCGGCGGCTATCTTTTCGCAGACCGCGCGGTAAACGTCCTCGCCGGGCGGAGCGGGCAGCGTTTCGTCGCCCTCGCCGTCGTAGGGGTAAAGGTCGTCCGTCTCGACGTACGCGCCCTGGATGTCGAGCGGTATGTCGAGCCAGCACGGGCCGCGTCTGCCCTGCTGCGAGAGCTTGAGCGCCTTCTCGAGACAGTAGCGGATCTTGTTTTTGTCCGTCACCATCTCGCAGTATTTGGTCATGGCTTCGACCGACTTGGTTATGTCGTATTCCTGGTCGCCCATCGCGCGGATATCGAGCCCGGTGCTCCTCGCGGTCGTGTCGTAGCGGACCTGACCGGAGATGACGAGCATCGGAATACTGTCGAGCCAGCCGCCGACCACGCCCGTTATCGCGTTCGTGCCGCCGGGGCCCGTCGTCACGCAGACGAGGGCGAGCTTATTGTCTATCCTCGCGTACGCCTCCGCGGCGATCGCGCAGGCCTGTTCGTGATGGTTGTAGACGCAGTGCAGCCCCGGCTGATGCCCGAGCGCGTCGTTGAGGTGCATCGCTCCGCCGCCGACGACGGTGAACGCGGTGTCTATCCCGTTATCGACGAGAAACTGCGCTATGTATTTCGAGACCTTGATCCTCATTATTAAGCTCCGTAGATTAATTATTTAAGGTTGACGGCTTCGGTTATGACCTTCGCCATATAAGCGAGCTTTTCCTCGGTCATTCCGGGGTAGACGCCGACCCAGAAGGAGTCGTTCATTATCCTGTCGGTATTCTCAAGCGAACCGACGACTCTGTAGCCCTCGCCCGACTTTCTCATCTCGTCGAAGCAGGGGTGCTTGATGAGGTTGCCCGCGAAGAGCATCCTCGTCTGGACGCCCTTTGACTCAATATACGGCACGACCTTTTTTCTGTCGACTCCCTCGCGGCAGGTCATAAGGAAACCGAACCACGACGGGCGCGAATTCTCGGTCGCCTCGGGGAGCATAAGCTTATCCTGCACCGGGGCGAGAGCTTCCGAGAGATAGTCGAAGTTCGCCCTGCGCTTCTCGACGAAGGAGGGGAATTTTTTAAGCTGCGCGCAGCCGACCGCCGCCTGCATGTCGCTTGCTTTGAGGTTGTAGCCGAAGTGCGAGTAGACGTATTTGTGGTCGTAGCCCGCGGGGAGCTCGCCGTACTGACCGTCGAAACGGTGACCGCAGAGATTGTCCTGCCCGGAGGCGCAGACACAGTCGCGTCCCCAGTCGCGTATCGAGCGCGATATCCTCGAAAGCAGCGCGTCGTTCGTGTAGACGGCGCCGCCCTCGCCCGT
The DNA here is from genome assembly GCA_017443405.1 of Clostridia bacterium. Classification (GTDB taxonomy): domain Bacteria; phylum Bacillota; class Clostridia; order Oscillospirales; family Acutalibacteraceae; genus RGIG2893. Next base: position 5,596 of record JAFRXS010000209.1, on the reverse strand, counting down.
CGTCATGTGGTGGGGCGGGTAGAAGCTCGACGTGCCGATGTCGCCGACCGAGCCGGTGAAATACTCCCTGCCGTCGAGCGTATAGCGCGAGCCCAGGGCGTCGCAGTTGTCCTCGACCAGCCACAGGGAGTGCCTGTCGCAGAACTCCTTGACCGCCTTCAGGTCGAAGGGATTGCCGAGCGTGTGCGCCGCCATGACCGCCTTCGTCTTGTCCGAAAGAGCCGCCTCGAGCATGCCGACGTCGAGGTTCGCCCCGGGGAGCGTGACGTCGATGAACACCGGCACCGCGCCGTACTGCAGTATCGGCGTGACCGTGGTCGGGAAGCCCGCCGCGACGGTGATGACCTCGTCGCCGGGGCGTATCGCTCTTTCACCCAGCAGGGGAGAGGTCAGCGTCATGAACGCCAGCAGGTTCGCGGACGAGCCGGAGTTGACGAACGCGCAGTGCTTCACGCCGAGATAGGCGACGAGCCCCTTCTCGAACTCGTCCGTATATCTTCCGGCGGTCAGCCAGAATTCGAGCGCGGAGTCGACGAGATTTACCATCTCTTCACTGTCGTAGACGCGCGAGGCGTAGGGTATCCTGTCGCCCTCTTTAAAGGGGACGGGTACGGTCTTATAGTCGTCGCAGTACTGCTTGACGAGCCCGAGTATCTCGGCGCGCGCCTGTGCTTCGGTTTTCATATCTTAAATCTCCTCAGAGTCACTGTTCGAAAAACTCGGCTATCTGTCTGTCGGTTATCGCGGGAACGTCGCCGCCCTGCGCCCAGACCTTCGACCACCCGACGGTCTTCTCGATCGCCTGACGGGCGTTCCAGCGCGGGCTCCACCCGAACCTGCTCTTTAAAAGCGAGCAGTCGAGCTTTAAAAAGTTCGCCTCGTGCGGGCCGTCCTTCACGACCGCCTCCCAATTCTGACCGTCGCCCCAGGCGTCGCAGAAAAGCTGTGCCAGAGCGCCCGTCGTCAGGCAGTCGCCCTCGTCGGGACCGACGTTGTAGTACCCCGAAAGCGCCGGGTCCTCATACTGCGCCGCGGCTATCATGAGGTACGCTCTCAGCGGCTCCAGCACGTGCTGATACGGGCGCACGGAGTTCGGATTGCGTACGCTGATCGTGTTTTTCGCGACCGCGGCTCTTACGCAGTCGGGTATTATGCGGTTGTCGGCGAAATCGCCGCCGCCTATCACGTTGCCGGCTCTCGCAGTGGAGACGGCTGTCTCGCCGTCGGTGAAGAACGAGCTTTTGTAGGAGTGCGTGACGAGCTCCGAGCAGGATTTCGAGTTGGAGTACGGGTCGAAGCCGTCGAGCGGCTCGTTCTCGCGGTAGCCCCAGCACCATTCGTTGTTTTTATAGACCTTGTCCGTCGTGACGTTGAGGACGGAGCGCGCCCCGCCGGAGAGCCTTACGCATTCGAGCAGGTTGACCGTGCCCATCACGTTCGTTTCGTAGGTGTAGCGCGGCTCTTTATACGACGTGAGGACTATCGGCTGCGCCGCGAGATGCAGGACTATCTCCGGCTGCGCTTCGTCGTACGCTTTTTTGAGAGCGTCGAAGTCGCGCACGTCGGCGATGACCGAGGTCATCCTGCCCTCAAGCCCCGCTATCCGGAACATGCCGGGGTCCGTCGGCGGTTCGAGCGCGTAGCCCGTGACGACGGCGCCCGCGCCGGTGAGTATCCGGCAGAGCCACGTTCCCTTAAATCCCGTGTGACCGGTGACGAAGACGCGCTTGCCCTTGTAAAAATCGAGGAGAGAGCGCCCGCCAGCAAACGCCGCGCCGCTTACCATATCTTCCACGGCGCTTCGCCGCTGTCCCAGAGCTTCTCGAGGAGCATCTTGTCGCGCAGAGTGTCCATGCACTGCCAGAAGCCGTCGTGTTTGTAGGCGTCGAGCTGGCCCATCTTGGCGACCGTCTCGAGCGGGTATTTCTCGAATACGGTGGAGTCGTCCTTGATGAAGTCGAAGATGCCCTGTTCAAGCACCATGAAGCCGCCGTTTATGTAGCCGCTGTCCTGCGAGGTCTTCTCGCGGAACTCCTGTATCTCGTCGTTGTCCTTGATGTCGAGCACGCCGAAGCGCTGCGACAGCCTGATGGCGGTGAGCGTCGCTATCCTGCCGTTCTTGCGGTGGAAGTCAACGACGTCGGGTATGTTGACGTCCGAAACGCCGTCGCCGTAGGTCATGAGGAAGGGCTCGCCGTCAAGGTAATCCCTGACTCTTTTGAGTCTGCCGCCGGTCATGGTGTTGAGACCGGTGTCCACCAGCGTGACCTTCCACGGCTCGGAATGCTCGTTGTGGACGGTCATCCTGCCGTTCTGGGTAAAATCAAAGGTTATGTCGCTGGAATGAAGAAAATAATCGGCGAAATACTCCTTTATGACGTGCTGCTTGTAGCCGCAGCAGATGACGAAATCGTTAAAGCCGTAAGCCGAATAGATCTTCATGATGTGCCAGAGTATCGGCATGCCGCCGATCTCTATCATGGGCTTGGGAACGCGAACGCTCTCCTCGCTTATCCGGGTCCCGAAGCCACCCGCCAGTAATACGACCTTCATCAGTTTAAGCCCCCTGTTCCGGCGGCGCTTATAAACACCAACCGTAATTATTCATATAATTATAACATGAGAGAATTAAAAAGTAAAGCGGTAAAGAGGTCCGGAAAGTTATAATAAATTTATATTTTCCGGTCCGTTTTCGTATTTCCGGCGAAATTGTTGCGGATTGTTAGCGGAAAGATAAAAAATAACAATTGACTTGACTTTTCAATCGCGGAATTATAGAATAAATTTGATATAATAATTTCAATAATAGAGCATTATTTTTCGACAAGAGGTAGATCTTATGAAAAAAACAAGATGTGCGCTGGCGGTCGCGCTGACCGTGCTGCTGGTCGTTTCCGCGATCCCGTTCACGGCGGTCGACGTGTTCGCCGCAAACGGCGTCGAATCCTATCTGTCGGTGCCGACGCCGGTGTATACCGCCACGGCGAGGAACTACTGTTCGAATTCCAACGGGCAGAACTACCGCAACACGGTCAATCTGCTTATCGGCAATGTTACTTCGGGCAATGAAGTGTGGTGGAACAACGGCGAGCTTTCGGATTACCAGACTTCCAGTCCGGTTTACCTGAAATCATCCAAGCTCTTCAACTCGGCAGAGCTCCAGGTCGACCCGTCCAGGGCTTCCACTCTGAGCAACGTACTCAACTACGGCATCTACCTCTGTCTTGATACTTTTTCCGTCCATTCAAAAAAGGGTATAGTCCGTTGGGGCATCGAGCTGTGGAGCGGTCATTCAAGCTCGCCCCGAGGCGTGCTGGGTGACAGTTACAGATCAGTAACGGTCACCTCGTCCACAGGAAAAAGCAGGACCTACGCTTTGAGTAAAGCCGACGGCTCCGACCTCCAGTCTGCGGAGACCGGCAACGGCAGCATGACGCGGGACTCCGCCTGCGCGTCGAGCACGGACCTCAGCTTCGGTCCTTATTACTGGTATCTTAAGGGTCCGATACTCGATAACGGCGAGACCGTCCAGATCGACGTCAGCGGCATCTGCGTAACTACCGCCGGCGATAACAACTATCAGATGCTCACCCAGGGCACGCATCTTACGATCAAGGGCGTCTGCTCGCACAGCGCCGGCTCGTACGCTTCCGTTACGTCTCCCGCGACCTGCACCTCCCCCGGCACCACGACCTATTACTGCAACACCTGCGGCGCGGTCACGAACACGGTAGCCGATCCCCCGGCTCAGGGACACGATTTCTCGAGTCAGACGGTCAGCCAGGCTTATCTCAAATCCGCCGCTACGTGTACCTCCCCCGCGGTCTATTACTATAAATGCTCCCGCTGCGCCGAAAGAGGCACGGCGACTTACACCTACGGCTCCGCTCTGAACCACGATTTCTCGAGTCAGACGGTCAGCCCGGCTTACCTCAAATCCAACGCGACCTGTACCTCTCCCGCGATCTACTACTATAAATGCTCCCGCTGCGCCGAAAGAGGCACGGCGACTTACACCTACGGCTCCGAGCTCGGTCACAGATACTCTCTGACCGGCTGGTCGTGGAGTGCGGATCACACGAGCGCGACCGCGACCTTTACCTGCCAAAACGACTCCTCGCACGTCGAGACCGTGACCGATAGCGTTATCGACGTTACGACCGTCAGCGCGCATGGCTGCGAGACCGACTACGTCGTAAATTATACCGCCTCCGTCGTTTTCGGCGGCGTTACCTATACTGATACCGTCAATAACGTCAAGATAGCCGACAGAACCGGCCACAGATACTCTCTGACCGGCTGGACGTGGAACGCGGATCACACGAGCGCACCCGCGACCTTTACCTGCCAAAACGACTCCTCGCACGTCGAGACCGTGACCGATAGCGTTATCGACGTCACGACCGTCAGCGCGCAGGGCTGCGAGAGCGACTACGTCGTCAAATACACTGCCTCCGTCGTATTCGAGGGCGTCACGTATACGGATACCACCGATAACGTCACGCTCGATGAAGCGACCGGTCATGACTACGAACTCACCGGCTGGACGTGGAACTCCGACCATACCTCCGCGACGGCTACCTTCACCTGCGGCAACGACGCTTCCCACGTCGAGACCGTGACGGATAACGATATCGAGATCACGACCGTCAGCGAGCTGGGCTGCGAGAGCAACTACGTCGTCAAATACACTGCCTCCGTCGTATTCGAGGGCGTCACGTATACGGATACCACCGATAACGTCACGCTCGAGGAAGCGACCGGGCATGACTACGAACTCACCTGCTGGACGTGGAACTCCGACCATACCTCTGCGACGGCGACCTTCACCTGCGGCAACGACAGCACTCACGTCGAGACCGCGACCGATGACGATATCGATATTACGACCGTCAGCGAGCAGGGCTGCGAGACCGACTACGTCGTTGATTACACCGCCTCCGTCGATTTCGGCGGCGCGACCTATACGGATACCGTCAACAACGTCAAGCTCGCCGACAGGACCGGGCATACTCCCAAAGTGAGCGTGGACGAAAACTTCGTTTTGCCCGGCTGCGAGACCGAAGGAACTCACGACGAGGTCGTCTACTGCGCCGTCTGCACAGCCGAGATATCCCGCGTGCAGAAGACCGACGATCCGCTCGGCCACGAATTCAGCGTATTCGTCGAGACGGTCGCTCCCACCTGCGTGGACGGCGGCTATACCGTCTATAAATGCTCCCGCTGCGACGCGACCGAGAATCGCGACTTCACGGCGGTCTCGACCGTGCATCCCTGGGGCGAATGGCAGCCCAACGGGGACGGCACGCACAGCCGCGTATGCTCGCTCAGCGAGGATCACGTCCAGTCCGGCGCCTGCACGTTCGGCGGATGGACGTCCGACCTTGCCGGTCACCTCTTGAGGACCTGCTCCGTCTGCGGATAGACCGAGCAGATAGACGACAACTGCCTTGAGATCACGATAAGCTACAGCGTGAATTCCGGCGTCGACACCGAGGGCGCTCTGACAGAGGGCAAGACGAGGACGCCGTTCACCACCACGGTCAAGGCGAAAGAGGGCTACCACCTCGACAGGTACGAGGGAGTCGAGATCTAC
>JAFRXS010000208.1 GCA_017443405.1 Clostridia bacterium | reverse complement strand
GCGCGTCCAGCCGGACGTTGAGCACGATGCATTGGAGCCGGTGCCGCCGTTGCCCGCGTTGCCGCCCCTGCCGCCGACGGCCCTGAGGGTACCGCCGCCGGTAACGATAAGGGTGGAGTTAGAGGGCAGCGAGATGCCGGGCTGACCGCCGGTGCCGCCGGTGGCGCCGCCATTGTTGGTGCCGTCGTAGCCGCCGCCGCCGCTGCTGCCCGCGGAGCCAGCGCCGCCCGTTACGGTCAGCGTGGCGCCGGGAGCGATGTCGATGACAACGATCGCTCCGGACGCGACGTACAGACCTGCCTGGTTGGCGCCGCCGGTTATGTTGGTGTTGGACGTTACTTTGTAGTAATTGCCGCCGTAAAGCGTGCCGCCCGCGCCCGGGATGTTACTCGCCGGGGTCGTGGAGCTCCAGAGCGCGAGCGCTCTGAACTGCTCGCCCAGCCAGCCGAAGCTGGCCGTGCAGACGCCGAGGGCCATGACTACAGAGAGAAATACCGATAAAGCCCTTCCGGCTTTACCCATCCGTCTGTGTCCTTCCATATTACTGATACCTCCCAAAATATGGAAAATGTATTTATATCATTATCCTTATTAAGGATATTACGGGCGATAAGGCGGACCTCCGCGGCAAGCGAAAGAAAACGCGACGATCCGGGGCATAGATATACCCTGATGATATATATAGTCTATCATTGTCATTTTATCAAGAGAAATCAAGATTGTCAAGCCGATTTTAGAATTCATGTTTCCAATTCGGATTATTTATTTTTGTGCAAAATTGTCACAACATTTATCGTTCTCCGAAAAATCCGGCGGATATAAAGTGAAACCCCCCGGAATACGGAGGTTTTCACCGTCAAAAAAATATTCAAGCGGCTTGACGCGCGATCATTTATCCTCGACGTATATGATCTTCGTGCCCTCGTATTCAAAGCGGAACGGGACAGTCATGAGTCCCGAAAGCTCACAGAGCACGCGCTCGCGCTCCACCAGAGGCACGTACAGGAGCAGGAAGCCGCCGCCGCCCGCGCCGAGCAGCTTACCGCCGAGAGCGCCGGAGGCGAGGGCTTTTTCATATATGGAGTCTATGCCGGAATTGGAGATACGGTCCGAAAGCTCTTTTTTGAGACGCCAGGTCTCGTTCAGCAGCCTGCCGAAATCGTCCAGATCGCCCCTTCCCAGTATTTCCTCCGCGGCGTCGGTGAGCTCGCTCATCCTGTGAAGCTGCGAAAGCCGGGCGGGGATGTTTTTCACCTGAGCCGCGGCCACCTCGCCCGAGAAGTGCGTAAAACCGGTAAAGACGAGGAGCAGGTTTTTCTGCAGAGCCCCGATCCGCGCGGCGTCCGACCTGACCGGCCTGACGCGGAAGCCGTCCTTATCGAAAAAGATGCGGTTGAAGCCGCCGAAAGCCGCGGCGATCTGATCCTGCACGCCGCCCGCCTCGCGGCACATATCGCGTTCGAGATGGATCGCCTCCTTCGCGATGGTCATACGGTCGGGATACTCCCCCCGCATGGCGTGGAGCCCCTCGACAAGCCCCACGGCGAAAGCCGAGCTCGACCCTATGCCGGAGCTCGCCGGCATATCCGCGTCGTAGTTTATCTGTATGCGGTCGACCGGGATATATTTCAGCGCGGCGCGAACGAGCGGATGCTCGAGCTCGTCCGGAGAGTCGAATTTTTCGAGCTTGGAGTACGAGAGCTGGTTCTTGAATGAGAAAAACGGAGGGAAGTTCCTCATCGTGACGTAGCAGTACTTGTCGATGGTCGTCGAAATGACGCTCCCTCCGTACTGCTCGTAATATTCCTTATAGTCTGTCCCGCCGCCGAAAAACGACATACGGAACGGCGTCCTTGTGATAAGCAATTCTTCAACCTCCGGATCCTACGACAGCAGAAACACGCGGGACCTGTATTCGACGGTAAACCGCAAAAACCTCAGCGGGCGCAGATCAGTACTCCCTCTTGTCGATCACTCTTTTGGTCTTGCCCTCGCTTCTGGGAAGACTGCCGATCTCCGAAACCCTTACGACGGCGGAGATACCCGTTTTTTTTCTGAATTCCGAAGCGATCGCGGCCGCGGCTGCGCCCGGATCGGCGCCGGGCAGGATCTCGACCTCGAGCCCGCAGGTATCGCGCCCGTCCTTTCGGTCGACGACGAGCCGGAACTCGCTGCTCGCGAACGGAACGTCCGCAAGCAGGGAATCGACCTGCCCCGGGAACACGCAGACGCCCTTGATCTTGACCATATCGTCGCTCCTGCCGAAGATCTCGTCTATGCGGGGATACTCGCTGCCGCAGGGGCAGTCGCCCGGGATGATGCGCGTAAGATCGTGAGTCCTGTAGCGGATAAGCGGCGCGCCCTCCTTGCGCAGGGTGGTGAAAACGAGCTCGCCGATCTCACCGTCGGGCAGGACCTCGCCCGTAACGGGATCTATGATCTCGATATAGTAAAAGTCGGTCCAGATATGCATGCCGCAGTCGTGTTTGCAGGACACGGCGACTCCGGGACCGTAGATCTCGGTGATGCCGTAAAAGCTCGTGATACTCTATGCCGAGCTCGTTTTTGATGCGCTCGCGCATCTTCGGACCGCAGCGCTCCGAGCCGATAAGACCGGTACGGAGCTTTATCTTATCGCCTATGCCCCTTTTCGCTATCTCCTCAGCGAGGACAAGAGCGTACGACGCGGTGGCGCCGATGACCGTGGAGCCGAGATCCGTCATCATTTTCAGCTGCTTGTCGGTATTGCCCGGACCTATCGGGAGGGCCATTGCGCCGAGCCTTTCGACCGCAGTCTGGAAACCGATGCCGGACGTGTTGAGACCGTAACCCGGGGTGATCTGGACTATATCCTGTCTTGTGACGCCGGCGTACATGAGGCATCTCTCCATCATGACCGCCCAATCCTCGACGTCCTTCGCCGTGTAGGGTATTATGACCGGCGTCCCGGTCGTGCCGGACGAGGAATGCACCCTGACGATCCGGTCGGCCGGAACGGCAGCGAGCCCCATGGGGTACGCCTCTCGCAGATCCTCCTTGCTCAGGAAGGGCAGTTTTTGAAAGTCCTCGAGAGTCCTGACAGAGTTCACGTCGACGCCCTCGTATTTTTTTCTGTAAAATTCAGAGACCGAAGGCAGGACTGCGACCTCGCGTCTTATGAGATCAAACTGAAATTCGGAAATACGCATTGGAGTCCCCCGGGAGTTTAAGGATTGGATCAGCTTGACAAAACATTAATATTATACTATCATTATTCTATAAAGTCAACAGAGACGGAGCTTAAGTGAAATGACCGACTTGAAGACCGGATTCCCGAACGCGGGAAGACAGTTCGAGATAGACCTCATAAAAGCGTTCAGCATCATAACCATGATAGTATGCCACGTGTTCGATCTTATGACGACAGCCGGCGTGAACGACGATCTTCTGAAACATGTTATATACTATCTGGGAAACTCCGCATCGGGGCTTTTTATCTTCTGTATGGGGATAGGCATGGTCTACACGTCGCGCTCCTCCCCCGACGCATTCGCGAAACGCGGCGTCAAGCTGATGCTTGAGGGCTACCTTCTCAATTTCGCGAAGGACGTTTTACCGAGCCTGATATTCACCGGCTTCAACGTGAAGGAGCTCGCCGCCGGCGGAGATCTGTACCTCGTCTTCACGACGGAGATACTGCAGTTCGCGGGGCTGACTTTCCTGCTGACCGCCCTGCTCAAAAAACTGAGGTTCAGGCCGTGGGCGATCGCGCTGACGGCGCTCGTTATGCAGCTTTGCGCCTCCACGTTCCTGACGGGAGCGTTCGACGGGAGCCCGACCGCCGTGAGGTATCTCGCGGGCACGCTGTTGTTCACCGGCTCGACGTCGATCACGATGTACCCTCTTTTCCCGTTCTTCATATACGCGGCATCCGGGATGCTTTTCGGCGGGCTTCTTAAACGGACGGCGAACAAACGCAGATTCTATATCATCTGCGCAGCCTGCGGAGCGGCGGTCTGCGCGGCGGCGAGCGTGATATTCCGCCTCACCGACTTCGATATCACGGATTATTTACTCACGGACATGTATCATTCGCAGATACTGCCCGCCGCCGTATGGTATATCAGTCAGGAGGTCGTGTGGGCGGCGCTGTTCTTCGCCGCGGCGCATATCGTAAAAGGCAGAGCGAAGAAGGGCGCGGAGTATCTTTCGCGCAATATCACGAATATCTACGTGCTGCAGTGGCCGTTCATGCTGATCGGGTATATCGCCGTCAAGCTTTCATCCGGCGGTCTCCTTCACCCCGCCGCGGGAGCGCCGCTCTCCGTCGCCGTCTGCCTGCTGACGGTCGGGGCGAGCCTGCTCTGGAACAGGATAAAAAAGGCGGCGAAATGCCGGAAGCCCGGAGAAAAGAAGGATCGGGCGGCTGCCGGGTAACGCCGAATAAACGAATACGGACTGAGGGTCACCTCAGTCCGTATTTTTTCTTTACGCCCGGAAACATATGCGAATACCAAAACACGTAAAGGAACTCAAAAGCGGCGGAAAAGACGTTCACAAACAAACCGTGGAACCCCATTTTTGAGATCTCTTTCAGCGTGCTTTTGATCGTCTGCCGCGCGAACTCGAACGGCTTTGAGTCCTGAATGGCGTTTTTCTTCGTGAAGCTCTTCCAGTGGAACCAGTTGCGAACGACCTTGAGGTCCCGGTCGGGTACGGCGGAGTAATTGACGCCCAAGGTCTCGGTCGGTATGACCTCGAGCAGGTCCTCGAGCCTGCGCGGCGGGATCAGCCGTCCGTCGGCGACCAGTTTTTCGTAAAGCTCCGTGCCGGGGAGCGGGGTGAAGTGGAAGATCGGCGTGAGGCCGATCGGAAGTGAATTGAGCATCGCGGCCGTGTCGCGAAGCTGCTGTTCGGTCTCGTCGGGAAAACCGACGATAAAGGACGACATGGTCGTATAGCCGATGCGGTTGAGAAGCTCAACAGTCGGTTTTATCGCGTCGTAGTCTATGTTCTTGTGTATCAGACGCTGCATCTCGCGCGAGCCGCTCTCTATGCCGAAGAAGATCCACCGGCAGCCCGCCTCATACATAAGGCGGTAATCCTCCTCGTTGAATATGCCGACGCGCAGGTCGACGCCCCACCTGACGGGCATACCCTCCTCCTTCATGCGGCGGCAGAAATCCTGCATATCGGAGCGCCTGAGGCGCCAGACCTCGTCTGAGAAGTAAACGCCGTCCAGCCCGTAGTTCTCGTAAAGATACCTGATCTCGGCGACGACCTGTTCGTTCGGCCGGTCGCGGTGCGTGCTTTTGTGGTAGGTGACGTTTGAGCAGAACGCGCAGCGCCCCGGGCAGCCCTTGGAGGAATAAAGGTACATCATTTTTTTGCAGCCGATGTACGTCTGCATATATTTGGGCACGTCTATCAGCGACCAATCCGTCGGCGGGAAAGAGCTGAGGTCGCTGAACGGGCGGCAAGCGGTACGGATGACGGCGCCGTCTTTTTTATAAACCACGCCGAGTACTCCGTCGATATCTGCGCCCTTGGAGAACCGGTCAAGAAGCTCCAGCCACGTCTCCTCGCCCTCGCCCACGGACACGATATCCACATACTCCTTTTCAATAACGAGCTCAGGATAAAACGTGGGCAGCTGACCGCCCCAGACGACGGTAAGACCGAATGACTTAAGAAGCTTTGAAACCCCGATCGCGTCGGAAAGTCCTCTTGACGACATGACGGAAACGCCGGCGACGTCGGGGCGGAACTCATCGCAGACCGTTTTCAGAGTCGTTTTTTCGAGGCTCCTGTCAAGGATGCGGACGTTATGACCGTGATACTTCAAATAGGACCCGATGGAGAGAAGCCCCAGCGGAGTCGACATAGTACGGTCGTAAAAGCCGACCGCGGGTTCTATGAGCAATACGTTCATGCCTGCGTCCTGATAATATATCCGGCCTTGCCGCGAGTGAGCTCGCCGGGATAATCCTCTCTGACGTTCTCGAAAATGCCCTTTTGTATCTCGACCGGGGTCTTCACTCTCAGAAGATAATATACCCTGGCGTGGTTGTCGTAATAAGGTATATAGATGAACTCGGGATAACGCTCGGGATACTGCTTGAAATACAGCTTCATCTTTTCGCTCTTGTACGGCAGCCAGTCGCTGCTGTCAAGGCAGCCGCTGAACGCGCCTACCGTCAGCGAATCCATATACAGATATGCCCACGAGAGCTTGGAGGCGACCATGACGGGCCCTTCGCACTCGGATTTGATGAGGTCGAGGTCGGCAAGCGTGTCGAGGTAGAGCTTTTCCTCGTTCGCGGTCGTGTAAAGCCCCTTAAGCGGGCCGACGCTTATCCTTGTGTCGAGCTTTTCGCTTCGGGCGACGCCGTAATAGGTATACTCGTCGTTGAATTTGGGGTAGACGTTCACGCCTGCCTGAACAGACAGCTCGAGCGCGGTGACAACGGCAAGCGAAACTGCCGCCGCCTTTTTGAGCCCCGCGCGCGCGCCGCCGTCGACAAAGAGCTCGCGCGCGGCGCCGCCGAACGCCATGACCGCGCCGGTAAGACAGACGGGCACGACGGTCCCGAAAGCGAAAATTACCATCTCGGATTCGCAGCTCCTGGCGAACGCGGCAAGCAGGCCGAGCACGGTCGGTATCAGATAGACCGGTTTGTTTTTCTTTGATACGCAGATATAAACGACAAAGCCCGCGAGCGTGAAGATCATGCCCGGCAGAGCGACGGCGATCTGCGGCTTCACCGTCAGGGAAGCTTTATGCAGGAGCGTCGCGGCGACAGACGCCGCGTACCATGCGCAGGCGAGCAGGACGTATACACAGCGCCGCCTTTTCCGTCCGCGGTCAAACGCCGCGACGAGGGCAAGAACACCTCCGGCCGCAGCGAAGGGCGCTATGAAGGCAAAGCTGTGACGGGTGAAAAACTTTTTGTACTTCGAGAACAGATTGATTATGCCGTCCGCCGCGCCGCCGGGATAATCGCCGTCGCTCAGCAGCATCGGTATGCTCACGCGAAGCTCGTCGAGGCTCGCGCGGCTCAGCACGGCCGCGGCGAAAACCGCCGCCGAAAGAACGACGCCCAGAGTAACGCCCGCCCAGCATTTAAAGCCGAAAACGGGAGCGAACGCTCCGCCGCGTTTCTTTACGACCGCGCGGTATACGGGAACGGACAGGGTGTATGCGAGGAAAATAAATGCGGCGTAGGGGGACGAAATAACACAGACAGAGAACAGCACGCCTGCGAGCACGGCTTTTACGAACGAGAAACGTCCGCAGACGGAGATAAGCAGCAAAGAGCAGAGCTGAGCCGCCAGACAGAGCGTTGAGTTATAGTAAAGCACCATATCGGTGTAGGTCGGCACGTTGAAAAAGAAAACGAGCGACGCAGCCGCTGCGGACGGACGGCCGTATCTCCGCAGGGTGAGATAGGTCGCGGCGCCGACAGCCGCCTGAACGGCGATAAAGACGCAGCGGGAATAAAGTACCATGCCGTCGCATGAGCCGGTGACAGCGTGGAAGACCCAAAGAAACGGAGCGAGGAAAATGCCGCTCATGTGCGACATGTGCCAGTCGTCGACAAGCAGTCGGTCGCCCCGGGCAAGACGGAAGGCGTTGAGGATAAGCACGTGCTCGTCGTCATCGCCGGTCGACATAAGCGCCTTATAAAGCATAAGACAGACGCAGGCAATAAGACCCGCAGCGAAAACGAGGTCCCATTTATCGATCTTTCCGACGCCGCGCGTCTTATTCCTCATTCGTTTCTCCGCGGGAGACATAGTAGATATATCCCGCCCGACCTTTATTTATTTCCCCGGGGTACTCTGCCCTTATCGAGTCGACGACCTCGCGCAGAGCCGGATTTTTGCGCTCGTAATTCGCCGTGAAATACGGAATGTAGATAACGGACGGATACCGCTCGGGGTGACGCTCGTAATACCGGCGCATTTTGACGCTGTCGAACTCCACCCAGTTTTCGGCGACGATATAACCGCTGTACGAGCCCATCGGCATATCGTCAAGGTACATATAGATCCAGCAGACCTCGTCGGGGACCATCACCGGCCCGTCGCACCGCGAGGCTATCAGATCGAGGTCGTCCAGCGCCGAACAGTACATCCTCGCCGTCCACCTCGCAGTAAAAAGCCCTTTCATCGGGCCGCGCCCGAGTCTTTCGGACATTTTGCCCGCGGTGACGCTGTCGCCGTACTCATACTCCACGAAGGAGGCGGGCGAACGCAGATTGTCGAACCGGTAGCAGAACTGGACGGCGAAGAACAGGGCGGCGAATACCGCCGCGCAGCGGGAGAAAGCCCTTGACGGCGCGTTCTTTACGATCTCGCGGAAGCAGTCTGCGATCATCAGCGCGGCGCCGGTCAGGGCGACCGGAGCGATCATCGCCCCGGAGGCAAAGAAGATATCGGACTCCAGCGTCCGAAGGATGGTCATGAGCGCACCGGGGACGAACAGAAAACGAAAAACTCTTTTATTCCTGCCGACCGTCAGCATATAGCACAGAACGCCGAATGCCGCGAAGATCAACGATTCATATCTGCGATCCCCCGCCGCTCCATCCCCGGAGGCGTAAGGATATACGACTCCGAACAGGCAGACCGCAAACATCGGGACGATATAGACTATGCGGCGTCTGACCCGTCCCCTGTCGACGGCTGCGGCTATGAGAACGGCCGCGCCGGCGGCGCTCGCCCACACGGGGATTACGGAGGCGACATGAAGCAGATACCTCTTCATGTTGACCGGCAGGTCGGCGAAGCCGGAAAGCACGCCGGCGGTGTACTCGTCGTCATAAAAGACCATCGGCAGGTTTTTGACTATCTCTCCGAACGAGTTGCTTCTCATCAGATACGCGAAGAAAACGAGCGCGACGGTCGCTATGCCCGCCGAAACGGTGAGCCAGCTCTTCGCAGTCAGCAAAGAAAAGCCTGCGGCTTTCCCTCCGTCCGCGCCGCGCGCTTTTTTTATCCGCCCCTTGACGGCAGCGGCGGTCACGGCGGCGGTATAGCCCGCGAAAAGGACGGCTGTATAGGGCGAGGCGACGACGCATAACGCGCAGCACACGCCTATAAGATACGTTTTCAGCCGCGCGCGCCCGGAATCAAGGGAAAACAGCAGAAGCGAAAGGCACTCGCCGGCAAGAAGCAGACCGGTGTTGTAGTAAATGGTCAACGAGGTCCAGACCGGCTCGTGGATGAGGAAAAGCAGCGAGGCGGCGACGGCTCCTTTTTTATACGGGCGCAGCGTGATATACGCCGCCGCAGAAACGAACGTCTTGACGAAGACGTAAACGACGCGGGAGAAAAGAACGATCCCTTCTGCCGAGCCGGTCAGCTTATGATACGCCAGGATAAAAGGATAAAGAAAAAACGAGCTCAACTGGGAAACGTGCCAGTCGTCGACGAGCATCCTGTCCCCGCGTACAAAACGCAGGGAGTTGAGTATGATCTCGCTCTCGTCATCGTAGCCTAACGAAAAAAACGCCTTGTACGCGAGCAGCCCGACGCAGATCATTGCTCCAGCAATAAAAGCCACGTCATATATGCTGATTTTTCCGCGGGCAGAACCGCCGGTATTCATATTCGCCTCCCCGGGCAGACGTCTTATCGAAGATCTATTATATATCCCGATTCCCCGAACGTGACTCTCCCCGGATAATTATTGATTATTTCCCTGAACAGGTCCTTCTGTTCCGGTTCTGCGACGCGAACAGACGGCAGAATGACTCCGGAACGTGTTGAGGAGACATCCCGGTATGTGACGTAGATGCAGCCCGGGACCGTATCGGGATAACGCTCGTAGTACTGCCGCATACTCTCTGCGTCGACCCATTCGTTGTCCAAATACTCGCTGTACATAGCGGTCGCTCTGTCACCCAGGGCAAGATATATCCAGGTGAGCTCGTTTGTCGTAAGGACCTGTCCTTCGGTCTCGGCTTTGATAACTTCGATATCCGACATAATACCGGAATAGTATTCCGCCATGGCTTCAGTCGTGTATATACCTTTCAGAGGACCGGAACCGATACGAGAGTCGAGCCTGTCCGCGCTGATGCTTGCGCCGTAGTGGTTTTCAACTGAAAACCTCATATTCAGGAACAGAAAGACCTGAGAAAAAAGCTGAACGCTCATGGCGGCGGCGATCAGGACCGCGATCGCTTTCCCTGATTTGCTTCCCCTGACGAAGCCCTCCTCCGCCTTCTTTCCAGCAGATACGGCCGCGCCCGCGAGACAACCTGACATCACCGCAGCGCCGGCGAATACGAAGCTTTGCGATTCGCAGCACCTCATGATCGCGGCAAAAAGACCTCCGCAAAACAGCGTGGTAAAGACCAAACGCTCCTTTTTTTCGGTAACGAGATAGCAAAGCAGACCGTAAAGAGCGAATACGGCATACAAAAGCAGAATGTTCTCAAGCGCCCTGTTTACTTCTGAGTATGTTTTATAAAACAGGATCACGGCGTCACACACGATACAGACGACAGTCCCGGCGATGATGTAGACCTCCCCGTGACCGACCCGTTTTTTATCGACCGCCGCGGCGAGCGTCAGGATCGACGGGGGCAGGATGACTCCGACAGTCAGAGGAAGATACGCCAGGAACAGCGGAGCCAGTTTATCCTTTGAACCGAAGATAACGGATATCGCGCCGCCGGACGAACCGTCACCGTTAAAGAACGTATACTCAGCGAGAACCTGTTCCGGAGACGTCCCTTGAAACAGGTAAACAACGACGGCAGCAGCAACAAAGAAAGCTCCGAGCGTCACGAGCAGCCACGAGCCTGGCCTGAGCATGACGGGCGCGGCGAAGCTCGCGGGGCGTTTTTTCGCTCGGATAAAGCAGACCGCAACCGCGACGGTATAGGCAAAATATGCCGAAGCAGAAAAGGGAGAGCAGAGGATCGCGACAGCCCCGGCAAAACCGATAAAGAACATATGGAGCCCCGAAC
Source organism: Clostridia bacterium (assembly GCA_017443405.1). Classification (GTDB taxonomy): domain Bacteria; phylum Bacillota; class Clostridia; order Oscillospirales; family Acutalibacteraceae; genus RGIG2893. The sequence goes on along the minus strand of JAFRXS010000208.1, from coordinate 55,624 downwards.
GACGCTTTGGGATCGATAGCACCAGCGCTGCGACGACGCCCGTCATCATGACGACTACGGTATTGTAATACAGCAGGGTCATCGACCAGGACGGGACGTTGAAATACCAAATCAGGACGGCGGGCACAGAGAAAACGCCGTATTTTCTCAGCCGTGAGTAAAGGAAAGCGGCAACCGCCGTCTGCGACGCGACGAATGACAGCCGCGAAAACAGTACGATGCCCTCGGTCGTCCCGGCGAGAGCGTACCACAGCTTTACGACGGGCAGAACGAAGATGCCGGAGAGCCTTTCCTCAAACAATACGCGCGCGCCTGTGACATACCTAAGCGCGTAAAAAATGATCGAGCTCTCGTCGTTATCGCAGACTGAGTGAAACGCCTTATAGACAAAAAGCGAACAAAACGATACCAACGCCACAATAAATGCGATATCCGTATATACTGTTTTGGCGGTACGTTTATCAAACAATGACGCATCCTCCGTGATATTACAGAAAAACACTGATATTCAATAATGATACGATCCGACAGATACCTGTTTATTTCCATTGGGCGTAGAACACCGTATACCCGGCGTCAAGAGTCACCTCTTCACCCGGGAAGCAATCCGTACCGCTTCCGTCCGCCTCGGTATTCCAACCGATAAAGACCGCCCCGTCTTTTGAATAAGCGTTACCCGACAGCTTTATCTTTTCCCCGGCGGAAAGTATCGGAGAATCGTAAACGTGGCCGCGTCCGCCGTTGGGATCGTATCTGAAATAAGCCGAATCCGCCGAGAAGCCCCTGTCGAGGTTCGCGGTCCTGGCGGTTATATATTTTCTCAGAGCGACGACCTTGGAGCGGTAGATGCTGCCGGTCAGCTCGGGCGTGGCGACAGAGCCGTACAGTTGCCAGCGCATAGCCTTCATGACGGACGAAGCCGACAGGGAAGCGCCCGAAGCGTCGACACTTTCCGCCGCGCCGTCGAGATAGACAGACGAGAAATCGGGCCAAGCTTTTTGCACCGCTTCGCGGAAATCGCCGTGACGGAAAAGCATACCGAAGAAGAACGGCACGTCGTCCACCTCTTCGCGAACACGCTGGACCGTCCACCAGGTCGTCGGGTCTCCGAGCTTCAAGCCCTCGTAATCAATCTTTTCCGCACCCAACGCTCCGTTGTAATCCCATACCGGCCCTGCGTAAAGCTTTCCGTCCGGCTTTTTGTAGAAAAAGCAGCTTGTTCCCCCGGCGTCGCCGTTCATGCAGAACTCCTGTACGATAAAGACTTTAACGAGCGAATCAAGATCGAAATAATCGGAGTAGTAGCCTCCCTGAGAGTTATAGCCCGTATCGGAGTACAGAGCGTCCTCCGCTTCCTGCCAGTAATCCGAAATATAATCGACCTCGGCTTCAGAGGCGTACTCGGGGGATTTTATGACTATGGGCGTAGAAAGGCTCGAAACGAATCCGGAGATCTCCTCGCAGTACCTTTCGTACGAGTCAAGTTCTATCAGATATCCCCCGCTGATATTTGACGGATCGTTCGGTATTTCGACCCACTTTCGAGATCCGGGTATTGTGGATTCGCTGTTCCTGTCGCCCGCAAGAGCACACTTTTTTATGTCGACGCCGGGATTGGCGGCTTCGTTCGCATCCTTGAGATCGGGGATGTCCACGCGGTTCTTCGCGATCTGCACGCTCTCACAGAAAAGATAAGTCCCGCGGTAGTCGCCGTCGATATAAAGATCGGCGGGCGCGCAGTCCGGGGTAAACTCTATCCCGGCGCGTTTAGCCAGACCGAGAGCGAACTGATTTCGCTCGACCTCGGAGTACAAAAGCGACCATTTTTTCGCTTTGCCGAGCCCGAGCAGGGATTGCCGGGTCTCGAATTTTATGTTATACGCCTTGAGATAATCCTCAGGCGTTTCCTCCCAGCTGTTGCCCCGCATTTTTATGCGGCTGAGCCTCTCGTCGAGCGTGATACGCCCGCCTTCACGGACGATGAGCCTCCCGGGGACTTTGTTGTCCTTGTCCTTGTGGATATACGCAAGTCCGCCGGTATCGGTGGTGATGAACACGGCGGGGATGTTTTCGGACCGCATGACCGTGAGAGGATACTCCGTCCCGCGGCACTCGAGAGTAAACCTGCCGCCGCCGGAAAAGACGTCCGTCTCTCTGCCGCTGACAACGGGGTCGCCGTCAACGGTCACTTTCGTGAAGGGCCGGAAAAACACGCGCAGCGAGGAAACGTCTGCGTCCGACGGAAGAAAGAGATAATAACTCTCCCCTATCTTGTTCCATACGACGGTATCGGCGTCGTTTTTCGAGCCGCCGTACGGATTCACCCGGAGGTTTTCAAGCGGGTCGGAGCCGCCGCGCAAAAAGAAAAAAAGACAAAAAGCAACAGCCGCCGCGCATAAGGCGAGGGCGGATACGGTTGCGATCTTCTTTCCCGCGGCTGTTTTTTTCATCTGTCATTCCCAAACTGCGTAAAAAACGGTATATCCCGTTTCGAGGGTCGTCCTGTCGCCCGGCTGATACTCTGCTTCTCCGCCGGGGACCGTGCTCCAGCCCTTAAATTCGGAGCCGTCCTTTTCATATGCGTTTTCCTTAAGCGTGTACCCGTCCCCGATCCTGTACATGGCGGTCTCGTAGATGTGCCCGGTCCCGCCGCCGGCGTCGTAGCGGACGTAAGCCGCGTCGGGCGAAAACCCCAGATCGAGAGCAGTTTTTCTTTCTTTCAGGAACCGGATCACCCTGTCCCGCGACTCAATATACGCCGCGCCTCTCTGCGAAAACACGCCGGCGCTCGTCGCGGCAAGTGACTCCCCGAAGGCGTAAAGCTCCGAGAAATAATCTTCGCTCAGCCAGGCGTCGGCGTTTTCCTCCCACATATCGAACACCGCCGACCTGAAATCCTCGCGGGAATAAAGCGCGCAGAACAGCAGCGGATAGTCGTCCCACCAATCGCGCACGCGCTGGTTGACCCACCAGGTCCCGGGATCGTTGAGATCGAGCCCCTCGTATTCGTACTCGAGGCCGAGCGCGGCGTCGTAATCCCAGGCGGGACCGGCGAAAAGCTTTCCGCCCGCGTCCTTGTAGAAAAAGCAGCTCGTGACGCCGGAGTCGGCGTTTTTGGTTATCTCCTGAAGGATATATATCCTTACAAGAGAATCCATATCAAAATACTCGCCGTAATGCTTTCCCAGAGAATTATATCCGGTCTCGGAATACAGCGCGTCCTCTGCTTCCTGCCAGTAGTCGGCGATATACTCAACCTCGGAGCGCGTTGCGTATTCTGGGTCCTTGATCACCAGGGAGAATCCGCGGTCGGTGATGAAACCGGAAACGTCCTCGGCGTAATGGTCGGAATCGTCGACCTCGATCAGGTACCCGCCGGTGATATCGTCCGGGTCGTTCGGCGCCTCCACCCATTTTCTGCAGCCGGGACTCAGGTCATCTGGCGCGCTCGTGCCGCTTTTGGGAAGCGTTTTAAAGTCGACGGAAGGGTTCGCTTTTTCGTTAAGTTCCTTAAGGTCGGCGATGTCGACCCTGCTGCCGGAGACCTGGACGCTCGAGCTTATCTGATACTTTCCGAGATAGACGTTGTTGAGGTAGACGTCCGCGCTGCGCAGCTCGGGGGTAAAGCTTAGCCCCATGCGGCGCGCCAGAGCGTAGGCGCTGTTGTCCTCCACGATGCCTGTAGGCTTAAGCACCCACTTTTTGGCGGACGCCATACCCAGAAGCTCTGTTTTTTCCTTAAATTTAATGTTGTAGGGTCTGGCGAGTCTTGCCGGCGCGCCGTATTCGTCCCAGTGGTTCCCCCTGCCCTTGATATGCTCGAGCTCCGCGTCGATCACGGCTTCGCCGTTCTCGCGCACGACCGCGCGCCCGGGCTCCTTGTTGTCCTTGTCGGCCAAAAGGTATTCTGTTTTTCGTGAGTCCGTCACAAGAAACACGGCGGGGAGGTCGAGCGACTGCTCCAGTTTAAGGGAATAGTTTTCACCTCCGAACGTTAGCGAGTAGCTGTCCCTGACGCCGAAAACGGAGGTCGACTCGCCGTAGGCGAGCTGCTTCCCGTTGACGCTCATGCTCTGTTCCTCGGGATACCACCAGACTTTAAGGTTTTTCCGGTCGGCGTCGGCGGGGAGATCGAGACGGTAGCTATCGCCCTCGTTCCTCACCGATATCGTATCAGGCGAATCAGGTTCGCCGCCGTAGGGATTCACTAGGATCGTCGGAGAGCGGCTGTTTTTGCCGTAAAAGTAAAAAAACACGACGACGGCGATAGCCGCCGCGAGAACCAGCGCCGCGGCGGCGATTATCATCGCTGTCGGTCTTTTTTTCTTCAAGTCTGGACTCTCGGCTTCGGGCGGTCGCCGGTCTTTTACCGGAGCGGAGCCTTTTGTCCGCTGCGACCGCTGATTCTTCACAACGACAGAGCGTTCCGCCCGGGGCGCTGTTCGGCGTTTTTCATATCGCCACACACCGTTCGGTGTGATCGGTTTTCTTCGCGTCGCGCTGCAGCGTTAAGGGTGATTTATATTGACATGAACTTCTGTATATATTATAATGATAATTGAATTATAGTCAAGTTATTTTATTTTGGACGTCAACGTGAAGATACTCTTTGTTCTCCCCATGGCAGAAAAATACACAGGTTCGCCGGCCGCTCCGCTGGGGGCCATTTCGTTGTGTACCTTTCTGAACCGGCGGGGGCACGAAGCGTGGATCTGCGACCGAATGATGAACCACCTCGACCTTAAGGAGGAGCTAACGCTCAGGCGACCCGATATAGTCGGGATATCCACGGTATCCGCTCTGGGACTCGAGGATGCGGTGTTCATAGCCTCAATGGCGAGAGAGCACGGCGCGCACGTCGTAGCCGGCGGTCCGGTGGCTTCCATGATGCCCGAATCGATGCTTCACAACCGCATAGGCGACATAGTTTCGATCGGCGAGGGCGAGATCTCGTGGCTCCACATTATAGAGTACTACGAGGGCAAAAGGAAGATAGAGGACGTCGGCTCGGCAGCTTATTTAAAGGACGGCAAAATGGTCACGAACCGACGCGCCCCGTTCCTGGATCTTGCCGAACTCGGCGTGCTCGACTGGTCGCTCGTGCCCGTCGCCAAGTATTTCGAGACCTTTTACGGCTGCAAAAACGGCCTTCACGTCTACGCCTCAAAGGGCTGCCCGGGGTCCTGCACCTTCTGCTACAACCCGTATTTCCATCTGTGCAGGCAGCGGCTGCGGCCGATAGACGACGTTATCGCAGAGCTTAAGATGCTTCATGATGGATACGATATGCGCGCGGCTTATTTCGCCGACGAGTGCTTCGGCACCGGCAGAGCGTGGCTCAAAGAGTTCTGCGAAAAGCTGCGCGACTCCGGGCTCGACATCAAATGGGGCTGCCAGACCAGGGCGGACATCTTCAGCAGAGAGGATTACGATCTGATGTATTCCGTCGGCTGCCGCTGGGTCTTCATCGGCATAGAAACGGGCAGCCCGCGCATGCAGAAAACGGTTTGCAAGGGGCTGGACCTCGACGCCGCTGCCGCTTCCGTCAACGCCGCTTACGACGCGGGGCTCAATACCGTCACGGCGTTCATCATCGCCCTGCCGGGCGAGAAGACGGAGGATTTCAAGCAGACGGTCGACTTCGCGAAAAAGATAAGGACTTCCCAGTACCAGTTCAATTTTTACCTGCCCTTCGCGCGGTCCGCCATGTACAACAACCTGCCGGACTATGAAAAACTCCACGCGAGGACCTTCGATCTCAAAAGGGAAGCAAGAGCGTTTTCGCTTTACAAGGTCCTTAAAAACTATTCGGAGATACCGAACCGCGACCTCAAGGTCGTCAGGGCGTTCTTCCTGTGGCAGAGCTTCTGGGCAAAGGGGAGCGCCGACGGCAAAGAGCAGGAGCACAGCTTCGCGGTAAAGACCGTCACCGACGCGGTAAAGGGTCTGTTCGGCCACGGCGTCATATACTTTTTCTCCGAGGCGTTTGCCGCCGCCTATCAGTTCCTGAGCGTTTTCGTCAACCGCTATTTCTTCCCTCTCATCCTCAAAAAATACGATCTGAAATAAAGGACGTGATCTCTCTTGGCGGATACTCTGTGTATCGTTCTCCCCTGCTATAACGAGGCGGAAGTGCTGCCGCTGACCATTCCGGCCATGCAAGAAAAGCTCCGCGCGCTCATCGGCGAGGGGCTGGTTTCTCCGAAGAGCCGCGTCCTTATGGTCAACGACTGTTCGACCGACCGCACGTGGGAGCTCATCCGTGAAGCGTCCGAGAACGACAGTTTGTTCACCGGCATAAGCCTGGCGCACAACAGCGGGGAGCAGAACGCGAACCTCGCGGGCATGGAGGCGGCGATAAGCTTCGCCGACGTCGTGATCACGACTGACGCCGACCTTCAGGACGGCACGGACGCAATAGACGAAATGCTGAGAGAATACGCAAAGGGCAGCGAGATAGTCTACGGCGTCAGGCGCTCGCGCGGAAACGAACCGCTCATGACACGCCTTACGTCCGGTGCATTTTACCGTCTTATCGACTTTTGCGGAATAGAATTCGTCCGCGAGCATTCACAGTACAGGCTGATGAGCAAAAGAGCGGTCGAAGCGCTGCTGGACCGAGGCGGATCGGACGTTTTCCTGCCCGCCGAGGTGCCGCTCCTGGGCTTTAAGCACAGCGTGGTCTGCCACGACAGAAAGCCGCGCGAGGCGGGGAGCTCGCACTATAATTTCAAATCGCTTTTCCGCATGGCCGTCGGCGCGGTCACCTCCTACAGCAGCGCGCCGATACGCCTTATCGGTCTTATGAGCCTTGCGAGCTTTCTCCTGTCGGTCGCCGGCTTCATCTGTTCGCTCGTCAAAGTCTGCCGCGGCGGTTTCCCCTCGACCGCTCTCGTTTTATCCTGCGTTTTCCTTGTCGCGGCGATGCTTCTTTTCGCGCTGAGGATACTCGGGGAATATATTTACTCTTCGGGTCTGAACTCAAAAAACAGACCGCGTTATATTGTCGAGGAAAGTCTGTTGAATGATGAATAAAGTACCCATACCGTTCTGCGACCTGAGCAGGCAGCACAGGCGCCTTTACGACGAATACGTCAGGGCCGCGGGAGAAGTCCTCGGGACGGCCGACTTCTGCAACGGGCGCTTCGTAAAGGGATTTGAAAAGGACTTCGCGGCTTTCTGCGGGGTTTCATACGCAGCGGCCGTCGACAACGGCACCGACGCGGTCTTCCTTGCGCTCAAGGCGCTCGGCATAGGGGAAGGCGACGAAGTCATAATACCCTCGAATACCTTTGTCGCGACGGCGTGGGGCGCCGTTTACAACGGAGCGACGCCGGTATTCTGCGACATAGACCCCGACACGTGGGAGATCGATCCCGCCGATCTCGAAAAAAGGATAACGAAAGCGACAAAGGCGATAGTCGGCGTGCATCTCTACGGCGTGCCGTTCGACTTTGACCGGGTGAAAGGCATAGCCGACGCGCACGGCATACCCGTCGTTGAGGACTGCGCCCAGGCTCACGGCGCGCTGTATAAGGGCAAGAAGACCGGCTCGCTCGGTGAACTGGGCTGCTTCAGCTTTTATCCGACCAAAAATCTCGGCGCGTGCGGGGACGCGGGCTGCGTCGTATCCGGCGACCGTGAGAAGATCAAGCTTATAAACTCGTTCAAGACGCATTGCACAACGGCGGACGGAGATCATTCCGACGTCGGCTTCAATATGAGGATGGACGATATCCAGGCGGCAATTCTCTCAGTCAAACTTAGGCATCTCGACGGGGCTCTCCAACGACGCCGGGAGATAAGCGGGATCTACGACCGCGGCATAACGAATCCGCTTATCGTGAAACAGAAATACAATGAGGATTCCTCCCCCGCGCGGCATCTGTACGTCATACACGTCAGCGAACGCGACCGTTTCCTTCGGCACATGAGCGATCTCGGCATAGACTGCCGCGTCCATTACCCGCTCCCCTGCCATCTGATGAAAGCGTTCGGGGACGTTCCCGCTCCCCGCTTTCCGCTGGGCGTCAGCGAGTATCACGCCGCGCACTGCGTCACGCTGCCGCTGTTCCCGGAGCTTACCCGTGAAGAGATCGAACGGATAATAGACGCCTGCGACCGCTTCGGAGGCTGATATGACAAAAAACAGCGCGACGATCGAAAAATTACGCGCTCCGCTCACGCGGCGGAACGCCGCTTTGTTTTACGGGATCTCACTCGGCTGCTTCGCGCTTCTCGCCGCTTATATGGTATGGTATATCCATCGCGGGATGGGCGCGATGGACGAAAGCATGTACCTGAACGTCGCGCATAGGCTCCTTCAGGGCGACAGACTGCTGATAGACGAGTGGCACGTGTCGCAGTTCTCCGCACCGCTTGTGTATCTTCCGTTCAGGATCTATTACTCGCTGCGCGGTACGGAGGGCATAATACTTTTCTTCAGGTATCTGTATCTTATAGCGCAGTTCGGCGTTTCGCTTTTCGCGTTTTTCCGGCTGAGGAAATACGGTTTCATCGCCGCCGTTGCTTCTCTGATGTACTGCCGCTACACCGTGATGAACTGCCCGGCTCTGAGCTACTACACGATGAGCCTGATGTCGTGCACGCTCATCTGCCTGCTTCTGTTCACGGGCGACGAGCCAAAGAAACCGCTCACGCTTTTGATTACCGGTCTGCTCACCGGCGCGGCGGTACTCAGCGAGCCGCTGCTCGCCGTGTTTTATTTCATCTACGTTATCGCAGTCGCGGTATCTCTGATACTCAAGAAGAAAAGAAAACCGCTCTATCTGCTCGATCTTAAATCGTTTTTATTCATCACCGCGGGAATCGTTGTTTCCGCCGCGGCTTTTTTCGCTTTTTTGCTTTCAAGGGGTTCTCTGAGCGAATATCTCTCCGCCTTGCCGAACTTCTTCACCGACTCCGAATACCGTTTCCCGCTGCTCAGCGGCGGCGGACAGAACCTTTTCGACGCCGGTCTTTTCAACGTCCTGTCAAAGATATGGCTGCCGTTCTTTATCGCGGACGCGGTACTGTTCATCGCCGTTCTCGCGGACAGGAAAAGACTTGAGCGCAGGCTCGTCTATATCGCCGCTGCTGCCGTTCTCGCGATCGCGACGTATATTTGCATACTGATACGGATGGGCGTTTCGTCGCGCCTGATGTACCTCTGGCGGCACATTCCGCTTTTCATCTTCGGCGCGTTCTGCTGCCTGCTGCTCGAAAACAAAAAGGAACACAAAAGGCTTATCGCCTTTTACGCGGCGGGGATACCGTATTCGGCGATGATGGACGTCTCCTCCGAAAACTATCTTGTGGTCTGCATGCTCGGCGGAGTCATATCGAATATCGCCGTGTTCATATTCGCAAAAGCACTGCTCGACGAGATAAAAGCGTCCGGACAGGATACGGAAATAAAGATAAATAATCGCAAAAACCTTCGTATTCCGGCAAAAGCCGTCTGCGCGCTGCTATGCGTCCTCATCTGGGCGCACCCCGTCTGCGAGGCGGCCTCCCTTGCGTTCGAAAAGGATTTTCTTCTGTTTGAGAACATCTGCGGCAGGAGCGAGCTGTACGTCGACTCCTTCTCGGTTTACGGAGGGGCTTACGGCAGCGAGTCGCCGGATCTGTCTGAGAAGCTGACCGCCGGTCCGCTCAAGGGGATATACACCCTGCCTCAGGCGGCGGAGAAGTACGACGCGCTTTTGAGGGATCTGAACGCGATCCGCGATAAAGCGACCGGCCCCGTATATGTTTTCGGCTTGTTTTCGTGGATGTATATGAGTCTTGACAAGCCGTACTCCGCTTATACCGCGTGGTTCATACCGCTTGATTTCGAAACGAGGCAGATAGAATACTGGGACCTGCACCCTCAAAGATCGCCGGAATACATATACATACCGAGAATCTACCATTCGGGTTTCCACGACTTCTACCCGGAGGCTGCCGAGCGGCTGGAGAAAACGCTTTCTTTGTTTGAGTGCGAGGTCGAAACGAGCGAAGTCGGATATACCATCAGGATCCTCGGGAGAAAATATAATGTCTGAAAAAGGCCGAAAAAACGGATCGATCATGTCGACACTTCGCGATAAGTCTCTGTATATCGCAACGGGGGCAGCATTTGTTCTGCTCGCCGCCTATATGGTGTGGTATATACACCGGGGACTCGGAACGGTCGACGAAGCCGTCTATCTGACCTTTCCCCACAGACTGTTCTTCGGCGACAGACTGCTTATTGAGGAATGGCACGTGTCGCAGTTCGCGGCGCCGCTTATCTATATACCGTTCAGGATCTATTACGCCCTGTTCGGCACCGAAGGGATCGTTCTGGCTTTCAGATATCTGTATCTCGCGGCGCAGTTCGGGGTCTCGCTGTTCGCGTTCTTCCGTCTGCGGAAATACGGCTTCGCGGCTGCCGCAGGCTCTCTACTGTACTGCCACTATCTCGTAATGAACTGCCCGGCTCTCAGCTATTACACGATGAGCCTTATGTCGTGCACCCTTATCTGCCTGCTTCTGTTCACCGGAAAAGAGCCCAAACGCCCCGTCACGCTGATTATTACCGGTCTTCTTATAGGTGCCGCCGTGCTCAGCGAGCCGCTGCTCGCGGTTTTCTTTTTTATCTACGTCATAGCAGTCATTGTATCTCTCATTTTTAAGAAGAAAATAAAACCGCTCTATCTGCTCGATCTTAAACCGTTTTTGTTCATCGCCGCGGGAGTCGTTGTTTCCGCCGCGGCGTTTTTCGCATTTATTCTGTCAAGAGGGTCTTTGAGCGAATACCTCGCCGCCCTGCCGAATTTCTTTACCGACTCCGAGTATCAGTTCCCGCTCCTCAACGGCGGAAAACAGAACCTGTTCAGCCTCGATCTGTTTGACATCCTCGGAAAGATCTGGCTTCCTTTCTTCATAGCGGACGCCGTACTGTTCACAGCCGTCCTCGCCGACCGAAAAAGGCTGAAGCACAGACTTGTCTATATCACCGCCGCGGCTGTTTTGGCGATCGCGACGTATGCCTGCATACTTATCAAAATGGGCTTCGCCTCGAAGCTCATGTATTTCTGGAGGCATATTCCGTTTTTCATCTTCGGCGCGTTCTGCTGTCTGCTGATCGAAAACAAGAGCAAATACAAACGGTTTTTTGCGTTCTACGCGGCGGGTATACTGTATTCGGCGATGATGGACGTCTCCTCCGAAAACTATCTTGTGGTATGCATGCTCGGCGGAGTCATATCGAATATCGCCGTTTTCATACTCGCGAAAGCTCTGCTCGACGAAATAAGAGCATCCGCGGCGGAAGCCGCCGCGGACGCAAATAAGGATAAAAAACGAAGCTTTCCCGTCAAAAAAGCCGTCTGCGCGCTGCTATGCGTCCTCATCTGGGCGCACCCCGTCTGCGAGGCTGCCTCCCTGCTGTTCGAGAAAGACTTTCTGCTTTTTGAGAACGTCAGCGAAAGGACCGAGGAATTTGACGATTCTTTTTCAGCTTACAACGGGGCTTATAAGTCACCTTCACCAGATCTGTCGTACAAGCTCTCCGCCGGTCCTTTCAAGGGGATCTACACTCTTCCGGAAACGGGAGACCGGTATAATAAGATGCTTTCCGACCTTGACGTTATCAGAGAAAACGCGACGGGTCCCGTTTACGTTTACGAATTGTTCGCCTGGGCATACCTTTATACAGACAAACCGTATTCCTGTTACGCAACTTGGTTCATCGCGGAAGATTTTGACCCAAGGCAGATCGATTACTGGGAGCTGAATCCCGAGAAAACGCCGGAATACGTTTACATCCCCAAGTTTTATTATTCGGGCTTCCTCGACAACGGGTCAGAGGCTGCGGAAAGACTCCGGCTCATACTTTCCCTGTTCGACTGCGAGGTCACACAAAGCGATGTCGGATACACGGTCAAGGTTATAAGGAAAAAATAGGAATGGAACGAAATAAACGGATCAACGGCATCATCTCCGCGATAAACGATAAAAAACTGCTGTACCCGTTCGCGGCGGTCTGCTTCACCGCGCTCGCCGTCTATTTGTTCATCCTCGCAGGGCGCGGGCTCGGTTATATAGACGAGACCTTTTATCTTAATTTCCCGCACAGGATGTTCTTCGGCGACAGACTGCTCATAGACGAGTGGCACGTATCTCAGTTTTCCTCTCCGTTCATATACCTGCCGGTAAAGCTATATTACTCTTTGTTCGGAACCGAAGGGATGCTGCTGTACGCGCGTCGGCTGTTCGTCTGCTGTCAGCTCGCGGTTTCGGTCTTTCTGTTCATACGGCTGCGCGAGCACGGGATAACGGCGCTGATAGCCTCGCTGACCTTCTGCCATTTCGTCTTTGTCCCCGATCTTTGCTATTACACCGAGAGCATCATGTTCTGCGCGATACTTTGCGCGCTCCTGTTCGCAGGGAAGCCGCTCGGAACGCCCGGCTATATCGTCGCGGGAGTCGTCGCCGCCTGCGCGGTCTTGAGCGAACCGCTGCTCGCGGTCGTATATTTCATATACGCCGCCGTGGTCGTTATCCGCGCGTGTTTCCCGAAGTACCGCAGAAAACCGGGACTGCTGAGCTTAAAGACGTTCCTTCTCGTCACAGCCGGCGTCGCCGCTGCGGCAGCTGTCTTCCTGACCTTTATGTTCACAAGGGGAACGCTCAAAGAGTATATCGAAGCCCTTCCGAATTTCTTTACGGACTCCGAATACATTTTCCCGGTCCTTTCCGGCAGACCTCAGACCCTCATAGCAAATGACTGGTATACCGCCGTATATATCATGGGTCCGGTCTATTATATCATCGAAGCGGCTCTTTTCCTGATAGTCCTCGTTGATATAAAAAGGCTCAAACGCAGACCGGTCTATCTGATCGTCGCAGGCGTTTTCAATATCGTTTTCCTGATCCATATAAACAAGCTGTATCTCGACTGCGCGACAGAGAAATGGCTGCTCGTCACGACCATTCCCCGCTATATCCCCCTGTTCCTGTTCGGGCTTTTCGCGTGGCTGCTCCTTAAAGACAAAAAAAACAATAAAGCCCTGCTGTTCTGGCTGCTCAGCGGTTTCGTGTATTCCGAGCTTTTCGATATCTCATCGGACGCTTATGTTCTCGGCTTCCTGCTGGGCGGGGTATTCGTCGCCCCCGCGGTGCTGATCATGATCGAAAAGATCATAGGCGAGATCAGGACCGACAATAAAGAAAGAGAAGACGCGGGCGGAAAAAGCGCAAAAGGGAAAGCTATTATATTATTAAACCGCGCAGCAGTCGTCGCTCTATGTCTCGTCGCCGTCTCGGCGCCGCTCGGAGAGATCGGTACCTTCATATATGAAACGCGGTACCCTTATTTTGAGTACCGCTACGGCGATTTCAACGATGAAAAGCTCGACACGAAACTTGACCGCGGACCGATGAAGGGGATACTGACGACAAGCTCGGCAGCGGAGATTTACGACAAGCTGCTGGACGATATGGACGCGATAAAGGACAATGGGAACGGCGCGTTCTACGTGCACGATTACGCGTGGCTGTATCTTTACGTCGACAGACCCTACGCCTGTTACAGCACGTGGTACGTGGACAGGGACTTCGAATCGCGTCAGCTCCTTTACTGGAAACTGCACCCGGATAAATTCCCGGAATATGTTTATATACCGAAATATGAGTGCCGCGGCTTTTTCAACATAACGAACCTTTCGGTGCTGCGGTATAAATACGGCAATTTCGTCGACAGCATGTTCGAGGTCGGGCCTGACGTGAACGACCCGACGAAAGACCGGCTTAAATACTGGACAACGAACTATGACTGTGAGGTGACCGAAAGCGACGTCGGTTATATGATAAGGATACCGCGGCGCTGAATGTCATCCGAAAGACGGCAAAACCCCGCGGTTAGCGGGGTTTTGCCGTCTTTCGAGGTTGTCCGGTCAGCCGGGGTTTTGCGCTTCGTCCGCCGGAGCGGGTGCGGGCGGTCCCGCGACGCGCTCACGCAGCTTTTTCAACGCTCGTACAACTCCCGGCGACGGCATGCCGACCGCCGCGAAAAAAAGCAGCAGCGACGGCAGATAGGTAAAGTAGAAATTGTCCGTGTTGACGGTCGGATGATAATATACCGCCGTCTCAAACAGAGAAACAAGGCACAAAACGTAAAGATAAACGTGACCGATCTTCTCCGGCGCGGGGCTCCTGACAAAGACCGTGACGGCGAGAACGACGATATAGATCGCCGCCATAAGAACGAGCGAGCGCATCTCCCCCGTTCTGTAGACCTGAGGGATATGAGACAAACCGTAAAACTCCCCGTTCGACGCCAGAACCGACATGGGGACCGGCACGCAAACGGCTGCGAGAACGCCCGCGCCTATCGCGAGATATTTTGACGGGCGTGACCGTCCGCATTCACGCAGGCATCTGCGGTAAAGACAGACGGCGGCGGGACAAAGGGCGCAGAAGATCAAATCGCTTCTTACAAGTATCATCGCCGAGAAAAAACCCACGGCAAGAGGCAGGGAAACGTATAGCGGGCGGAACAAAAAACATGAAATCGCGCCGAGAACAAAAAGGATGAAAGCAACGACCGTATTCCTTCCCTCGGAACCACCGATAGTCTTCAGACCGCTGTAAGAAAGCGCCCAGACCAAACAAAGAGCGATAACGATCAGAGCGTATGACGCTCTTTTTATTATATCCCTCCGGGAGACCGTTTTCACGGCGGGTCTTTTTTCGACGCGAGACGACTCCGGGCGAACGGCTGCCGTCTTCTGACCTTTACCGTATTTGCCGCCGGGACCCCGGCGGGCGGGACCTGAGCCCTTATTTTTAACGTTTGCCATTACCGTTCTTCCGCAGAGGCGGGCTCCGGCCCGTCAGAGGCGACTATCTCAAGGCCGCGGGACCTGATCTTACCGAGAACTCCCATTAGCGCCCTGTCGCGGCATTGCGTCAGGTAGACGAACATGAGCCACGGGTAAAGCGTCATCCTGAGCGTGTATCTGTAGCCGAGCACGCCGGGCGCGAAGCAGACCCACATACTCAGCGCCAGAAGCGCGGCGCACTGGATATACATTTCTTTATACCCTATCGGGAAGCGCGAGATGACCGCCTTATCGCCGCCCTTTTTGCCCGGCCGGCTGTTTTTCTTTGTTGCCGGCGTCGACTCGCGTTTTTTCCGCCCCTCGCAGACAATGGCGAGGAAGACGAACGCAGCGAAAAGAATGACCGCGACGCAAATATCGCCGACGGCGAAAAATCTTGTTGACGGAGCCCCGCTTTTGGGGGAAGCGGTCACGATACGCGTAACGGCGGCCGCCGCATATATCGCAGATAAAGCGGTAAATACCACAGCGTGAAAGGCCGTGTTTTCGCCCTTGAGCCTGTCCGAGACGCACCTGTATTCCCAGAACATTATAACGACGGGAAGCGCCGTCCAGATAAGTCCGCGCGACAAAACGCACATGACCGCAGCGCAGAAAAGGGATACGATCATCGCCTTTTTCAGGTCCTTCATAAACAGGCAGAAACCTGCCGACACGAAGAACAACAGGACCCCGGAGATATACAGCCAGGTCTCCGCCCTTTCGAGCTTGAGCTCAAGATAGATCTCCGCCACTACCCAGGCGGATATCATCAGAGCGCCGACGAGCATATTGATATATTTTTTCATGCCTGACACCTGCCTTATGTCCTGTACGGTTCCCATACCGTCAAAACGTACATCGCGAAGTAAATGAACGTTATTTTCGGATCTATACGCCGGAAAACATCGGTAAAATACGACGCGGGATCTTTGTTTTCGGACGGACCGTTTTCCGCGTTCCTGTCTTTATTATCGATATAAATAACGAACATAACGAATGTGAACAAACCGAGGAAGCTGTGACCGAGGAATCTGATCACGTCAGTCGAAAACAGCCAGCCGAAGCCGAGTGAGACGACGAACAGCGCGGGAGCTGAAAGCAATACGGCTTTTTCGGCTTTGCCGCTCCTGCCCTTCACCGCAGTAAAGACAAATCCGAAAAGCAGAACGACGGCGGGGATCATCAGAACGAGTACGTACAGCTTTGTGGCGAATTCCAGAGTGGAAGCATTAATGCTGATCTGCTGCATGACACGCTGGATAAAAGATACCGGTTCCGATGACGACATCGCCTCCACGAGGCGCGGCTGCGCGTCCGAGATAAAACCGTAAAAAGCGTAATCGTAATAATCGAAAAACGTCACGCCGCGCGAAGCGAGTACGGCGTCGAACTCCTCGCGGGTATAGACGAGGTTGTTCTTTTCGTTTACAAGGAAGTAGACAGCCGTCGCGCAGGCTGCCGCTGCCGTAAGGACGGCGACGGAGAAAAGCGCAGCCTTTGTTTTCTTATTTTGCTCCGAAGCACATTTATATAGGATAAGCAGAACTATGAGCGGAACGAAGGTGTACATAGCCGAAAAGTGTATCGTAACGCACAGAGCGCCTATCGGGACAACCAGCGGAAACAGGCGTCTGCACGACAGCAGAACGACCGCCGCGGCGGTGAAGAACACCCACCAGACGTCTATCATCCCGAGCTCGATAATGTACATCGGGAAGGTGCACGGACCGGTCAGGAACAGCAGTACCACAAGCAGAAAAGCGAGCCTGTCTTTTTTCCCGACGCCGAGGATGAGCTTCTCACAGAAAACGGAAAGAACGGCGAAAAGCAGTATCATAAAAACGGAGTCAAAGGCGTTGACCGCTTCCATGCTCCATTTTCCGACAAGGAGCTTATACACCGCTCCGGGCAGTATGCGCGTGCAGAAGCCCATGGAGAAATCCACGGCGTGGAACGAGTAGGTCACAAAATCGTTGCTCCACGGCTTCGCTCCGCCCGACACGAGAAAAGAGTGCAGCAGCAGGAACGCGAATACGCCGACCGAGTACCGGTGCTTGACAAAAGCTTTTTTCATGACGTCCAGAACACAGTGCCTACGCCGTCGATATAAGGATCGAAGACGGCGAACGTATAGAACAGAAAATACACGAAACACGAAGGCGCGGGCACCTTATCAAAGACCGACCTGAAATGATCCGCGCACGCGTCCTTCTCCTTATAGACAACGTACAGGATAAAGGCAAAGAAACATATATAAGCGTGGTCAAGCCATCTGATGAGATCGGTCGAAAGCAGGCACTCGCCGGCGATCGACAGCAAAAACAGTATCGGCGAAACAGTCAGCAGCAGCTTTTTACCTCTGTTCTCTTCACTGAGGCGCCGCGAAACAACAAAACTTAATAATACCAGAAGGCAGGGAAGGATCACGATAAGCGGGGGCAGCAAAATATAAGGGTGAGCTTCCTGCAAACTGATCTGAAGCTGCTGCAGGACCGACGCCAGCGCCGAACCGACCCCGGACATTCCCCCCTCGACGGTCTGAATGTGCGATTCGTCAAGAACGTTATGCAGATCGCGGTAAAGCCCCGTATCATAATAGAACGTATCGACCGCGCCGCGCGAAAGCAGTATGCTGTCGAACTCCTCCTGCGAATAAACGAGATTGTTCCTGTCGTACATAACGAAATACAGGAAAGATGAGGCGGCGACCGCGACCGACAGCGCCAGAACGATCCACAGGGTCTTCTTCTCTTTTTTATCCTCCGTGCAGAATATCTTGTACAGCATTATCATCCACAGCCACGGGATATAATCCATCACAGAAGCGTAGTGGTTGAGGACGAGCAGGAAGAAGATCGGCACAACAGCGAAAACGAGACGTTTTTTTTCAAGCAGTATCAACGCGACGGCTGAGAAGAATATCCAGTAAAAATCGATCATCCCGAGCCTGTTGACGAATATCGAGAAGGTACAGGGTCCGGTAAGGAAGAACAGCAGCGCTGTCGCCGTCGCGGATCTTGCCCCGGCTCCGACGGAAAGCAGCAGCTTTTCGCAGAGATACGCGGTCATCAGGAACAGAAGTACGAGCATGACGCTGTCGAATAGGCTCGCCGTTTCGGGAGAGCGCTCGGGGAAAAACAGTCCGTAGATCGCGCCGGGCAGCATGCGGGTACAGAACCCCAGAGAAAAATCCACGGTATGGAAGATAAAAGTGTTTTCGTCGACGCTCCAGAGCTTGAAGCCCGCAGGGATCGCGGAGTAAAGCATAAGAACAACAAAAGCGGCGATAAAAAACCTGTGACGCTTTATTATATTCTGTTTTTTGAGTCCCGGCTCAAGAGGATTCATAGGGTTCCGCAACCTTCAGACAGTATATGATCATATAAAGGACGAGCAGGCGCACGGGAACGCGCGAAAAGACTTCGCGGAAATAAGACGCCGGATCGCCTTTTTCTTCGTGTATGACGAACAGGACGAACGCGAAAAGACCTATAAGCGCGTGCGCCGCCCATCTGTTGGCGTCGGTCGAGAAACAGCACCCGCCGGCGAAAGCGACGACGAACAGGATCGGAACGCAGCAAAGGACGAGTTTTTTCAAGTGACCGTCCCGCTTTTTGATCTCAGTTACGACGAATGAGAACAACAGCGCGGCGACAGGAGCCGACAGGAGCAGCTGAGGTATCTTATCCGAGAGATCGATACGCCCGAGACTCGATATTATCTGCTGCCGGACGACAGACGGGGCGCTCCCGTCCGTCATACCGAAAACGTCGAAGGAGTATTTTTCGGCGAAATACTGTTTGAGCTCGGGATCGTAAACGTCGCGGTACAGGACGTAATCATAGTAAAGCCCCTCGCGCGAGTCGACTCCCCGTGAAATGAGCAGCCGCGCGAACTCGTCCATCGGATAAACGAGGTTTTCCCGTTCGTGCAATACGAAATACAGCGTGAGCCCGACGGAGACCGCGAGAGAAAGAGCGAAAACCGCGCCGAGAGCCGCTTTTTCTTTTTTTTCGTCCGCGCACGCCAGCTTATAAAGCGTCATAAGCAGCAAAAGCGGAACGTAATTGAGTATCGCCGCGTAGTGCGTCAATATCAGCAGCGCGAAAAACGGGACGGCGAAAAAGTACAGTTTTCTGTTCGAAAGACAGAACACGACGGGGATGCAGAACAGCGCCCAGTAAAAATCGAGCATACCGAGCCTTCTCGCGAAGATCGGCAGCGCGTAGGGTCCCGTAAGGAGGAAAAACATCAGGACAGCGACATACGGACGGTCCTTATCCTTTACTCTCTTGAGCACGCCTTCGAGCATCAGCGAAACGAGCAGGAAAAACAGCACGAGCAAAACGAGCTCATATACCGTCATCGCAGTTTCATTGTATTTACCGATAAGGGCGCCGTAGATCGCCCCGGGCAGGAATCTCGAGCAGAAGCCCATGCCGTAATCCACCGCGTGGAAGGCGTAAACGACCGCGCCCTCGCGCCACGGCTTCAGCTCCCCGGGAACGATGAAAGAATAAACAAGAAGAAAACCGAAGATGAAAAGGGAGTACCTGCGGCGCGATATCAGCTTTTTCAACGCGGACGTCTTTGTTATCATCTTCTCAGTCATAAGGCGCCACCACCGTGACAGCGTATATGAACATATAGGCGAAGATCAGGACCGAGGGCAGGCGTTTGAAAGCCTTTTTAAAAAACGCTTCGCAGCCGCGCCGCTCGTTCATCAGGAAAAGGACGAAAACGAAAAGCGCGACGAAGGCGTGCGAGAGCCATCTGTTGATATCGCTCGAGAACAGGCAGCCTCCGACGGCGGCAAGCAGATAAACGAGCGGTCCGCCGACGAGCGCGAGCCTTTTCATAAAACCGTGTTCTTTTTTTACAATATAGAACACGAAGACAAAAAGCAGAGCGGCCGCGGGCAGAGAGATCAGCATGGCGGGCACCTTGCCGTCAAGGTCCCACAGCACGACGGTCGAGCCGATCTGCTGCAGAACGACGCGGATAAGGCCAGCCAATCCACCGGTAAGCGCGGAGGCGTCGCCGCCGAAATCGGTCAGCCCCTTTTCCGCCGCCATTCGCGCTTTCGTCTCCGGGTCAATAAGATCGCGGTAGAGAACGTAATCATAATATACATCCATTCCCTTTCCGGCCCCGCGGGAATAGAGTATTTCCGCAAATTCTTCGAGCGGGTAAGTAAGATTGCTGCGCTCGAACAGAACGAAATACACAAACAGCCCGGCGGCAAGCGCGAGAGAAACGGCAAGCACGGCAACGTACGTCCGTCTTTCGCTCCCGCCCGGGGAATAGACCGCCTTATAAAGAAGCAGCAGAGCGAGAAGCGGGATATAGGTAAAAACAGACGCGTAATGGACGAGAATAAGAAGCGCGAAAAACGGGACGGCAAGCCATACCGTCTTTTTGTTCGCGATCAAAAGGACCGCCGCAAAAGAAAAAAGAAGCCAGTAAAAATCGAGCATGCCGGGCGTCGCGCTGAATATCGAAAGCGAATACGGTCCCGTAAATAGGAAAAACAGAAGCAGGAGGACGCAGGGCCGGTTTTCGGACTCGACGCGCGACACGAGCCTTCCGCACACAAGGGACGCAGCGGCGAAAAACAGCGTCTGGAGAACGATGACGAACGCGGTCTCGGCTTCATGCGTGTATACGCCGATAAGAAGCTTGTATACCGCCCCGGGCAGAAACCGCGTGCAGAAGCCCATACTGTAGTCGACAAGATAGAAGACATACGGAACGGCGCCCTCACGCCACGGCGCGAGAGCTCCGGGGAAAACGAACGCGTATATCCCCCCGAGGAGGAATATCCACGCGCCGTATCTGTACCTGCCGATCATTTTCTTCATAAGAACGGGCTCAGCTCTTCATTACGAAACCGGTACCGAAAATCAGATATATTCTACCGTCATTTCCCTGTTTGAGATCATCGTGTCGCCGCGGCGTCTGCCCCACCAGACGGCTTCCTTGCCGTACTGCGCGATATCCCTGAAATGCATTTCGGGCTTTATGCTCACCCTTGTCTTCTTTTTGACCAGTTTAGCCGGTTCGCTGCGGAATACCGCGTTGATGAACGAATGGAAATCCCAGTCGAAGGTCTCCGTCCTCGGCGAGGAATCCGGCATCCTCAGGATAAGCCGCTGATAGCGCAGCAGTTGATTTTTAAGCTCCGGCTCCATATCGAGGGAATCGAGGAACGGCTTCAGTTCCCCGTAGAACAGATCGGGCTCGTCGGCTATCTCTATGAAAGCGCCTTCCTCGAAGAACCAGGTCACGTTGCCGAACTTTTCGTTGTAATAGTTCCAGTCGCCCTCGAGCGAGTGATCGTACTTGTTCTTGAAGCTCTCCCAAAGGGAATGGAGCCTGCCGTCGGAGTTTTGGATAAACTCGAGCAGACTGCCGTAAAAATCGTAGTAGCTCATGCCGCCCTCGCTGTGCAGATACATACCGAAGCAGCGCAGCACGCCGAGGCTGTGGAACACCTGCACGCATATCGAGAACAGGTTCGACGCGGTCCAGTCGTCGCGGCTCATCGAGGCCGTCGCCCGGACGAGGTTAGAGTATTCTTTTACCTCCTCGTCTTTGCCCGGGGCGCTGTGCAGATGGTTGAACGCGACCCTTATGATGTCTATGCCGTGCTGTTTTATATAGTCCGGCTCTGCAAGACGGGAATTCGGAAGCACCTCGCAGTAGTAGACGGAAAGCGAATTGTGCTGGCCGTTTTCAAGCAGGCGGCAAATGCCGCGGCAGAAGCTGTCCAGCGTTTCGCCCGGAAGTCCGAGGATGAGCTCCGAATAAGACGGTATGCCCTCCTCGTTGTATTTTTTCATGAGCCCGGAGAAATGCTCCATCGTCAGATTCTTCCTGCCGATGTTTTTAAGCGCTTCGTCACAAAGCGTCTGATAGGCGAATGTCGCGCCCTTGTCGAGCTTGACGCTGTTGAGCGCCTTGCAGATACGGAAGACTCTGTCCTCGCTGTTCTTTTCGTAACAGGGCCGGAAGACCTGCGGGTAGCCGTATTTCTTCTTGGTTTCGACTATAAAATCCGCGATATCGACGTCGCGGTCGTACATACCGAAATTCGAATCGCCGCAGAAGCAGTAGGTCACCTTATGCTCCGCGAGCCACGTGACCTCGCCCAGCACCTTCTCGATCGGGAAAAAGCGCATGCGACGCCCGCCCGTCCAGTCGCAGTACGCGCAGGAATACGGGCAGCCGCGGTTGGTCTCGAGCACCGTCAGCCATTCGACGTCGGTCTTTTTGCTCATGAGCTCATCGAACTCGCCCGTCAGATAGGGCGAGGGATAATTCGAAATGTCGTAGTAATACTCCCTCTCGGTGCAGATCGTCTCCCCGCCCCTGCGGAAAGCAGCGTTCTTTGTTTTTTCTGGCTCTCCGTGAAGGAGATTGAGCATCAGGTTCGTCATCGTCTGCTCGCCCTCGCCGAAGGTCAGGATGTCGATATATTCCGCCTGAGAGAGGAGTTCGCCGTTTTCAAGCACGCTGTGACCGCCGAAGCAGATGACGCAGTCGGGATATCGCTCCTTTACGCGCCTCGCCAGCTCCTTGTTGTATTCGATATTCCATACGCTGCAGGAGAAAGCGACGACGGCGGGGTCCTTTATCTTTTCGAGCGCGTCGGCGAGCTTTTCCCGCATATAGATGATATCCGGGAAATCGTAATTATCCGTTATCTCAGGTACGGTCCGCGCGTAAGCGATCATTGCGCCGGCGGCGTACGGAAGATACACCGCTCCGTCGAATTCGAAGCCCACCTGAACAAAATAAACGTGCTTTTTCATTGTCCTTCACCATTCGGGTAAGAGATCTCTACGTTCTCCCTGTCGTTTACGATCAGCGGTCTGCCCTTTTTCTTTCCGCGAAGCATTATCTTCAGGGCGTATTCCTTCCAGTCGGATACGGGCTCGGCGATCTTAACGCTTATCCGGGTCCGTTTTTTTTCAAGACGGCTGCGCTCGCCTATGAGCGCGCGGTTGAAATAGGAGTAGAAGTCGTAGTCGAATTCGGCGCTCGCGCGAGTCATCCCCGGCATCAAAAGAGTGAACCGCTGATAACGCAGGAGCTCTCCGAATACGTCGGGCGCGACGCCGAAACTACTGAGGAAAGGCGTTATCTCGCGGCTGAACCGGTCGAAAGAGCAGACCGTTTCCATAAAAACGCCCTCCTCCATGAACCAGCCGATATCGCCGAACCTCGGGTCGAAATACGACCACTCGCCGTATTTGAACTCCCTGCACTCCGAGATGAGCCTGCGGAATATCGAGTTGAGGAGCGTCCCTTCGCTGTTGAGTATATATTCAAACAGCGCCGAGTAGAAACCGTAATAACTCACGTTTTTCTCATATCTGAGGTAAAGCGCGAAAAACTTGAGAAGACCGATATTATGGAAACACTGGAGGCACGCGGTGAACATAAGGCACCGCAGAGTATCCTCGAACGGCATCGTCGCGGTCTCGACGACGACGTCCGTATATTCGGCGATATCGTCCTCCTGCACGCTCCTGTGCCAGATGTTCTGGGGCACGTGCGCGGTCTTTATCCCGAAGCGCCGCCGGTAGTCCGGATCCCCCATAACGGCGTTGTGATAGACCTGGCAGGAAAAAACAGATATCGCGTTCTGCTGCCCGGATTCTATCAGGTCGCAAAGTCCGCGGCAGAAGCTGTCCCGCGTTTCGCCGGGCAGGCCGAGTATCATCTCCGTGTAAGTCGGGATGCCGTACTCGTTGTATTTTTTTATCAGCCGCGAAAACTCGTCGAGCGAAAAATTCTCCCTGCCGATGTTTTTGAGCGCCTGTTCGTTGACCGACTGGAAAGACAGCGTGACTCCCTTTGTGAGTCCCAGATCGAAAAACATACGGGAGATATCGAAGACCCTGTCGTTGCTCTTTTTCGCGTAGTCCGCGTTGAAAATATGCGGAAAACCGTATTTTTTCTTCGTTTCGCAGACGAAACGCGCGATCTCGACGTCGCGCTCGAGTATGCCGAAATTGCCGTCGGTGCAGAAAACGTAGTCTATACCGTGCCTGCCGAACCAGTCTATCTCCCGCTTGACCCGGTCTATCGGGAACGCCCGTATTTTTTTAGTGAAGCTCCAGTCGCAGTACGCGCAGCCGTAGGGACAGCCCCTGTTCGTCTCGACCGACGCGGAGAAAAGCGCGTCCGGATCCTCTTCTATTATGCCGTCGAACATGCCCGTGAGATACGGCGACGGGAGGTCGTCGAGAGAGTCCGGGTATTCGCGCGGCGTTTTGACTATGCGCCCGCCGTCGCGGAAAGCGATATTCGGCACCGAATGCGGATCGCGCAAGCCGTCTATGCAGTCCAGCACGTCCCTGAACGCCCGCTCGCCCTCGCCGTAAACGAGGTAATCGACGTAAGGCAGTTCCGGGAAAACGTCGTAATTGTCGGAGATCACGTGACCGCCGAAAACAACGGCGCAGCCGGGGTATCTCTCCTTGACTTTCTTCGCGAGCGCTTTATTGTACTCGAACGTGTAAACGAGGCACGAAAACGCCGCGACGTCGACGCCCTCCATCCTGTCGAGCACTTCGTCGACGGGATCGCGCCTGTAGAAGAATACCGGTTTTCCGTAAGACGCTCTTATCCGTTCGTCGGAGTAAGCGTACGCGGCGAGACAGCCGCAGGCGTAGGGAAAATAATACGACCCGCCGTACGCGTTATTAGGCTGAACGAAACAGAGTTTTTTCATTTACCGGAGTTTAAGATCAATTTCGATCTGTCCTCGAATCTGATCCTGAATATGACCAGATAATACTTTACGAGATGGGCGAAGGACACGTGCGAGACGCCCTCGCGGCGCTCGTAGTTGACGCACGGCACCTCAGTGAAACGCACGCCGAGGCGCAGGGGCTTGAATATCATTTCGGGAACGAAGGAGAAATCCTTATTGTCCCATCTGATGTTTTTGAATAAGTCGAGGGGGGCGATTAGCGCCCCGTTCGTAAAGTCGGTGAGCTTTACGCCGTACAGAACGGCGAATGCCTTCTGCGACAGATAATTCGCGATCTTTCTTAACCTTCCGTAGTTCACGAAGCCGCCGCCGGGCAACCATCTGCTGACCTTGACTATATTTTTCGGGTCGCTCTCGGATATCCTTTTCATCTCCGGCACCGACGACACGTCGAGCCCGCCGTCCGCGGTCCACATGAGCATATGCGTGCCAGCCGTAGCGGCTATGCCGTTTCTTATCGCGTTGCCGTAGCCGTAGGAATCCTGGACAAGGTATCTGCAGTCCGGCGCCTCGCATAAGCGCAGTACGGTCCGCCTCGTTTCGGGCAGACAGTCGCGCGACAGAACAAAAACGTATTCGTAAGCGTCCACGGCGTCCCTCAGCTGAGCGACGCATTTTTCAAGGGACTCCGTCTCGTCTACGGCGCAGATGAGCACCGAGAGCCTGTAATCATCCGACATATTCTATCTCGTTGGTATAAATGTTCTTTCCGCCTTTTCTGCCGTACCACATTACTTCGACGGCGTACCTGTCCCACGAGGGAACGGCGGACGGATCGTTGACCGCGTACCTGACCGGTCTTTTATCAAGCGCGGCGTCCTTTCCGGAGCGCAGGGCGACGAAATACTTATTCCAGTCGTACGTACCGGTGAACTCGCGGCGGGTATCGCCGACGGATTTCATAATGAACGACTGATACCGGAGTATCTCGTCGCATATGCCGTCGTTTCCGACGTACTTTTTAAGGAACGGCCCGACGGCCTTATAAAACTCATCCTTTTCGGCGACGACCGTAAGATACGCGTACTCCTCGAACGTCCAGGCGACGTCTCCGAATCTGTCGTCGAAGCAGATGGCTGACGCCTCGCCGTTGACGATCCCCGCGAGCCTCTCGCGGATAAAGCGGAACACCGGCGCCGCGCCGTTATCCTTCTCAAGAAGGTATTTCAGCAGATCGGAATAGAAATCGACGTATCTTATGCCTTTTTCGCGGTAGAGATAAAGCGCGAAACACTGCAGCAGCCCCAGATGATGGAAGCAGATGACGCAGTAGGAGATGAGGTTCATTTGTATCCAGTCGTCGGAGGACATGGACGACGACGCGGTGATTATCCTCGAATACTCGGGAATGTCGTCGCCGGAGCCTTTTGCGGTATGCGCCCTGTTTATCGGTATCGTGCTGTACTTGAGACCGAATCTTTCCATATACTCGCGGTTTCCCATTTCGGCGCAGGGCAGCCACTCGCACATATGCACGAAAAACGCCACGTGCTGCCCCATTTCAAGCAGTTCTTCTATGCCGTCGGTGAGACTTTCGACTGTCTCGCCCGGAAGTCCGAGGATAAGCTCGGTATAAGTCGGGATGCCTGCGTCGGAATATCTTTTGAGCAGCGCCTTGTAGCTTTCCAGATCTATGTTTTCCCTGCCGATGTTCTTCTGAACGATAGGCGACATCGTCTGGAAGGACAGCGTAACTCCCTTGTCCATCTTATTGGCGTTGAGTTTTTCGGTTATCCTGAAAACACGGTCGTTGGAGTCCTTAGTGTAGGACACCTGGAACTTTTCGGGGCAGCCGGTGTTTTTTTTGAGCTCGACTATTCTGTCGGTTATCTCCTCGTCGCGCGGGATGATCCCGAAATTCGCGTCGGATATGACGAGATACTTAAGCCCGTGACTGCTGCACCATTCTATATCGTACATGACCCTCGACATAGGGAACAGCCTGACTCCCGCCTTCATGCTGCCCCAGCTGCAGTACGTGCATTTGTTCGGGCAGCCCCTGTTCGTCTCCACAAGGGGAACGAAATTCAAATCGGGATATCTTTTGATGATGCTTTCAAAGAAACCGCTCTGATAAGGCGACGGAAAGTCAAAATCCCTGTTCTTCGACGGCGGAGTCGTCACGATGCCGTGAGGCGTCCTCACCGAAAGCGAACCGACCTCCGAGGGGTCGCCGCCGGCCGCGAGACATTCGAGCAGCTCGCGGAAGGGTATCTCGCCCTCATTGTGGATGATCGCGTCGACAAACGGACACTCCTCGAGGACCCCCTCTCCGGGCGCGACCTGCTGACCGCCGAAGATGATGAAGCATTCGGGGTATTTCCGTTTGATACGCGAAGCGAGGGTCTTGTTGTACTCGTAATTCCACATGTAGCAGCTGAAAGCCGCGACGTCGGGGTCCCCGACCCTGTCGAATACGTCGTCTACGGGTTCGCGCAGGAAGAAAGCCCCGGCAAGCTCGTAATTATCGCGGACGGAGTCAAATTTCCATGCGTATGACGCCAGCGCGCCTATGGCGTACGGCAGATATACGTCAGACCCCGTCATAAACGTGGGCTGGAACAGATAGACCCTTCTTTTGCTCAAATCCTGTCTCCCTCTTACGCGCTGCGTAAGATATAGCCGATCTCCAGACCGTATTTTTTTCTTATGCGCGGATGCAGCAACACGCTCCCGACCGTGTCGAAAAAGTATTTGGCGGTATAAAAGAAGCCGGTCACCCGGGTCCTGAACGTCCCCGCGCCGAGGTTCAGCAGAACGCTCTTGACCGCCTCGACGATAAACGATTTCCCGCCGGAATAGCTGCGCGGTGTGCGGGTGAGCAGGGATTTCAGCTGGAACGAGCCGCGCACGACCCTGAAATCGATCTCGGGAACGTCGGAAAACTCGGGAATTACCGTTTCCCACAAAAAGCGGCGCGACATCTCGTCAAGCGTTTCGGGCGGCTTGTACATGCCGTTTTCCACGATGATGTCGTAAAGCTCGCTTTTTTCAAGGGGAACGTAATAATGGAAGCTGATATAGGTCGGGGTAAGCGTCTTCGCGAACGAGACCGTATCCCTCAGATCCTGCTCTTCGGTAAACGGATAATTGATGATAAACGAGATATTCGTTATCATCCCCACGGCGCGGCAGTCGAGAAGCGTGGGCTGGATAAGATTATAGGGGATACGCTTGTCTACGAGCTTTTCGAGCTTGCCGGGCGGCGCCTCGACGCCGAACATTATCCAGCGGCAGCCGTTTTCGTGCATTTCTTTTATATCGTCGCGTTTCAGCACGCCGATACGCGTCTGACAGCCCCAGACGAAATCGAGTCCGCGCCTTTTCTTCTCGGCGTAAAAGCTCTCGCGCTCGCTTCGGGTAAGCCCCCACAGCTCGTCGGCAAAATAAACCGTCTTCAGCCCGCACTCTCGGATCAGATACTCTATCTCGCCGAAAAGGTGTTCTACCGGGCGTACGCGCCGCTGACAGCGGTGGAAATAGGGGTTGAAGCAGAAGCGGCAGGTTCCTGTGCAGCCCTTCGACATATACAGGTATAGCATCTTGTCGTAGAAATAGACCGACTGGAAATACCTGCTGACGTCCGGCACGAGGGTAAAATCGGTCGGCCCCAGAGCGGAAAGATCGATATGCTCTCTCTGACCGGAGAACACAGGCTCCCCGCCGTCGGAATAATAAAGCCCCGGGACTTTACGCGGGTCGGCGCCGTCGCGAAGCGCGTCCGCGAGCTCGAGCCAGGTCTGCTCCCCCTCGCCGATCACCACGTAATCCGCCTTTTCCTCGCGGATGAGCATCTCGGGGATAATGGACGCGTGCGTTCCGCCGATAACGACGGGTACGCCATTGTCCCTGAAATACTCGCCTAAACGCATCGTGTCGAGAAGCATCGTGTCCGACATAAGCGCGATGCCGACGACGTCGGGGGAATAGCGCAGGGTCAGCTCGTCAAGGGGGGTCGAGTCGTAGAAGCGGTCGACAAAAAAAGCTTCGTGCCCGTTTTTATTGAGATAGGTCGCAATCGACATGACACCGAGGGGCAACCCGCTCATTCTTGCATATGTCAATGTCTCCGCGTTGAAATTCGCGTTAAACAGTAATACTCTCAAACCCATGCCTTCTTCAATATGGCCGACTGATCAACCACTAAGGGACAATATACCAATCTATAATAATTATATCATATATAAGCTCACAAGTCAACCGATAAAGCACTTTACAACCCGTTGCGGTTATGGTAAAATACGGGTTACGATGAATAAAAATGTCGCATTGTACGCAAACACCGGTAAACGGTCAAAAACCTCCGAAAAGGATCCGGAAATATGAAAATAACCGACTTGTTTTCCACCGGCGGACCTCTTCTTTCCTTCGAGGTCTTTCCGCCGAAAAACGACGACAGGCACGACGGCGTGACTGCCGCCGCTCTCGGGATAGCCGCGCTGAAGCCCGCCTTCATGAGCGTGACCTACGGCGCGGGAGGCTCGAACAGCCGCAACACGACGGAGATCGCGTCGCGCATCCAGAACGAGTACGGAGTGCCCGCTCTCGC
Source organism: Clostridia bacterium (assembly GCA_017443405.1). GTDB lineage: Bacteria > Bacillota > Clostridia > Oscillospirales > Acutalibacteraceae > RGIG2893. The sequence goes on along the minus strand of JAFRXS010000208.1, from coordinate 26,439 downwards.
GCACATGACCTGCATAGGCTCAGGGCTCGAAGCGCTCGAACGACAGATAAACGAGATGAAGTCGGCGGGGATAGAGAATATCATGGCGCTCAGGGGGGACGTTCCGCGCGAGGGCATAAAGGAGCCCGGCGTTTTCGCGCACACGAGCGAGCTCATCCCGTTCATCAGGGAAAAGGGCGATTTCTGCGTGGGCGCCGCCTGCTACCCCGAGGGGCATCCCGAGTGCGAGAACAGGAAAAAGGACATAGAAAACCTGAAGATCAAGGTCGATTCCGGCTGCGATTTTCTGACGACGCAGATGTTCTTCGACAACAACATCATGTATAACTTCCTCTATCAGATCCGCGAGGCGGGGATAACCGTCCCGGTGCTCGCCGGCATAATGCCGATAACCAACGTAAAGCAGATCATCCGCACGCGCGATATGACCGGCACGGCGCTGCCGCGCAAGTTCACTTCCCTGCTCGACCGTTTCGGCTCCGACCCCGAGAGCATGAAACGCGCGGGGATAATCTACGCGACGGAGCAGATACTCGAGCTCGTCGCCAACGGCGTCGACAGGATACATCTCTACACTATGAACAAGCCGGAGATCGCGCGGGCGATACAGGCGAACCTCAAGGGGCTGTGCTTTGATGACGTTTGAGGAAAAACTCAAAAGCGGTTTCGTCTTCTTCGACGGAGCGACGGGCACCTATCTTCAGGAGCGCGGCCTGTCCGCCGGAGAACGTCCGGAGCTGTGGAACATAAACAGGCCTGAGGAGACCGTCCGTCTGCACTCTCTTTATCTCGGGGCGGGCAGCGACGTTCTGACCCTCAACACCTTCGGCGCGAACAGGCTCGCCTTCCCCGAGGGGGAGGGCCTTTCCTATGTCGACCTGATCGACGCCGCCTTCGCCCGCGCGGACGAGGCGATAGCCTCAGTCGGCGGCAAACAGCGTTATAAAGCGTTCGATATCGGTCCGCTCGGCAGGCTCATAGAGCCCTTCGGCGACCTTCCGTTCGACGAGGCGGTGGGGCATTTCGCCGAGTCCGTAAGGGCTGCGGCAAAACACCGCCCGGACGTTATACTCATCGAAACGATGAGCGACACGCTCGAGATGAAGGCGGCGGTCCTCGCGGCGAAGGAGAATTCGGACGTTCCGGTCATCGTGACCGCGACCTACGACTCCGGCGGGAAGACGCAGTGCGGCGCGGACCCCTACGCGGTCATGCCGATGCTCGAGGGGCTGGGCGTCATCGCCGGCGGGATGAACTGCGGCACCGGACCCGACGTCATCCCGAAGCTGGTCCCGATGCTGACCGGCGCCTGCTCGCTGCCGGTAATGGTCTCGCCGAACGCCGGCATGCCGGAGATAGTGAACGGCAGGGCGGTATACAGGCTGACTCCATCGGAATTCGCCCGCGACATGACAGAGGCGGCGAAGCTCGGCGCCCGGATATTCGGCGGCTGCTGCGGCACGACGCCGGAGCATATCTCGGCGATGGTAAGCGCCGTATCGGAGCTCGAGCCGCTTCCCGTCCGCGAAAACGGCAGATGCTTCGTAACGTCCTACGCCCGCAGCGTCGAGATAGGCAGATCGCCTGTCATGATCGGCGAAAGGATAAACCCCACAGGCAAGCCGAAGCTCAAGGCCGCGCTCAAGGCCGGGGACAGCGAGACCGCCGTCACCCTCGCCGCGGAGCAGTTCGCCGCCGGAGCGGACATCCTCGACGTCAACGTCGGCGTGCCGGGCATAGACGAAAAAGCGGCGCTCACCGCTCTCATCGGCAAGATACAGGCTTCCTGCCCGCTGCCGCTCGAGATAGACACGTCCGACCCGTCGGCGATGGAGGCTGCGCTGCGCGCGTACAACGGCAGGCCCCTCATCAACTCCGTCAACGCGCGGCAGGACGTCATGGACGCCGTGTTCCCTCTCGCGAAGAAATACGGCGGCGCGCTCATCGCCCTTACGATAGACGAAAACGGCATACCCGATACCGCGGAGCGGCGGGTCGCGGCGGCCGGCAGGATATACGCTGAAGCGGAAAAATACGGCATAAAAAAGAAAGACATAATCGTCGACGCGCTCACGATGACCGTAGGCGTCGACCCGGAAGCGGCGCAGATAACTCTCGGCGCGCTCTCGGAGATCGCCGCGAAAGGCGGAAGGACGGCTCTGGGAGTTTCCAACGTCTCCTTCGGTCTTCCCCGCCGCGAGCTCATCAATTCCGTATTCCTTACCATGGCGCTGACTCACGGTCTCTCCGCCGCGATAGTCAACCCATGCGACGCCGCCGTGTCGGGAGCTTTCCGCGCGTTCCGCGCTCTTACCGGGCGCGACGGGGATTTTAAGGACTACGTCGCGTTCTGCGAGGAGCACCCCGCCGCGGCGCAGGAGTCAATAAAAACTCCGGGGACGTCCGCCGGTCCCTCGACGGAAGCCTACGAAACGCCGGAGGGCAGGCTGATCTCCGCCGTCACGGGCGGCAGGTCCGACGAAGCGAAAAGCCTTTGCGCTCAGCTTCTCAAAGACAGGCCGCCGCAGGATATAATCAACGCATGTATAGTCCCCGCCCTCGAAAAGACGGGCGACGCCTACGGCGCGAAAAGGATCTTCCTTCCCGCTCTTCTCGCGTCGGCGAACGCGGCGCAGGCGGCCTTCGACGTGATAAGGGAAGCGCTCAAAAACGAGGGGACCTGCGCGGACCCCAAGGGCAGGGTACTGCTCGCGACGGTGTCCGGCGACGTCCACGACATAGGCAAGAACATCGTGCGCGCCCTGCTTGAAAACAGCGGCTTCGAGGTGCTCGACCTCGGCCGCGACGTCCCGCCCGAGGCGGTCGCGACTGCCGCGAGAGACAACGGGATACGCCTCGTCGGGCTGTCCGCGCTGATGACGACCACCCTGCCCGCGATGGCGCAAACGGTAAAGCTCGTGCACGAATTATCGCCCGGAACCAAGGTCATGGTCGGCGGCGCGGTGCTCACCGCGGAATACGCCGCCGAAATAGGCGCGGATTCCTACAGCCGCGACGCGCCCGGGTCCGTAAAATACGCAAGGAGCCTCTTCGAGGGAGGCGCCGCCGATACAACGGAGATAAAAGATGAATCAGTTTGAGAAAAAACACCGTATAGTATTTAAGGTCGGCACTTCGACCCTGACCTACGAGAACCACAAGCCGAATATCCGCCGTCTGCGCGCGCTCGCGAGGGTCCTGTCGGACCTTTCCAACCGCGGGCTCGACATAGCACTCGTGACCTCGGGCGCCATAGCGGTCGGAGTCAGCAAGCTCGGCCTCGAAAAACGCCCGGAGGACACGCGCTCGCGTCAGGCGGCGTCCTGTATCGGTCAGTGCGAGCTGATATATATGTACGACAAGGCGTTTCTCGAGTACGGCAAGAACATAGGTCAGCTGCTCATGACGCGCAGCGACGTCGAAAACGACGAAAGGCGCACGAACCTCATCAACGCCTTCGAGAAGATGTTCTCCTACGGCGTTATACCCGTCATCAACGAAAACGACGGCATCGCGGTCGAGGAGATAGTTTTCGGCGACAACGACAATCTTTCCGCCACGGTCGCGAAGCTGATAAACGCCGACGCTCTCGTGATACTCAGCGATATCGACGGTCTTTATACCGCCGACCCGAGGACGGACGAGGACGCCCGGCTGATAACCGACGTCCGCCGTGTGACGGAGGAGATGCTCGATTCCGCGGGCTCCGCCGGCTCTACGCGCGGCACGGGCGGCATGGTCACGAAGCTCAGCGCGGTGAAAAGCGCGGCTGAGGCAGGGATAGACACCGTGCTGATGAACGGCGCCGACCCTGACGATATCTACAAGCTCTTTGACGGCCACAGCATAGGAACGTATTTCCACGGAGATGAGATAAATGCTTGAAAAAGTCGAACGTTACATAAAACGCGAGCACATCGACGTCTACGATATCGCGATGATTTCGGACGAGGGCGCGGAGGAGCGTTATTACTGCCCCTGCAACCCCTGCAGCGAGAATTACTCCGTCACAAAGATATTCATCTCGACCGCGATCGGAGTCCTCATCGACCGCGGCCTAGTAAAACCGGAGGACAGGCTGACGGACCTTCTGCGCGGTCAGATAGATTTTGATTACGACCCTATATGGGACCGCGTGACGGTCCTCAACTGCCTGCAGCACCGCATGGGCATCGACCGCGAGGTGATCAATATAGACGACGATGAACTTACGGCGAAGGCGGGCTGCAACTGGCTCAAAACCGCCTTTGACTGTCCGCCCGTCAGCGAGCCGGGCTCAGTCGCGAAATACACGGACACGGCCCATTACCTGCTGTCAAGAGTCATAACCGCGGTCACGGGCAAGATCGCGGATCAGTTCATTTACGACGAGCTTCTCAAGCCGATGGGCTTCCGCCAGGTATCGTGGGCGCGCTGCCCGCAGGGCTACACGGTCGGCTCGTCCGGCTCGTCGATGAGGGCGTCCGACGTCGTCAAGCTCGGAAAGCTTTATCTTGACCGCGGCGTATGGGACGGCAAAAGGCTGCTGAGCGAGCAGTGGGTCGACTACGCCGAAAAAAACGAGATCTGCCTTAAAAAAGAGGGCCACACGAGCTTTCTGAGCAAGGGCGGCATGATAGGTCAGATAGTGATGTACAGCCGCAGGCTGAATATAGCCGTCGCGTGGCACAGCCACAGCCCGGACAGTTTCGTCTGCTCACTCGCGCCGTTCATCGAGACGGTAGCGCAGGGCATCACGCTTATCGGTCACAGGGGCTATTCCTCGAAATACGTGATGAACACCGAGGCGGCTTTCGTCGCCGCGGCGAAGCACTATTCCGGCGGGGTCGAGACCGATATCCGCTCAACAAAGGACGGCGTCCTCGTCTGCTCTCACGACGATACCGCCGTCCTCGCCGACGGCACGAAGCTTGTCGTCGCCGATTCGACCTACGCCGAGCTGACGGCGCAGCCGCTGTTCAACAAGTTCGACAACGGCGACGTATATCTCTGCACCTTCAAAAGATACCTCGAGATATGCCGCGAATACGGCCTTATCTGCTTCGTCGAGTTCAAGGGCAGATTCTCGGAGGAGCTCGTGGTCAGGTCCTTCGAGCTCGTCAAAGAGGTCTACCGCATGGACAGGGTGATACTGCAGTCCTTCGACCTCGACAACCTCAAGACCGCGAAAAGGCTCTACCCGGAGCTCGCGATAATGATGACCTACGGCTGCGGCGAAAAGGACAGAATAGAACTGCAGACCATCGTCGACCTCGGTTTCTCTATGGATATGGACGTTTATATCGCGACGCCGGAGGCGGTAAAGCTCTTCCACGACGCAGGGCTCGAATTCGCGGTATGGACCTGCAACGACCCCGACAGCTTCGAGTACGCGAGGAGCCTCGGCGTCGACTACGTTGAATCGGATGTGTACTGATGTTTATCAAAGACGATAACGGCATAAGCGACGCCCGTCTGCGCGGCTTCCTCGAGGAGCTTTACGGCGGCAGGAGCGTCAAAAAAGTACTGATCCTCCCGCCGGATTTCACGAGGATGTACTCCGGCGCGGGAAAGATAACGGCAATACTCAACGAAATGTTCCTCTCGCGCGGCGCGCGGGTGGATATAATGCCCGCTCTGGGCACGCACGCGCCGATGACGGCGGAAGAGAGCATGAAGTTTTTCGGCCCGGGCGTCGACCCCGGAAAGCTGATAGTCCACAACTGGCGCACGGACGTCGTGAAGCTCGGCGAGGTGCCTGCGGACTTCGTTTCCTCCGTTTCCGAGGGGCTCGTCAACGACAGGATAGACGTCGAAGTCAACCGCCTCATCGCCGACCCGTCCTACGACCTCATCGTTTCCGTCGGTCAGGTCGTCCCTCACGAGGTCGTCGGCATGGCGAACTACTCCAAAAACATCTTCGTCGGCTGCGGCGGCTCGTCCATGATCAACTCGTCGCATATGCTCGGCGCGTTCTACGGGCTCGAGCGCATAATGGGCAGGGATTTCTCGCCCGTCCGCAAGGTCTTCGACTACGCGCAGGAGCATTTCCTCGCCGCCTTCCCGATATCCTATATCATGACCGTAACGACCTCCGACGGGGGCGAAACGGTGCTTCGCGGTATATACTCCGGCGAGGGCAGACGCAGCTTCGAGCAGGCGGTCGGCCATTCGCAGGACGTGAACCTCGTCCACATGAAGGAGCCGATAAAAAAGGCGGTCGTCTACCTCGATCCGTCGGAATTCAAAAGCACGTGGCTGGGCAACAAGGCGGTCTACCGCACGAGGATGGCGATAGCCGACGGCGGCAGCCTCGTCGTGCTCGCGCCGGGCGTGCGCAGGTTCGGCGAGGACGACGAAAACGACCGGCTCATCCGCAAATACGGCTACGTCGGGCGGAAGAGGATACTCGAGCTCGTCGCCGAAAACGAGGACTTAAGGGCGAATCTTTCCGTCGCGGCGCACCTGATACACGGCTCGTCCGACGGCAGGTTCTCGATCACCTACTGCACCCGGTACCTCACCGAGCGGGAGGTGCGCGGCGCGGGCTTCGACTATATGCCCTACGGCGAGGCCGCCCGGCTCTACGACCCCGAAACTCTCACGGACGGGGAACACGACGGCTTCTACTATATAAGCAATCCCGCTCTCGGACTCTGGACGGTCGGCTGAATCACTTCTTAGGGTAAGGGGAGTCGAACCCGAATCGCCTTTGGCCGGGTCTTTTTGGCTCTTTCGCGCTCTTCATCCTTGTTAACCGAAAAGGACTTGACAAACATGCAGGACTTCAAAGAAAACGGCTTCATGATAGCCCTCGGGCTGGGGATAGTCGCGCTGATACTCGCGCAGTCCCTCAGCTTCCTCATCCACGCCTGGCGCAGAGGGAAAAAACTCGGTCTGGACAGCCGGACGATGCGCTCCACGATCATATCCTCCGCGCTCTTCACAGTCACGCCCGCACTCGCGATAGTCGCGACGGTGCTCGCGCTCGCGCCTGCTCTGGGCATCGTGCTGCCATGGATGCGCCTTACGGTCATCGGCAACATCATGTATGAAACGACCGCCGCTTCCGCAGCGGTCGAGGCTGCCGGAGCGGGCGGCCTCGGCAGCTCTATAACCGACCCCGCCGTTTTCACTACGGTCGCGTGGGTAATGACAGTCGGCAGCATAAGCCCGCTGATCATCCTTCCGATAGTCCTCAAAACCCTGAAAAAGAAGATGAACAAGGTCACGGCGGCGAAGGACCCGAAGCTCATAGACGCTCTTTCCGCAGCCGCGTTCATCGGACTCATCGCCGTTTTCGTAGCGCGCTCGCTCATCGGGCAGGACACAGGCAAGACGGTCGACGGCGTATTCATGTCCAACGGCGACGGCGCGGGCGTGCTGTCCGTCGCGACGCTCATTTCCGCCGTGATATTCATGCTCATCCTCGGCACTCTCGCCGAGAAGAAAAACATACGCTGGCTCAAAGATTTCGCGATGCCTATCTCGATGTTCGCGGCTCTGGGGGTCTGCGTACTGCTTTCGCGCGTGCTGCCCGAAAGCATAGCGAATCTTGAATGGCGTCCGGTCGCGGCGGCGATAACGGCAATGGGGGCGTGAACATGGCAAGGGAAAAGAAGGAAAGAAGCTACTCCGAGCTCATGTATATCCGCGGCACGGTGTGGGATATCGTCCTGCTCGCCGCTATGCTTGCCGTCCCCGCGATCATCGGCGCGCGCTACGGCGTCCGCGGCATAGGCGGCGCGGTCGCCGCGGGACTCGTCAAGGTCGCTCCGCTGTTCTACGTGACCGGCGCGGTCGAGGTCATCGCCTATACGCCGCTCATCGGCGTCGGCAGCATCTTCCTCTGCTTCACGACCGGCAACATAAGCAACTTAAAGCTCCCCTGCGCTCTCGCGGCTCTTGACAACGCGGGAGTCAGAGGCGACACGGAGGAGGGCGACGTCATATCGACCATCGCGATCTCGACCTCGGCGATAGTCACGACGGTGATACTCGCGCTGTTCGTCCTGCCGCTGCGCTCCCTGCTGCCGTATCTGACGGCCGAGGGCTCGGCGTTCGCTCCGGCTCTGAAAAACGTGGTCCCCGCCCTTTTCGGCGCTCTGGGCGCTCCGTACTTCATGAAGCACCTGAAGATAAGCGTTTTCCCCGTCGTTCTGATGTGCGTGATACTCATCTTCGCGGGCACGATGTCCTCCGGCAACCTTCTGTTCGTCGGCGTCATCTCCTCGCTCCTGGGCGCGATAGTCATGGCGAAGCTCGGTAAACTGTGATATGCCTTATCTTTTCGCTCATTTCAAGGAAAAAACGACCGTCGACGGCGAGCAGGTCTATTTCGCGGTCAGCCGCGACGGTTTTCTGTGGGAAGAGGTCAACGGGGGCAGCCCCGCGCTGACCTGCGACAGGGGCGCGGGCGGCTGCCGGGATATAGAGATAGTCCGCCTGCGTGACGGCGGTTTCGTCATCGTCGCGACCGACCTGTGCATAGTAAAGCACATGGACGAAAACTGCAACGTCGACTGGGCGTATATAAACAGCCACGGAAGCAGGAACATTTCCGTGTGGCGCGGAGATACGCTCACCTCTTTCGGAGAGCAGGAGACGATCCCCGTCGGCAGGGAGGATTTCGGCTGCGTATGGGCGCCCGAGGTCTTTTACGACGGGGACCGCGGGGTCTACGTCGTCCATTTCAGCTCCACGACGTCGGAGAACGGCTTCAAGCACACGCAGATATACCGCAGCGAAACGCGCGATTTTAAGTCCTTCTCCCGCCCCGAGCTGTTTTTCTCACGCGAAAACGGCTGTCTCGACTCGCACCTGCGAAAGATCGGGGACAGGTACTTCCTCTTTTACAAAAACTGCGTTCCCGGGCGCGTCTCCCTCGCGACCTCGGACAGTCTTTACGGCGAATATGAGGACGACGAAGACTTCAACGCCCGCATGGACGCGATAGACATGCCCGGCGCGTACGAGGCGCCGACGACTTTCGTCCTGCCCGACGGCAGATGGTGCCTTATGGCGGACTTTTTCGGCTGCCCGAAACCCGAGATGGGCTACCGCCCCTACGTTTCCCCCGCCCCCGGCGACGCCCGCTTCTCCCCCGCACCCGGCCTCTTCTCCTTCCCCTACGGCTTCAAGCACGGAGGGGTGATGGAGATAGACGACGAAGAATACGAAAAGCTTAAGCGTTTTTCGAATTAAAAATGTTCCGCGCCCCGTCTTTCCGACAAAAAGCCCACCCTCTCGGGTGGGACTTATTATTTCTGCGTCAGACGCGGTCCGCAAAACGCAGGACCCGCCTTATTCCTCCTCTTTGACCTCCGAATAGAACGGAGCGATGTACAGCTCGTCCGAGGGCTTATAGGTGAGCCTGCTGACGACCTCGGTGACGATTATCGAGGCGATCATCGCTATGCAGGCGAACGTCGGGCCCATGCCGGCAAGTTTGACCGCGAGCTCGGGAGCCGCGAACATGGTGATGATCTTCGATACCGCAGGGATCATGGCGATGCAGAAGCCGGTGAGAACGCCCGCCCAGGCTCCCTTTTTCGTGATCTTCTTATCGTAGAGCGCGAGGACGTAAGGAGCGAGGAACGAGCCCGAGATGACGCCCCAGGAATAGCTCATCATGTCGAGTATCGGCGTCTCGGTGTTGGCGACGACGAAGGAGATGACGACAAAGACGGCGCAGAGTATCTTGGTCAGCGCGGTCAGCTTCTTCTGCCCGAGCGGCTTTTTGGCGCGGTCGTTGATAAGGTCGACGGAAAGCACCGAGCTCGCGGTCAGGGAGACCGAGCAAAGCGTCGAAACGGAAGCGGACAGAAGCAGAACTATGACTATGCCGAGCAGGACCGTCGGCAGACTGGTCAGCTTGAGCATCTTCGGCACCAGATAATCCTGCGCGGGAGTGCCGGCGAGGACGTCCGCCTTGTTGAAGTACATGTAGCACAGCGCGCCGATAAAGTATCCGCCGCCCGCGACGAGAAGAGCAAAGACCGTCGAGATCGTGACGCCGCGCTTCGCCTGCCTGTCGTCCTTTATGCCGAAGTATTTAGTGACCATCTGGGGAAGTCCCCAGGTGCCGAAGGACGTCATGAGGACGGTCGCCCAAAGCGTGATCCACTGCGAGGCGTTCAGTTTCGGGAGACCCTCCGCGGTGCGGGCGTACTCGATTATGCCGGACATACCGCCGTCGAACAGGGGCTTGTCGCTCTTGATGACGAACACGAGCAGCAGCACGATGCCCGCGAACATGATGATGCCCTGCACGAAGTCCGCCCTCGCCTGGACGAGGTAGCCGCCCAGCACGAGTATCAGCATCGCCATGACGGCGATGATTATCATGCAGACGTTGACGTCTATGCCGAGAAGCTCGTCGGCTATCGACGCGAGCCCCTTGTAGACGGACGCGGAATACGGGACCATGAAGACGAAGATGACGGCGGCGGCGAAGTATTTGAGCGCCGTGGAGCCGTACCTCTGCTCAAAGTATTCGGGCATGGTCTTGAGCTTGAGTCTCGAGGAAACGTCGCGCGTGCGGCGCGCGAGCACCTTCCAAGCGAGCCACGAGCCGAAAACGGCGTTGCCGAGACCCGCGAGAATGCCCCAGAGTCCGAAGCCCTTGCCCGTGCCGCCGGCGTAGCCGACGAACATGACGGCGGAGAAATACGCCGTGCCGTAGGAAAGGGCGGACAGCCACGCGCCCGCGTTCCTGCCTCCCACGGTGAAATCCGATATACCGCGGGACCTGCGCCCCGTTATGACGCCGATGACGGCTATCATCACAACGTATACCGCTATAGTCGTGTAAATGATCGCGACCTGTGACATCCGATTGCCTCCGAAAACGATTTAACGAATAGACGCTTTAAAGCGCTAAATTATTATACACGCGGCAAAACCCCTTGTCAAGGGGTTTTTAATAAGTTTTTCATGAAGGGATCACGCAGCAATAAAAGCTACGCAAATTATGATCGGATCGGTTTATCCTGCGAAAGCCCTGATGCTGTCCAGCTCAGAGGACATCAAACCGCGAAGCTCCCTCAAATCGATATCGTTCTGGATATCAAGGAAATAGCTGTCCGACACCCCGAAATATCTGGCGAGTCTCAGCGAAGTATCCGCGGTTATTTTTCTCCTGCAGTGCAGTATATCCTGTATCCTTGAAGTGGGCACGCCGATATCTTTCGCCAGCTTGTATGCCGAGATACCGAAGGGTTCCATAAACTCTTCAAATAAGATCTCCCCCGCAGTCGGAGTATCTATTGTCTTTTCCATTTTCACACCGCCTCTCAATGATGATAATCTGTGATCTCCACATCATAACAGTTGTTTTCCCTGAAAGAAAAACAAATGCGGAACTGATCGTTAATTCGAATGCTGTATTGTCCCTTCCGGTCTCCGGTCAAAAGCTCCAACCGGTTGTTCGGCGGGACTTTCAAGTCCTCTAACTTTTGAGCATTGTCTATCATGATCAGCTTGCGTAGAGCCACTTTCTGTATCGATTCGGGAAGTTTTCTTGAGAAAACCTGATCGTATACCTTTTTTGTTTCCTTATCCGCAAAACTCTTGATCATCATCCATATTATACACGGATAACGTGTATATGTCAAGCGGTCAGTCAAAAAAAAGACGCCGCAAAGCGGCGCCTTGTCATTTCCACGCGCCGGAGAGGAAGTACAGCAGCGCGGCGTAGGTGTGGAGCGGATAATATATCCCCCTGTCGTCCGCGCCGGAGGCGATCATCCCCCGGGCTGTCTCCTCGTCCGCCAACAGGAAGCCGTCGAACTTCTCGGAGCCGACCGCGCCGGAGTGCGTGAGCTCCGGCCGCACGTCGCGGGTGAGAACCGCGCCGACGAGGGCGTTGCTCTCGTCCGTCATGCCGGGAGTGCTGAATACGCAGGGATTTATGACGGACATCCTGTCGGCGTCCGTCACACGGACGCCGGTCTCCTCGAATATCTCCCTTTTTGCCGCGGAGAAAAGCGGCTGTTCCTCCCGTTCGTCCTCCGGATCGATGAGCCCCGCGGGGACGCTCAAAAGATAACGCCCCGCGGGGTAGCGGTACTCCCGCGACAGCAGCAGAGCGGGCGCGTTCACGCCGTCGTCGACGACGACGAAGCAGCTCACCGCGTCGGGCGTCATGGATCTGAATTCCCCGTCGCTCTTAAGGGCGACGAGGTCCTTTTCCTCACGCCGGGAAGCGTCGTAATAGTGCTTGCCCGGCGCGTAGACAAGATCGAAAAGCCTGACGAATCTCGACTCGAACAGTCTTACGACATTCATACTCCGACGAACTCCATAAGCGCGCGGGCGATGAGCTCGTGCCCCGCGGGAGCGGGATGAACGCCGTCCCTCAGGTACAGCTCCGCGGGAGCGTTCTTCGCGGCTTCGTCAAAACGGTACTGCAGCGGCATGAACTCGCAGCCGTTCGCCTCCGCGGCGCTCTTAAGAGCGGCGGAATGCTTTTCGACCTCGCTGCGGAAGGCGTCGTAACTCCCGTCGGTCGCCGGTCCGTGCAGGATGAAGGGCTCCATGACGATGACGCGGCATTCGGGTCTGTCCCCCTTGACGTAGCGCAGCATCAGGTCCATCATATCGCGCGTCTGGTCCGCGGTGAGCCAGCTGTTGCCGTCGAACATGCGCCAGCAGTCGTTGACGCCGATGAGGACGGTAAGGATATCAGGCTCGATCTGCGTGATGTCCTCACGGCTGCGCGCGAGGACGTCGACCGTCCTGTTGCCGCTTATCGCGCGGTTGACGAATTTAAACTCGCCGGGACGCTCATACGAGAGCTTCGCCGCTATAAGCAGCGGATAGCCCGCGCCCATATTGGGGTCGTCGCCGCGCCCGCGCCCGTAATCTGTCACCGAATCGCCCTGGAACAGCCAAGTTTTCATAAAAAATACCGCCTTTCGGTCAAAATGATACCGAACGTATTATATTCCCTTATCACGGCAAAGTCAATGCGGTACCGTCAACTTGATCCGGCGCGGATATTTTTTCGGGACACATAAAAACCCGCCCCGAAGGGCGGGCGGTCCGTTTTGCCGGGCGCGTTTCACGCGGCGGCGTATATCAGCTTGTCCGGCTGCGCGTCGAGCTTGGCGGCGATTCGAAGTATCACGCGCGCGTCGGTCGAGGTCACGTTTCCGTCGCCGTCCATATCGGCGATGCGCGTTCCGAGCTCGTCAAGCGTGTCCAGCTTTGCCGCCGCCCTCAGCGCGAGGCGGGCGTCGGTGGACGTCACCTTGCCGTCGCGGTCGACGTCGCCGGGCAGGTAGCCGACCTTGGCCGGTTCTGTCGTCGGCGGCTCGGGAGCGACGAGCCGCTCGCCGCAGCGCGAGCACTTTCCGTCCGCGCCGGACTCGGTGTGCCCGAGCGAAGGGATGACCTCCTGCGCGGTTATGATCTCACCGCATACCGCGCACTTTTCGCCGTCGGTAAGGCCCGTTTCGGTACAGGTCGCGGCTTTTCCGGCGACCATCTCCGCCTTATGTCCCGCCGCCGGAACGGCTTCGCTCCTCGTCGTCTTGCAGACGGCGCAAACGTAAAGCATCTCGCCGGGTTGGGCGCAGGTCGCAGCTTTCGTCAGAGTGCCGGCATCCCAAACGTGGTCGGGCATCCCGGCGGTGTCCCGGGTCGCCCAACGGTTTACCGTGCGAGTCTCGACCTTGACGCCGTCCGCCTCGGCTATCTCCTCGTCCTGCCACTCGCCCCACTCGGACCATTCGTCGGAGCTCGTCTTTTCATACTTCGTATAGTTGCAGGAGTAAAGCTCGACTCTTTCAACAAGCCACCAGTAAGTGTCCTTGCAGACCGCTCCGTTCGCGAGCTGTCTCGCGTGCGCGCTCTCGGTCACGGGTACGTCCTGATCGGACACAAAAGCGTGGAAACCGGGATAAGTCGAGGACTGCGCCGAGCTTATCTTCCTGTTTATCGGACCGTACGCGTAGGAATTATAGCACCAGTGCCAGTAGATATAACCCGCCGGAGCCGTATTCACGACGACGCGTTCGGTCTCGGTCTCCGTGGCGGCCACAGGCGTCTTGTTGTACTGCGCGAAAAGCGGATTGCCGCGGTCGAAGCCCGCGGGCCAGGACGCCGCGTATACGAACGAACCGGAATCGACCTGTGTCCACTGATCGACGGCGGACGCGCTTCTGTACTGAGTCTTTTTCTCGGAGGCGACGGCGTCCGCGGGCGGTTCCTCCTCGCTCCAGTCCGTAAAGATATCATCGACGAACTCGGTCTCGACGGCGCCGCACCTTTCGCAGGTCTTATAGAACCTCGCGGGATCGGCGCAGGTAGCGGAAAGCATGGTCGTCTTGAACTCGTGCCCGAGCGCGGGTATCTCCTCCTGCGCCGTCAGAGTCTCTTTGCAGACCGAGCAGACGCTGCCCTCGGTAAGACCGGTCTCGGTGCAGGTCGGCTCGACGGCGGGTATTATCTCGACAGTATGAGCGGTCTCAATGGAGATAGTCACCACGGCGTTTGCGTTCAGCGTGCCGGTATACGACTGCTGCCCGACGTTTTTAAAGCATCCGGAGACCTTGATGTCGTTCACTTCATAAGAGCAACCGGGGTTGTATTCATGATAGAAATCCTTCACGTCGTCCGCTGCGCGCTGACCATTGATCCAAACATCGAACGTCGTCGAATCGTGGCCGACGTTCGACGCGATGCCGTTGGCCACCAGATTCACGTCGAGGGACACATTCGGACTTTTGGGGGCTGCGTCCAGATATATGAAGCCCTGGAAACCGCCCGGGCTTCTGGATTTTATCTGCGCCTCGCTCAGGACCGACGTGGAAAACGCCCCGCCGCTGTAAGCCGATTCACTGATCCTGTATCTGCCGTTCACTGCCTCCTCGATAAACAGGACGTGGCCGTACGTCCCTCCGGAATAGCAGGCGATCGCGCCGGGTCTGATCCCCGTTCCGTAGCCGTACGTTCTGCTGTTGATATTATAGCTGTACCACTGGTTGGCGTGCCCTCTGCTCAGGTTCGGCCTGGTCCCGAGCACTTCGTACGCGCGTCCCCAGCAGTAGCCGACGCAGTTCGGCAGGACGTATCCGTTGTCCGCGATCTTTATGCACTCGTTGAGACCGCCGGCGGAGGTATGACGGTAATAGGCGTTCGATACGCCGGGCTCCGTCGTTCTGACGGTATAATACGCCGTCGCACCCGACTGAAGCGGAATGACCGCACAAAGCAGCACCGCCGCGACCAGCGCAGCGAAAAACCGGCGAAACCTTACTCCCTTTGACATGGTATGACCCTCCCGGAAACTGACATCGTTACTGTTTTATTATAACCCCTCGACAAAACAAAGTCAATTCGCAACCGCGGCCGTACGAGAGGGCAACAAAAAGCGCGGGGCCGAAACGCTCCTACTGAATATTTTTGCGTCTATACGCAAAAACGTGCAATAGAACGGCGCCAAACTGTTGACAAATATCGAAACGCGGGGTATAATCAAGCTATTGAACAGAATTACATAAATACGCAAAAATATGCAATAGGAGTCTGCGTATGGAATTCAAAAGAGAGATATGGCTCGACAGACTGATACAAAAAAAACACAACGGCCTGGTCAAGGTCATCACGGGTATACGCCGCTGCGGTAAATCATATCTGCTTTTTGAACTGTTCCGGGAACATCTGCTTTTACAGGGCGTACCGGCGGATCATATCATCGGGATGAGCTTTGATTCATTTGACATGAAGAAGTATCGCGATCCCGAAGTGCTTTATCCGTATATCAAAAGCCTTTTGACCGACGACGGCATGTACTATCTTCTCTTCGACGAGGTGCAGCTGCTCGGTGAGTTCGAATCCGTCCTCAACGGTTTTCTTCGAATGAAGAACGTCGACGTATACGTGACCGGAAGCAACGCGAAGTTCCTGTCAAAAGATATCATCACCGAGTTCCGCGGTCGCGGAGACGAACTTCATATCGGACCTCTGCGTTTCTGTGAATTTATGGATAATTATTCCGGCAACCGCTATGACGGCTGGCAGGAATACATGCTGTACGGCGGTTTGCCTCAGGTCGTACTGCTGCCGACCGCGGAACAAAAAGCCGCTCTTCTCAAGTCGCTCATGGATGAAACCTATGTAAGCGATATAGTCGGCCGCCATAACGTCCGCAACCGCGCGGAAATGGAGGACCTGCTCAATATCCTGTCGTCGTCTATCGGTTCGCTTACAAATCCGAGGAAGCTGTCCGCCACGTTCAAAAGCGTCAAACAGGTGTCTATCAGCCCCAATACGATCGGCAATTATCTGGAGTATCTTTGCGACGCGTTTCTTATCAGCGCCGCGCACCGCTACGATATCCGGGGAAAGAAGTATATCGACACCCCTCTCAAGTATTATTTCACGGATATCGGGCTGAGAAACGCGCGCATAAACTTCCGTCAGCTTGAAGAAACGCACACGATGGAAAACGTCATATACAACGAGCTGTGCGCCAGAGGTTTCAACGTCGATGTCGGGATCGTTCCGATAAACGCAAAGAATGAAGACGGCAAAATGACAAGAAATCAGCTTGAAGTCGACTTTGTCTGCAACAAGGGGTCTGCAAGGTATTATATCCAATCCGCGTTTGCCATGCCCGACCGGGCAAAAACCGAGCAGGAGCAGCGTCCTCTGCTGAAGATAGAAGATAATTTCAAAAAAATCATAGTGACCCGTGATTCGCCGACGGTCTGGTATACCGAAGAGGGCATACAGGTCATGAGCATCTATGACTTTTTGCTGAACGAAAACAGTCTGAATCTATAATGCAGTACACTATCCTGAAACACGGAATTACATACGGCGGTTTTCAATCGATCACGGGCGCGGCTGCGCCGGAAAGGTCAGCGATATGTCACGCATAAAAGATTTTCTCGACTCGAAGACGGTAAAGAACAACTCCGAAACGGAGGAGACCGTCCTTACCTGGCGCGAGACCCTGTCGTACGGCATGGGGCGCGGCGCGCAGGGCATGAGCACGTCCATGATGAGCTCGACCAACATCAACTACTTCATGACGAACCTGCTGGACATAAGCGAGAAGGCGGTCGGGCACATCCGTCTGTGGTGCGGCATCTGGGACGCGTTCAACGACCCGATAATGGGCATACTCGTCGATAAGACGAGGACGAAGGACGGGCAGATGCGCCCGTACATCCGCGTCGCCCCGGCGATATCGGCGTTTTTCACGGTCCTGCTCTTCATCGCGAGGATAAGCCTCCCGGTGTGGCTGAGATTCGCGATAGCCGTCGTCGCCATGGTCGGCTGGGATATGTCCTACACGGCGTTCGACATACCGATGGGCGCGCTGGCGTTCTCGATGACGGGCAACTCCACGGAGCGCACGAAGCTCTACGGCGTGAGCTCGATAATGCGCGCGGTGCTCGGCGCGATACCGCAGGGCTTCGTGATGATAGGGCTCATGGTGCCCTACTTCAAGACGACGACCGCTCCGCTTTATATGCTCTCGGCTCTGGCCGCCGGAGTCGGCATGATACTGCTCTCGCGCCCCGCGTACAAGAACACGCGCGAGCGCGCGCACCACGACAGCGAGGAGCCGACGGTATCCGAGTGCTTCCGCCTGCTGATAAAGAACAAGCCGCTGTTCATGCTGTTTCTGGCGAACATGGCTTTCCTGCTCGTCACGGTCAACAGCTCGGTCACGACCTTCGTCGCGGTCGACCTGCTGGGCAATTCCTCCTTCCAGGCGCCTTTGCAGATAGCGGTCGCGCCCGCGCCGTTCATAGCCGGCGTCTTCGTGCCGATGGTCGTCGAAAAGCTCGGCAAAAAGGCGGATTTCGCCAAGATCTACCGTTCCTGCTGCCTTATCGCCGCCGCGATGGACGGTCTGTTCTTCGCCGTCTGCTATAAAAAGCTCGTCTACTTCGACCCGATAAACGGCAGGCTCGAATGGTACTGGGTCGTCATCATGATGGCGTTCATCGCTCTCGTCGCGATACCGCTCGAGTTCAAGAACCTACTCGGCAAGGAGATGGAGGCGGAGACGGTCGACTACGTCGAGTACAAAACAGGCAGGCGCGCGGAGGGCATCATGCTCTCGCTGATGTCGTTCACCGGCAAGCTGACGAATTCCGTTTCGTCGACCATAGGTCTGTGGACGCTGTCCGCCGCGGCTTACGTTTCGCACAACGACGCCCTCCCGGCGGCTCAGCCGTTCTCCGCGAGGCTCGCGCTTCTCATGTGCATCACGCTCATACCGATGGCGGGCTACCTGCTTATGCTCATACCGATGAAGTTCTACGGCATCACGCGCGAAAACCACGAGCAGATGCTGAAAGAGATAAAGGCGAGAAGAGCAAAGCGGGGATCCGCCGGGGAGGAAGCGACCGTCTGCTCTCCGGAATAAAACCAAAGATACGCAAAAAGCCGCGGCTGCCCGGAAGGGACCGCGGCTTTTTTTGCCGTCTGTTATCAATCTACGGTCAGTTTGATATCGCCGGTATCTGTCGTGACCGTGCAGGCGCCTCCCGACGCCGAGCCGGGAACGTCGATACTGCCCGTGTCGCTTGTCGCGATAAAGACCTTTGGAGTGAGAAGGGAGCCCCCGACGTCGCCCGTATCCGTTTCGACGGACAGCGAACCCGCGTCGCATTTATTAAAGCTCACGTCTCCGGTCCCGCGCACGACCGTGAGAGTCCGCGCAGCGATAACGTCCTTCATGGAGATATCGCCGGTGTCGCCCGTTGAAGCGAAGCTTCCGCAGGAAACGGAGATCGCGTCGACCTTGCCCGTGTTCACGGTGAGACTGACCTCATCCGCCTTTACGCCCTCGCAAAGGATATCTCCGGTATCGGTCTCTATCCTTACCGTCCCCGACGCGGACGCCAGGAGATCGACGTCGCCGGTGTCGGTAGTGATGCCGACGCTCTCGAACGAAAACTCCTTCGGGACCGTGACGTCGCCCGTATCCGAGCGCACCGAGACCGCGCCGTACTCCTTTCGGGGCAGATATATCTTTATTACCGGCGTTTCGACGGAGACGACCGGGAACTTAACGTACCACTCCCGCGTGTCGGCGCAGCGGACGGACAGCGTCCCGTTTTCGACCGAGGCGTCGTGCGGTCTTTTTTCCGACTCATAGAATTCCACGCGGCATTTCCCGTCGTCCGACAAGAGGAAGGAAACGTCGTCCGTGTCGCCGGAGACCGATATATTTTGAAAATCCCCGGTCACCGGGACCGTGCGGGTCACGTATTTTCCGCCGCCGAAGGAGGAGAAGTCCCAGCCGATCTTCTGCATCGCGGCGCAGAAGACGGCGCCGCCGGAAATTATCAGTATGACCGCGATGATAAGACATACTTTAGCAGCTCTTTTCATTACGCTTCACCTCAAACAAACAGCATTTTGAACATCAGCGCGATCTTTCGCGTCAGGAAAGCCGCGAAAAGAGTCACCGCCCTGCATACGAAGAACAGCAGCAGCGACAGCCCCGTCAGAACGATCCCCGCGCCGAACAGCGCCAGCCCGGCAAACCCCGAGCTGCCTGCAAGCAGCAGAACGCCGCCCGCGGCTCCGCCGAGAAAGCCGCAAAACAGAACGAGGTCGACGATCCAGAATACCAGAACGACCGTCCAGATCACGGCGAATACCGCGAGGACGACGGCGAACAGAGCGATAAGCAGCGAGAGCCAGAGCGGAGAGCCCAGAATAAGCAATATGATCTCCCACGCGCTCATGGGGCGCTTCGGGCGGATCTTTTGTTTGGCGAGCGTCGAAAAAGGCGTTTCCTCTATTATCTGCGCTACTATCTTATCCACCGGACCGACTCCGGCGACAGCGTCCTCCTCCGAAAGACCTTCTTCCATCCTGTCGTCGATGATCTCCGAGTAAAACGCCGCGCGGGCGGCCGCCTCTTCCCGGGGCAGCCCGGACAGTCCCTTTTCAAGACGCGACAAAAATGCCTGTTTAGTCATATCGCCTGTCCTCCTTTGTTATGAACCGATAGACGGCCATTATCTCCTCCCAGTCGGCTTTAAAATCATCTATCCTTTTACGGCCGGAAGCCGTTATGCGGTAGTATTTGCGCAGCCTTCCGCCGTGCAGAGCGTTTCGCACGGTCAGCATACCTGCGTCCTCCAGACGCTTGAGGATAGTATAGAGCGTGGACTCGGACAGCCGCACGTACGGCTGCATATCCTTGATGATCTTGTACCCGTAGGATTCTTCGTCCTTGATCGCGGCAAGGACGCACACGTCCAGAAGCCCGCGTTTGAGCTGAACGTCCATACGATACCTCCTTTCACGATATACATCATATCACGAAGTATTGTTTTTGTCAAGGATGATATCGGACTTTTCATAAAACAAAACGGCCGCGGCGGAATCTATCCGTCGCGGCCGAAATAATTGAGGTATGAATTACTGCGTCTTACTCTATCCCGAGTATCTTCTTGATATCCGCGGCGATGAGGTCGGTGAGAACGACGGCGTCGGCGCGGTCAGCGCAGTGAGCGGTGATATACGCCTTGACCTTGGGCTCCGTCCCGGACGGACGGATTATGACCTTGCTGCCGCCCGGCAGACCGAGGCTGATGACGTTCGACTTGGGAAGCGTTATCTCAGTCACCGTGCCCGCGGCGAGGTCCTTATAGGTGCCCTCGAGGTAGTCGGCGACGCTGACGACGCCGAGCCCCGCGACCTGCGTCGGGATATTGGCTCGAAGACCGGTCATGATAGCCTGCATGCGCGCCATGGCGTTCTCGCCCGCGAACTGGAAGTTCTGCTGGGTGCAGAGGTACATGCCGTACTGAGCGTAAAGCTGCTCCATACGCTCGCGCAGGTCGACACCGCGCTCCTTGTAGTAAGCCGCCATCTCGGCGGTCAGCATCGCGGCGTTGACGGCGTCCTTGTCCCTGACGTGAGTGCCGGTCAGGTAGCCGTAGCTCTCTTCAAGGCCGAACACGAAGCGGTTCGCCTCGCCCGCCTTTTCGAGTGTGGTGATGAGCTCGCCGATATATTTGAAGCCGGTGAGCAGGTCGTAGATGACGCCGCCGGACGCCGCGGTTATGGCGGAGATGAGCGGGGTCGTGACTATCGTCTTGACGACTATCGGAGACTGCGGCAGCGTGCCGAGCTCCGCGCGGCGGCTGAGTATGTAATCGGCGAGCAGGCAGCCCGTTTCGTTGCCCGTGAGCAGGCTGTAGGTGCCGTCGGGACGCCTGACCGCGAGCCCCACCCTGTCGCAGTCGGGATCGGTCGCGATGATGAGGTCGGCGGGGAATTCCGACGTCATGGCGAAGGCTTCCTCGAACACCTGGCGTATCTCGGGATTGGGATACGGACAGGTCGGGAAGTCGCCGTCGGGCTTCTCCTGCGAAAGGACCACGCGGACGTTGTCCTCGGGGAAGCCCATGTCGGAGAGGATGCGCCTTACGGGGATATTGCCTGCGCCGTTGAGCGGCGTGTAGATGATCTTCAGGTCGGACCTCGCGGGAAGCTCCGGGTCGAGGCGCAGACCGAGCACGGCGTTGTAGAAGTCGTTGTCGATCTCCTCGCCGATATAGCTGACGAGCCCGGAGACTATCGCCTCCTCGAAGCCCATCGTGCGGACGTCCTTATACGGATCGACAGCCTTGATGTAGCGGAAGGTCTCCGCCGCCGCCTCGTCCGTCATCTGATAGCCGTTGGAGTCGTAGCATTTATAGCCGTTGTACTGCGAAGGATTGTGCGACGCGGTGATGACTATGCCCGACGAGCAGTGAAGCCGCCTGACGGCGAAGGAGAGCATCGGGGTGGGGCGCAGCGACGGATATATCCATACGCGGACGCCGTTCGCGGCGAGGATGCACGCGGACGTCCTGGCGAATTCCTCGGAGCAGTGCCGCGAGTCGTAGCCTATTGCGCAGGACGGGTTCGCGAAATTGGCGTTCAGATACGCCGCGAGCCCCTGAGTCGCCCTGCCGACGGAGCGGATGTTCATCCTGTCCGTTCCCGCGCCGAGCACGCCGCGCAGGCCGCCCGTGCCGAACTCAAGATCGGCGCCGAAGCGGCTCTCTATCTCGGAATTATTGCCCTTGATCGCCTCAAGCTCCGCCCTGAGAGCGGGATCGGTCTCATGGAAGAGCCACGAATTGTATTTACTGTGAGCTTCAAAATTCATTCGGATCACCTTCACTTTTTTGCGAGGAACGAAAGTATCTCGTTCCAGACGTCATCGTCCTGGCGGGTCATACGCTCCCAGTCCGTATCCTTGAAATATGCCTTCTTCTTTTCAATCGTGCCGAGCAGCCCGAGCTTGCTTCGCAGCGTGAATTCCCCGAAAACGCGGTCCATGTAGCGGACGGCGTCCTTCGTGTAGTTGGGATTGTGGTTCTTGCCGTGACAGAGGATGAAACGCGCGTCCGAGCCGGCGCAGCGCATCTTGATATAGACGAAATTGCGCCCCGGGGAGACCTTCCTGTCATCGTCCGACTGTATGAACAGATATTTCGTGCGGCCGGTAAGCACGGAGTCGACCGCCTGCGCGCCGTAATAATCGGGCAGCATGCGCTTCTCATAAGAGAGTATATCGTTGAGCGCCGCTCTGCCGAGTATACCGTTCGCGCCTCTGAGCATGCCCGTGAGCATGCTTTCGACGGAATTGAAGCCCGAGAGCACGACCGCCCTGTCTATTCCCTCGCGGCAGGAGGCG
The DNA here is from genome assembly GCA_017443405.1 of Clostridia bacterium. Taxonomy (GTDB): domain Bacteria; phylum Bacillota; class Clostridia; order Oscillospirales; family Acutalibacteraceae; genus RGIG2893. Next base: position 3,785 of record JAFRXS010000208.1, on the reverse strand, counting down.
ATGTTCGCCGCGGCGTAGCCGCCCCAGGAGTGCCCCATCACGCACACGCGCTCAAATCGGGCAAGATGCCCCTGAGTTTCCAGGAAGCCGAAGGCGGCGTCAAGGTCGGCGAGCGACTGCCCCATGCAGCGTATGTCCCTGCCCCCCGACTCGAAGCAGCCTGTGCAGTCGTAGGCGAAAACGGTATAGCCCGCACAGCAGAGCTTTTCTATCTCGCGCATGTACGAGCGGTGACCGCCGCCTATGCCGTGACTGAACACGACAAGCGTGCCGCCCGCCCCGGGATAGGAATAAAAATGCCCCGAGAGGGTGTTTTCGCCGGACCTGAAGCTGCACGGCGCGTCCTCAAGACCGGGAAAATCCGCCGCGGAGTAGTATTTTATAAAGCCGTTGTCGTCGTAGCGCGTTATGAACGACTTTTTGTAGATGTCGACAGCGGTACCCATCAGTCTTCCGTCTCTTCAATGCTTATGTCGGCGCCTATAGCGCTGAGCTTGCCGACTATATCCTGATAACCGCGCTCGATATGCTCCACGCCTCTTATGGTCGTGGTGCCGTCCGCGGTAAGGGCGGCTATGATTATCGCGGCTCCGCCGCGTATATCCGGGCAGACGGTGTCGGCTCCGCGCAGACGGTCGAGCCCGAAAATATCTATGTGCTGATCATTGAGCCGGGTGATGTCCGCGCCCATCTTCACGAGTTCATTCGCGTATTTGAAACGGTTCTGCCAGATGCTCTCCGTCACGGAGCTTTTGCCGTTCGCGGTCGCGAGCATCGCGCTGAACTGCGCCTGCAGGTCGGTCGGGAACCCCGGATGCGGGGCGGTGGTAATGCTGCACGCGTCCATGCGCCTGTCCGCCTTTACGCGGATCATGTCGTAGAACGAGCACTCTATCGTCGCGCCGCACTGCATAAGCGTGTTTATGACGGTGTCAAGATGCTGAGGGGTGAGGTTTTCGAGATTGACGTCCCCGCCCGCGGCGGCGACCGCGAGCATATAAGTGCCCGCTTCTATCTGATCCGGCATCACGTCGTATTCGCCGCCGTGCAGGAGCCGGACGCCCTCCTTGCCGTAATCCTCGGAGCAGCAGTAATTCCTGTCTCTTCCGCCGACCTTTATGACCGGCGTGCCCGCTCCCGTGATATTGGCTCCGCAAATGTTGAGGAAGTTCGCCACGTCGACTATATGCGGCTCCATCGCGGCTTTTTTGATGACGGTGGGCCCGTCCGCAAGCACGGAGGCGAGCATCGCGTTTATCGTCGCGCCGACGGAGAATCTCCCGTCGATCTCCGCCCCGCGGAACAAACCGTCGTCGTCGAGACTGATATTGATGTATTTCGGATCGTAGCTGTCGGGTATCTCGATGACCGACGCGCCGAGCGCCTTGAGCAGATCGGTGTGGTAATTGACCGGTCTGCCCCTTTTGCCGCAGATATCGTCCCCACCGGGAAGCGCCGAATAACAGCGTCCGAAACGCGCCGTCATAACGGACCAGAAATAGTACGAAGCGCGGAACTTGTCGGCAAAATCGGCGGTTATGGGCTTGGGACTAAGATCCGAGGTGTCGATCTCTATTATATTATCGGACGCAAGACCTGAAGCGTCGACCTTTGCGCCGAGCTCCTCGAGCATTTTAAGCTCAAGCCTGATATCCGAGATATCGGGCACGTTTGTAAGCCTGCATACCCCCCTGACGAGTATCGTCGCCGGAAGTATGGCAACAACGGAATTCTTGCATCCGTTGATCCGGACAGTTCCATTAAGAGGTCCTGAGCCGTTTATTCTGTATATCCTCAAATCCTCAGTCCCCGTCGCTCGTCTTTGAACAGGATCGAATGATCGCACTTATACTTATAGTATCATTGCTGATATATTACCAAATATCAAAGCGGAATTCAAGGGGTACGGGGCTGTTTTTCAAAAAAAATTACAATTTGTAACCTCCCGAAGAAAACCTATCGCCGAGCCGCCGCGGTTTCTGATTCTTGCAATAGCCGCGGCGATATGATACAATGACAAAAAACCGAAAAGGGGCGCTCGATATGTCTAAATGGGATGAAATGTATCTCGGCCTGTGCGACAGGATACTGACCGACGGCCGCCGTGTGCGCAACCGCACCGGAACGGACACCGTGAAGCTGCCGGCTTACAGCTTTGAGTTCGATCTTTCGGAAGAGTTCCCGATACTCACGACCAAGCAGCTTTTCATCCGCCAGGCGGTGCTCGAGATGCTGTGGATATATCAGGCGCAGTCGAACGACGTCCGGTGGCTCCGGGAAAGGGACGTCAACATCTGGAACGAGTGGGAGATCGACGGGGACGGCTTCTGGACCGCCGAGCAGATGCTCCCCGGTCCGGACGGAAAGCTCGTAAAGACGCAGGTCCGCAAGGATTTCGGCAAAGAGTGGGCGCACACGATCGGCACCGCCTACGGCTGGATAGTCCGCAAATTCGGTCTCACTCAAAACCTCATCGACAAGCTGAAAAACAATCCGGAGGACCGCCGTATGGTCATGTCCCTGTGGCAGAACGACTATCTCGACACCGCGGTACTGCCCTCCTGCGTCTGGAGCAGCGAGTGGGACGTGACCGACGGGACGCTCAACGCCTGGGTGCATCAGCGCAGCTGCGACGTGCCGCTGGGTCTGCCGTTCAACGTCACGCAGTATTCCGTGCTGCTGTCGATGCTCGCGCAGGTGTGCTCACTCAAGCCGGGCAGGCTCTTCTGGAGCATCAAGGACGCCCATATCTACGTCAACCAGATCGACCCGATAAAGGAGCAGCTCTCCCGATTTGAAAAGAACGGCTCCCTGCCCGCGCCGCAGCTCTGGCTGAACCCGGAGGTAAAAGACTTCTTCGACTTCGACAACTCACGCGACTGTAAGGACGTGAAGCTCATCGGCTACGAGCACATGGGCAAGCTGCTGTTCCCGATAGCGACCTGAAAATGAGGGAATTATTATGATACTTTCGATGATAGCCGCCGTCGGCAAAAACGGCGAGCTCGGCAAAAACAACGATCTTATCTGGAAGCTCGACGGCGATCTGCCGTTCTTCAAGCGCGTGACGATGGGCAAGAGCGTCATAATGGGCAGGAACACCTTCTTTTCCCTCCCCAAGGCCCTGCCCGGCAGGAAGAACATCGTCCTGACCTTCCCTCCCCTGTTCGAGGCTCCCGGCGTCATAACGCTGACGGACCCGGACGAAGCGCTCGACCTTGTAAAGGACGAGGACGAGGTCTTCATCATCGGCGGCGCCTCGATTTATAAGTTCTTCATCGACCGCGCCGACCGCATGTACCTGACCGAAGCGGACGCGGAGGACTGCACCGCGGACGTCTACTTCCCCGAATTCGATCCCGCAGAATGGACCCGCACGGTCATAGACGAGGGCGGGACGGACATAAAATACGTCCACGCGCTGTACGAAAGGAAGCGGGCATAGGCCGGGTTTTGAGCTTTGCGGTGCGGGTCTCCGGGGGAGACCTCTCATCCGCAGGATGAGAAGCACTTGACCGAGCCGACAGGCGAGAGTTTGCGCCGGCGCCTTCGGCGCGTGAATTGCCTGCGGCGTGAATTGCCTGACGGCATGAATTGACCTGCGGTCGTGAATTGCCCTTCGGGCATTTCGGAACGCTCCGCGTTGTTATATAAACGGGTGAGGGCGGAGCCCCGCCCTCAACGTGCCGAAGGCACATATCACGCGCGAAGCGCATATCACTGCCGCAGGCAATATCACTTGCCCGTCAGGGCAAATATCACTGCGGCGGCTTGCCGTCGCTCCG